>PWLA01000207.1 GCA_003559555.1 Gemmatimonadota bacterium | reverse complement strand
GGTGGTAGGCTGGGACGGTCGGGCGAGCGGGAGCCGCACGGCGGTCTTCGGTACGGTACTGGACCAGCTCCTGGAGCAGACCCGCCAGATGGTCATCGTGGCCAAGATGGGCCACCCCCTGAACACCACTCAGCGGGTCGTCATGGTGATCCCTCCCCGGGCCGACCGTCACCCGGGATTCATCGAGGCTGCCGGCGCCCTGAAGAACCTCACCTCCGAGGTGGACGCCCGCTTCGAGGTCCTGGTCATCGACGACGACCCGGACCACTACCGGGAACTCTTCCAGAAGGCCAAGCCCGAGCTCCCCATGAGTTTCGACCGGGTCGAGGGTTGGGGGCCCATGCTCTGGGAGCTCCGCACCCGCCTGGAGCCGCAGGACCTGGTCATGGTTCTCAGCTCCCGCAGGGGTACCATAACCTGGCACAGGGAGCTGGAGAAGCTCCCCGGCCAGCTCTCCTCGCTGGTCCCAGAAAGCTTCCTGGTGGTCTATCCGTCGGAGGTGGAAGCGGCTTCCGAGGCCCCGGGATCCGCCGAAGGCGTCCTTCCGTTCGGCCTTGAACCGGAACGAATCGTCTTCGACCTGCCCGGCGGTGACTTCCGCGACGGCCTCCGGCAGCTTCTCTCCACGCACTTCGACGACCCCGATACGGTGCAGGAGATCACCGGGCGGCTGGCCGCATCCGAGGAGGAGTTCTCCTCCGAGATCCAACCGGGGATCACGTTTCCCCATGCCCTGGTCCCGGACCTCTCCGAGCCCCTGATGTTCCTGGGACTGAGCCCGGAGGGGGTCCGCTTTCCCCACTCCTCCAGTCCCGCCCACGTGGTTCCAGTGCTTCTCGGCCCACTGGAGAGGCGGCACGATCACCTCCGGCGCCTGACGCGGGTGGCCCGGATCCTCCGCCAGGCCGACGACCTGGACGGACTTTTCGAGGCTCGGGAGTTGGACGAACTTCACGCGTGGTTCGCCGCGGCGGGCGATGCCGGGAATGTCACAACCACCGATCCTGGCTCCACACCCCCTGCGGGCTGAGCCCCCTCTCCGTCCCCGCCGCCGCCCATGACCGAAATCGACACCCTGGTGCAGCGAACCGAGGGCCTGCAGCCGTGGCGGCGGGTCTTCCACGCGTCGTGGGGGCTCGTCGTGGTGCTGGGACTCGTGACGCTGGAGCCGTCGTGGACCACGGCGGTGACGGTCCTGGGAGCCCTGGCAGGCCTGCTTCTCCTCTTCGACCTGCTCCGCCTCCGGATCGCCAGCCTGAATCGCCTCTTCTTCCGCCTCCTCCGGCCCTTCGCCTCACCCCGGGAAGCGGACCGGATCGCCTCGTCCACCTGGTTCGTCCTGGGGGCCTTCCTCACGGTGGCCCTCTACCCCGTAGAGGTGGTCATCCCAGCGGTCCTGGTTCTGGCTCTGGCCGATCCGGCTGCCTCGTACGTGGGGAGGCGTTGGGGGAAGCGTTCGTTCGGGACCGGCACTTTCGAGGGCTCACTGGTGTTTCTGGCCGTGGCCGCCGTCGTGCTCGCCCCCTTCACGGGGGTCGCCGTCGCCGCCGGGGTAGCCGTCGTGGTGACCGCGGCCGAGCGGATTCCCTGGTCCCTCGACGACAACCTGGTGATCCCGCTGCTGACCGGGGCGCTCCTCTGGAGCCTCCTGCCCTTCTGGGGTTGAAGACCAGCGGGAGGGGCCAGACGACGATCCCTCGAGCCCGAACACGGCTCGACATCCCATCAATCTTGACGACCCACGATGCCTGAACAGCCTTTGCTGCAGGATCTCGGCATCATCCTGCTGGCTGCCACCGTGGTGGCCCTGGCAGTCCAGATGGTGCGCCTTCCCACCATCGTGGCCTATATCCTGGCCGGCCTCCTGGTGGGTCCCCTCCTGGGTCTGGTGGAGCTGACCCACACCCTGCATCTCATCGCGGAGGTGGGCATCATCCTCCTCCTCTTCCTGGTGGGCCTCGAGCTGTCGCTGGCCAAGATCAAGGAGGTGGGAGGTGTGGCGCTGGGGGCCGGACTGGCGCAGATGACCATCACCGGAGGCGCGGTGGCGGCCATCGCCTGGGGCTTCGGGCTTTCGGGCGGAGAGATCCTGTTTCTGGGTGTAGCGCTCACCTTTTCCAGCACGGTGGTCGTGGTGAAGCTCCTGGATCAGCTTCGGGCCCTGGACGCCCGGCACGGCCGGGTGGCGGTGGGCATTCTCCTGGTACAGGACCTGGTGGTGGTGGTGGTGCTCACCATCGTAGCCGGACTCAGCGGGGAGGTGGAGCTGGAGGCGGCGGCTCTGGCCAGGGACCTGGGATTCGCGTTCATGGGAATGGCCGTCCTCCTGGGCTCGGCCAGTCTGCTGGCCTGGAAGGTCCTCCCCTGGCTCTTCGGAGCCATGGCCCGGTCCCAGCCTGCCATTCTGGTGTGGAGCCTTGCCTGGTGTTTCGTGCTGGTGCTGGGGTCGGAGGTACTGGAGCTCTCCGTGGAACTGGGCGCCTTCATCGCGGGCGTGGCGTTGGCCCAACTCCCCTACAGCCACGACCTGCGGCGTCGGGTCCATCCCCTCATGAACTTCTTCGTGGCGGTGTTCTTCGTCTCGCTGGGGATCCAGATGCAGCTGGGTGCCGCCCTGCAGGCCTGGCCTCTGGTGCTGGCGCTGGTGGTGTTCACGCTCCTGCTGAAGCCTCCCCTCATCGGCTGGCTCACCCGAAGCCTGGGCGAAACGCCCCGCACCGCCGCGCGGGCCGGGGTGACCCTGGGCCAGACCTCGGAATTTTCCTTCATCCTGGCCTCGCTCGCCCTGGCCAACGGCCTCATCGACGACCGGATGATCTCCATCGTGGCCGCCGTGGGGCTCCTGACGATGGGGCTGTCGTCCATCTCCGTCACCCGGGGGGAGCACCTGGTGGAGTGGTTTGAGCGCCGAGGCCTCCTGCGCTGGCTCACCGGCGCCCCTTCCCCCGACCCAGCCGACGACGAAGCTCCGGAGGCGGAAGAGGAAGTGCGCCTGAGGGACCACATCGTGGTGGTGGGGATGAACTCGTTGGGACGGCTCATCGTGGAGGGCCTGTGCGAACGGGGAGAGCGCACCCTGGCCATTGACACGGACCCCGACAAGCTCCGGGGACTCCCGTGCGCTACGGTCCTGGGCAACGCCGAGTACATGTCCGTGCTGGACGAAGCCAACATCCAGCAGGCTCGGATGCTCATCTCCGCCCTGCACATCGAGGACGTGAACCGATTGCTGGCCTACAGGGGAACCCAGCTGGGCATCCCCACCGTGATCCACGCCTTCGACCAGGTGGCGGAGCGGGAGCTCGAGCCCTTCAACGTCACCCTGCTTCTGAACTCGCGGGCGGCGGGTGTCGACGAAATGACCCGGGAGCTGGCCGAGGAAGGCGTGTTCGGCCGATGATCGAGCTCACCGCCCTCCTCCTGGCCGCCGCCGTCGGCTACGGCCTGGCCCGGATCACCGGATTTCCGGCCATCCCCTTCCTGATTCTGACGGGCATCGGGGCCTCGGCCCTGATCACCATGGACACCGACTTTCTGGCCGAGGTCCTGACTCTGGGCGTCACGGTCCTGGTGTTCGTGGCCGGAATCGAGC
>PWLA01000098.1 GCA_003559555.1 Gemmatimonadota bacterium | reverse complement strand
CACGGAGAAACGCCGCACCGGTGACCGCCGCCAGGCCGATGCCGCTGCGGGCGTCGTTGCGGAGGACGTTGAGCCCCACCGGTTGCGTCCCGGCGACCTGGCGCACCGCGTCCAGGACAAGCGCCATGGCCGCCACCGTCTCGGCCGGCACCTGCTCTGGGTGGAAGGGCACGTCGCCGAAGTTCTCCACAAGCACCCCGTCCATCCCTCCTTCAAGGATGGCGGCCGCGTCCCGTCGGGCCGAGTCCAGAACCGAATCCATGTTGTGACTCCACCGGGGACTCCCAGGGAGAGGCGGCAGGTGGACCATCCCCACCAGGGGGCTCGGGTGGCCGAAGAGCTCCCGGACCTCGTCGCGGGAGGCCGGGGTGGACCAGCGTCTGGAAGGAGTCGTCATGGGGTGTCCTCTGGTTCGGAAGTGCGGTCCTGGTCGTCGTCGTCTCCTCCGGGCTCCATGATCCGGGCCGGGAGGACCGCGTCGGGCCCGAATCGGCGCCTCAGCTCGTCGGTGGTCCGGGAGAGGGTCCGGTCTCGATCCGTCTCGGGTCCCCCGGCCTCGTCCAGAAGGGAGAGCTGGCGTGCGCCGGGCCCGTCCTCCAGCGACGAGACCCCCACTCCCAGGAGCCGAGCGGGAGCCCGGCGCCGATCCCGGAGGTCTCCCAGGAGGTCGTCGGCGGTGCGGTAGATGGCCTGGTCCGATTGCAATGGCTCCGGAAGGGTACGGGAGCTCTGGCGGGTGGTGAAATCGCTGTCCCGCAGCTTCACCGTCACCGTCCGGGCCCGCATGCCTTTCTCCCTCAGTACACGACCCACCTCCATGGAGAGCCGCTGCAGGTGACGGCGAAGGGTCCGGTCCGCCTCGATGTCGGTGGGGAAGGTCCGCTCCGACGAGATGGATTTCCGCTCCGGTTCCGCCTCCACCGTCGAGGGATCGATTCCCCGGATCCGCTCCCATAGCCAGCGTCCCCGGGTGGGCCCGAACCAGCGCCGGAGCCACTCCTGGTCCACGGGGAGGAGCTCGTCCACCGTCCGGATCCCCTTTGCCTCGAGCTGGTCCAGGAGACTGGGACCGATCCCCGGGATCCGGGCCAGGGCATGCTCGCGGAGGAAGGCTGCCTCTCGTCCCGGGGGGACCACGTGCACGCCTCCCGGCTTTCCGCGCTCCACCGCCAGCTTGGCCACCAGGCGGACGGTGCCTCCGCCCACTGACACCGAGGTTCCGGTCCGGTCCAGGACCCGGCGACGGATCCGGTGCGCCGTGTCTTCCAGCGACTCGCCCCGGTACAGGCGCTGGGTTCCGGTCATGTCCAGGTAGAACTCGTCGATGGAGGCCGCCTGGACCACCGGGGCCATCTCCCGCAGCACCGCGCGGACCTGCCGGCTCCGGCGCCGACACGCCTCCCTGGGGACCGGCACCACCGTGGCCCGGGGGCAGAGCTCCAGCGCCCGGGCCATGGGCATCCCCGACCGGACCCCGAACTCGCGTACCGGATAGTCCGCCGAGGTGACCACGCCCCGGCCCGAAGGCGATCCCCCCACTACCAGGAGAGGAGCCCGTCCGGCCCCGTCCGGATCTTCCTGGCGGGCCACCTGCACGAAAAAGACGTCGCAGTCCACCAGGAGGATCCGGCGGGCGGCGGTGGAGTCCGGGGGCGTCACCCTGATCTCCGTCGGCCGGAACGCTCAGGTGCGAACCGGGTTTTCCCATAGCCGGGCAGGGCGGTGGGATGCCGGACGCTGCACCGACCCCCACCGCGGCACGACGAGCCTTCGCCACAACGAGTCACTCGAACCTTTCAACCTCCCACATAAGGAGACGCGATTCATGGCCTATCCCCACAAGCTTCCCGAACTCGGATACGGGTACGATGCCCTGGAGCCCCACATCGACGCCCAGACCATGGAGATCCACCACTCCAAGCACCACAACGGCTACACCAACAAGCTGAACAAGGCCATCGAAGGCCACAACTCCCTGCACGGCTACTCGGCCGAACAGCTTCTTCGGGCGCTTCCGGCCCTCCCTGACGAGGTCCGAACTGGCGTGCGGAACAACGGAGGAGGCTACTTCAACCACGCCCTCTTCTGGGAAACCCTGAAGCCGGGCGGCAGCTCCGCCCCCGGGGGTGAGCTGGCCAGCGCCATCGATTCCGCCTTCAGCTCCTTCGACAAGTTCAAGGAGACCTTCGCCGGTGCCGCCGCCGGACAGTTCGGATCGGGTTGGGGCTGGCTGGTGGTGGACCCCTTCGGCGATCTGAAGGTCACCTCCACGGCGAACCAGGACTCGCCGCTGAGCAGCGGCTCCACCCCCATCCTGGGTGTGGATGTGTGGGAGCACGCCTACTACCTCAAGTACCAGAACCGGCGTCCCGATTACCTGGAAGCCTTCTGGAATGTGGTGAACTGGGACGTGGTGGGCCAGAAGTACGCCGACGCCAAGGGCGGTTGGATCCGCTCGGTCTGACCGGCGGTCCCGACCGCAAGTGACTGCGACGGTGGGCGACTCCGGGATCCGGTCCCGGGGTCGCCTCCGGCGTCATGGGCCCTTCACCGGGCTCGCGCCGGAACTCCATGGACTCCGGACGTGCGGGCTCGCGGCGACAGGTGTACCTTCTGCAGCCGCCCCGATCCCTTTCCTGGAAGACGAACACTCATGCGATCCAACCCTCTGACGCTCTTCGCCGCTCCGGGCCGTGCCCTCCCCTCCGGCCGTGCCCGCAGCTTCGGTCCCGTCCCACTTCTCGCTCTCGCGGGCCTCCTCCTGGCGGGGGTTCCGGGCTGCGGCGACGAGGCTCCGGATCCGGATGTCCCCGACCGGGCCGAACGCCCCGCGCCGGACTTCGAGCTGGTGCCGGCCCCCGAGCCGGCTCCGGAATTCCCCGATGCCCGCCTGGGAATCGCCCTGCCGGAGGAGGGGGAGCGATTCTCCGAAGGGGAGATGGTGGAGGTGCACCTTACCCTCTCCGGCTACGAGCTGGGCGTCTCCACCCCTGGAGGAGCGGAGCGGGGGCTGGCCCGGGCGGCCGACGGGCAGCACGTGCACCTGGTCCTGAACGACGAGCGTTATCGGGCCGTCTACGATCTGGATGAGCCGGTGAGGCTCACCGGTCTCCCGCCCGGCGACCATCTGCTTCGGGCCTTCCCCGGCACCGATTGGCACGAGGCGGTGAAGACGCCAGGGACCTTCGCCGTGCGCAACTTTCACGTGGGAGAGGGAGAGCGGCGGCCCCTGGTGGAGCCGGATGAGCCTCTCCTGACGTACTCCCGGCCCGTGGGAGAGTACACTGGCGCCGATGCCGACTCCATCCTGGTGGACTTCTACCTCTCCGGGGTGAGGTTGTCGCCGGAGGGCTACCGGGTGCGCCTCTTCGTGGACGGGATGGGCGAGACCCTCATCACGAGCTGGGCACCGCACATTCTGGTGGGACTCCCGGCCGGGGAGCACACCATCGGGCTCGAGCTCCTGGATCCGGAAGGGGTCCCGGTGCCGGGCGAGTTCAACCGGACCGAGCGGACCATCAGCGTGGCGCCAGGGGGAAGGGAGGAGTAGGACTCCGGAAGCGCGCCGCGTTGGATCGGTGTGTCGGCTCCCGAT
>PWLA01000108.1 GCA_003559555.1 Gemmatimonadota bacterium | reverse complement strand
ATCTGGGCGAGCTTCGGGCCATGGATTCGGAGGCTCGGCGGCAGGCTCGCTGGGCCCGCTTCGGAGAGCTGGGCTCATGGAAGGAGAACGGATGAAGCGCCTGATAGATCAGGCTTCGGGGAGGACGCGTCATGTCCACATTCGCTGAGGTGGGATTCAAGGGAAGCCGAAAGGAATACTTCACCGTCCAGGGCATGGAGCTGGCACCGGGAGAGCACGTCATCGTGGAAGCGGACCGGGGCCAGGACCTGGGCGAGGTGCTGGCGCTGGGGGCCGTAGCGGAGCGCAAGTGCTCCGCCTCGGGAGGGTGCGGGACCCCGGTGCCCGAGCGGCAGGTGGTCCGCCCGGCCCGGGAGAACGAGCTGGACGTCCTGGAGAGCCTCCGCCGCGACGAGGAGCGGGTGCGAACCACGACCCGGGAGAAGGTGGAGGACCACGGGCTCCGCATGAAGGTGACCGAGGCCGAGTGGCAGTTCGACCGGAAGAAGCTCACCATCTACTTCACCGCCGATCGTCGGGTGGATTTCCGGGAACTGGTCCGGGATCTGGCCCGGACCTTCCGAACCCGCATCGAACTCCGGCAGATCGGGGTGCGGGACGAGTCCGCGCTCCTGGGGGGCGTGGGCCGCTGCGGCCGGGAGCTCTGCTGCTCCACCTGGCTTCCTGAGCTGAAACCCGTCTCCCTTCAGCTCGCCAAGGACCAGAACCTCTCACTGAACCCGGCCCAGATCTCCGGTTGCTGCGGGCGCCTCATGTGCTGCCTCCAGTACGAGCACGACACCTACGTGCAGGCTCGGCGCCGCTTCCCCCGGGAGGGCAAGACCCTCAAGACCTCTCGGGGCCCGGAAGAGGTCCTGCAGGTGGACATCTGGCGAGAACGGGTCACTTTGAAGGATTCGGAGGGAGACCGACGCACTGTGGAGCTGGAGGCCCTCAAGAAGGAGGTCCGGGAGGCCTCCAGCGGGCCGGCCGGCGGCGGGTCCGCCTCCTGACGGCTCCCACCTTCCGGCCCTTACTCCATCGTCCCATTTCCTGAAGCGAGGCATCCGAGCCTGTGTCCGATTCAGATCGACGCTACCTCACCACGCCCATCTACTACGCCAGCGGCGAGCCCCACATCGGGCACGCCTACACCACCTTCCTGGCCGATGCCCTGGCCCGCTACCACCGACAGGCCGGCGCCCGGGTACTCTTCCTCACCGGAACCGATGAGCACGGTCAGAAGATCCAGGAGGAAGCCAGACGACGGGGCATAGCGCCCCAGGAACTCTGCGACGCCATGGCCGGGCGCTTCCGGGAGGCGTGGGCCGAGCTGGACATCTCCTACGACCGCTTCATCCGGACCACCGAAGCCGAACATCAGGGGGTGGTCCGGGCGTTCGTGCAGCGCCTCATGGACCGGGGCCACATCTACGAGGCCGAGTACGAAGGGTGGTACTCGGTGCACGAGGAGCGCTTCTTTACCGAAAAGGAGCTGGGCCCCGATCGGACCGATCCCATCGCAGGCCGGCCGGTAGAGCGGATCCGGGAGAAGAACTTCTTCTTTCGCATGAGCCGGTTCCAGGAGGACCTGATCCGGCACATCGAGGAGAACCCCGAGTGGATCCGTCCGGAGAATCGCCGGAACGAGGTCCTGGGATTCCTGCAGAACCCCCTGTCGGACCTCTCCATCTCCAGGCCGCGAAGCCGCCTGGAGTGGGGGATCCCCCTCCCCTTCGACGACGAGCACGTTACCTACGTCTGGGTGGACGCCCTCATCAACTACCTCACCGCATCTGGCGCCATCCGACCCGACGCCCCGGCGGAGGACCAGGGGTTCGACGACGTGTCGGGCTCGTGGTGGCCGGCGGACCTCCACCTCATCGGCAAAGACATCCTGACGACCCACGCCGTCTACTGGCCCACCCTCCTCATGGGTGCGGGCCTCCCCCTCCCGCGGCAGATCCTGGCCCACGGGTGGTGGGTGGTGGGCGATACCAAGATGTCCAAGTCGCTGGGGAACGTGGTGGATCCCCTGGAGCTGCGGGAGCAGTTCGGAAGCGACGCCGTCCGGTGGTTCCTGCTCCGGGAGATGCCCACCGGCGGCGATGCCTCCTACACCCCCGAACGGTTCCTCACCCGCTACGAGGAGTTGGCCAACGTGCTGGGGAATCTGGCGAGCAGGGTCACCTCCATGGTGGTCCGGTACCGGGACGGGCAGGTGGGCCCGGCCACCTTCGACGGGCTGGACGACCCCATCGAGGAGGCACTGGGCCAGGTCCACGGTTCCATGGAAGAGCTCCGGCTGCACGAAGCGCTGGCCGCCGCCATGGAGCTGGCCCGGGCCGCCAACGGGTACGTAGAGAGCCAGGAACCATGGGCGCTGGCCCGGCAGGAGGACACCGCTCAGGAGCTGGACCGGACCCTGGGCTCCCTCCTGAAGGCCCTGGTCCATCTCACCGCTCTCTTCCTGCCGGCCATGCCCGGCAAGATGGCCGCTCTGGCCGACAGCCTGGGGCTGGACGGTGTTCCGACCCTGAACGAGGCCGCGGAGGTCGTCCCCTCCTCCCTGTTGGTGGAGAAGGCACCTCCGCTCTTCCCGCGAGTGAAGGTGGACTGACGGCACGGCGTGGTGGGTTGACGCGCTCGTGGCCCCCCCACTAATCTTCACCGCTGTTCAGGAACAGTCGGATGCGGGTGGGCTGTCGCCCACACGCCGGCCGGCGTGTTCCTCTCGTAGTGCGTGCTGGCGAAGACGGCCTTCGCAACATTGGAGTCTATGAACCGAGACAAGTGGACGCTCCTCCTCCTTCGTAATGGAGGAGAGGAACTTCGACAGCTCACCCTTCCCGTCCGTACCCTGCGCCTCCTGGCGGCTGGTGCCGGCATCGGGTGCGTGGCTGCGTTGATCGTGTTGGTCTTTGCCGGAATTCGCGGCGTGGACTCGGCAAAGAACATCCAGCTCCAGCAGCAGAACCAGGCGTTGTCCAGCGAGCTCGAGCGCCTTCAGTCGCAGGTCGGCGTCCTGGAGGAGGAGCTGGGCTACCTGGCCGAGAGGGACTCGGAGGTGCGGGTTCTGGCCGGTCTGGACAAGATCGACGACGACATCCGGCAGGTGGGCGTGGGTGGCCCGGGGTCCCCGACGCTGGAGGACCATCCCCTCTTCGAATTGAACGAGGACCTGGGCAAGGCGGCGTTCGCAGCCGCCTATGACCTGAACGCACTGGAGCGCAGGACCCACCTCCTTAGGGCAAGCCTGGCCGAGGCCGCCGATTCCCTCGAGGCCCATCGGGATCTCCTGCAGGCCACGCCCTCGATCCTCCCCACCCAGGGTCGGGTGACCTCGGGCTTCAGCTCGGCCCGGGAGCACCCCATCCACCACGAAGCCAGGCCCCACTACGGCGTCGATATCTCCGCGCCCCGGGGAACGCCCATCATGGCGGCCGCGCAGGGCACCGTGGTCTTCTCCGGCCGGCGGGCCGGGTACGGTCTGGTGGTGGAGCTGGACCATGGCCACGGATACCGAACCCTCTACGGGCACGCCTCCCAGCTCCTGGTGAGCGTGGGGGACTCGGTCCAGCGCGGCGACGTCATCGCCCAGGTAGGAAGCTCCGGAACCGCCACATCTCCCCACCTCCACTACGAGGTCCATGTGGGAAACCGGCCGGTGAACCCGTCCGATTATGTGATCACCGGGGCCGTGCCCTGACCCAGCGGCCGTGCTCCCCTTTCGATCACGGTACGGACCCCGAGGTGCTGCTGGCGGGTAACGGATGCTCTGACTGCACTCCGAGCCCACGCTCCCTTCGGCCCGACGACCACTGCAAGCTTTGACTTCGGTCGCCATCCTCACCGCTCTGGCCCTGGCCTTCGGATCCCCGGCCCCATCAGAGGCACAGGCCCTGGTACCGGACACGGTGCTCACTCCCCCGGGCGGGCCTGCCATCGCCCTCTTCCAGACCGGGGCCACCGAGGTGGTCTCGCTGCGCGTCTCCATTCCACTCGAGGAGACGGTGGAGGAAGCCGGCGCCGGCCAACTCCTCCGCATTCAGGCCCGGGACCGGATGGACGACCTTGCTGGCCGTATCGGAGCCCGAGCCCAGGTCCAGCGAACCCCCAGGACCATGGTCTACCAGGTGACGGGATCGGTGGAGGACCTGGACTTTCTGGCCTGGATCCTCCGGGTGGGGCTCTCGCCCCCGGACCCGAACCGCTTCGAGGCGGCCCGGCGGGAGGCCCGCACCGACCTGGATCGTCGCCTGGAAACACCCGAAGGGACCCTGGCGCTGCGACTCCTGAACGCACTCTCCCCAGGTGCCACACCCCTGCAGGGGAGCCAGGGCGCCTTCGACCGAATGGACCACGGCCGCCTCTCTGCCGTCTGGGCCCGAAGCCATGTCCGGAGCGACGCCCGGGTGGTGGCGGCGGGCCGTATCGACGCTCCCGTCCTCCTCTCGGTCCTCACCGACCTGGGACTTCCCGAGGAAGGTCCCTCGCCGCAGCTTTCCGGCACCGGGGCCAGGGGCCAGTCCCTGGGATCCCCGGAGGTCATCCGGTACTGGGTGGCCGACGGCTATCCCCTGGAGGGCGCCTCGCTGGGCACGGGCCTGGTGACCGCTCGCCTTCTGGCCGGGATGGTCCGGGATTCGCCCGGCGACTTCGAAGCCTCGGTGGAGATCTGGGAGATCGGCCTCCGAAGGGCCCTGGTTCTCTCCGGAGCCGCCTATCCCCGAGGCCGAAGCGCGCTCTCGAACCGGCTCTCGGGTCTCCTGGCCGAGGGGGCCGGACAGGTGGAAGGGGAACGTGTCGCCCGAGCGGTGGCGGAGCTGGAAGCCGATGTCAGGGCTTCGGCGCAGGACCCGGCCGGCCTGGCGGAGTTCGTGGGTTCGGCCTGGGACCGTGACGGAGACCCGGAATCCGCTGATGCCTTCCTCCGGGAGCTCCGGGACGTGACCCTGGACCAGGTCGAGGCACTCCTCCGGGAGCTGGCGGCGAGGTCGCCGGTGAGGGAGGAGCTGGAGCCATGATCGCCTCGCTTTTGAGCGCACTCCTGCTGGTGGCTCCGGTCCAGTCCCCTCCTTCCGCCGAGCTCCAGTATGGGACCGTGGTGGTCCAGTCCGACCCCTCTCCCGTGGCCGTGGCCGTCACCCTGCGCTTTCCCGCCGGCTCGGCCCAGGACGAGCAGGGAAAGGAAGGCACCGCCCACCTCCTGGCCCAGGTCATGGAGGCGGAGGCCAACCGCCAGCTGGCCCGAAGCCCCTCCCGGGTCAGCGTCGGGGTCACCCGTGACGAGTTTCTGGTCAGCCTCGTAACCGCCCCGGGGGAGTGGCAGGCGGGACTGTCGGCGGTCCAGGACCTCCTGGACGGTGCACCCCTGCCGGGAGCGGAGCTCGAGGCGGCCCGAGCCCGCCAACTGGCACGCCTCACCTTCGAGGAAGGCGCTCCGGTCCGGAGCTTCGAGCTGGAACGGGTCCGCCTGGTGCGTGGACCGCAGTCGCCGGCCGGCCGGCCGGTGGGCGGCACGGGGAGCTCGGTGGAGACCATCGACCTCGGCGATCTGGATGACTTCCGGACTCGACACCTGGATCCGGCATCTGCCACCGCGGCGGTGGTGGGTCCGGTCTCTCGCAATGATGTGGAACGGGTGCTCCCGGGAGAGATCCGGACCGCGTCGGCCCGTTCGCCTTTTCAGCAAGCAGGTGAGGGCCAACGGCCCACTGCACGCCGGGCCGGGGCCGATACCCTGGCAGCCCCGGCGGAGCCTCGGCCCGCCCCCCCCAGGACCCGGCTCCAGCGTGATCTTCTCTCACCCCTGGGCGTTCCGTCGTCTCCGGAAGGCCCGCCGGCTTGGTCCGAAGGAGATCGCCGGGAGGTGGACCGGGAGATCACCAGCGTCTGGTTCGCCGTGGCCTGGCCCTTCCCTCAGGGGACGTCCCGGTCGCTCCTGGAATTCCTGGCCCTCACCCTGCAAGAAGGGCTGGTCTCGTCGCCCCCGGATCCGGGGCTCTACGGCGCCGACGTCCGTGTGGAGGTCCTGGAGGGTCGCCCCGTCCTCACCGTCTCCATCTCGGCCGATCCGCGGGAAGCCGCCCGCTGGGAGGAACGAACGCTGGCGGCCATGGAGTCCATCGTCGAAGCTCCCCCCGAAGGGTCCTTCTTCGAGCTGAGCCGGCGCCGATTCCGGAACCAGGTGCTTCTGGACATGAGTGGCCCCCTGGAGCGGAGCCGGTGGCTGGCCCGGATCGTCGCTGAAGAGGACGAGATCCCCGACCCCCAGGCCGACGTCTGGCGCCTGAGTCGGGACGGTCTGTCCCAGGCCGCTGCCGCGGCCGGTCCCCCCCGGATCTTCGTCCTGGGTCCCCTGCACATGATGCGCACCGGTCGTTGAGAAGGCTGTTGAGGTGCTACGCCCCTGCGACGGCTGCGGTTGCCCACTTTCGAATCGATTGCTACCTTCGGTCCACTTTCCCTGAATTGAATCCCGGAGTGAGATAATGACCCGACGAAGCCTTTGGAGTGCGGTCCTTCTGCCCTTGGTCTTCGCCGCGTGCGGGCCAGGCGAAGTAGTGGTCACCGCCGAGGTGGAGCGGATGAACCCCGACACCGGCGAGCAGGAGATCCGGCCCATCGAGAACATGCCGATTCAGCTTCTGCCCTTCGACCGGGACCACATCTTCGACTCGCTGACCGCCCAAGCCGACCGCCCCGAGCCCCAGATCCCCGAGCAGCTCGCCATTCAGCGGGACTCCATCCTGGAGGCCCAGCAGGAGTGGCGCGAAGCTGAGGCCGAGTGGCTGGAATACCGGGAACGGCTCGAGAACATCAGCGAGGAGATGGCCCAGTACAGCCAGGGCGAAACCCGCTACCGGGAGCTCTTCGGTGAGTTCAACCAGGTGGAAGGCCTGGTCCGGGACGCCGAGAACCGACGGGACGACGCCTTCGAGCGCTTCACCGGGATGCAGGAGGAGGTCATGGAGGCGCTGGACCGCCTTCGGATCGAGATTGAGGTGTGGGAGGACGAGGCCTTCGCCGACTACGGTGAGATCGTGGCCGCCCGGCTACAGGAGACCCGCCGGGAGATCCTGGCCGACACCACCGACGCCACCGGGCAGGTCCGTTTCTTTGCCGACCCGGGCGAGTGGTGGGTCTACGCCCGCCACGACCTGACCATGGAGGAACTTTACTGGAACATCCGTGTCGAGGTGGAGCGCGGGGACCCCATCGAGATCCTGCTGAACCGGGACAACGCCGAGCTCCGGGACGTCTACTGACCTCACCGGTCCTCCAGCGGTTGTCCGCGCCCCGGGGTCCCCACGATATGGTGGGCCCCGGGGCGTTCTGTGTTTCGGGGTCCCGGCCCCCCTACGGTACCATCCCGCCACTATGGAACAGGGCGACCTCATGAAAGCCACACCCGAGCCCCCCACCGCTCTCTCTCCTCACCTGACCGTGACGGACGAAGGGCTGGCCATGGTCACCTTCGATGATCCCGACCGCAGTGCCAACGTCCTCACCGAAGCGGTCATGCGGAGGTTCTCGGAGATCATCGAGGAGGTCCACACCGGAGCGGAAGCGGGCCGGATCCGGGGGCTGCTGGTGGTGAGCGGGAAGCCGGGCTCCTTCATCGTGGGGGCCGACGTGGACGCCATCGCCCAGGTGGAGAGCCCCGAGGAGGGCGCCGAGGCCGCCCGCCTGGGTCAGGCCATCTACCTGGAGCTGGAGCGCCTTCCCGTTCCCACCCTGGCTGCCATCGACGGGCCGTGCATGGGCGGGGGCACCGAGCTGGCGCTGGCTTGCCGCTACCGGGTGGCCTCGGATCACCCCCGGACCCGGATCGGACTCCCGGAGGTGCAACTGGGAATCCTCCCGGCATGGGGCGGAACCACCCGTCTTCCCCGACTCGTCGGCCTCCAGGCGGCGCTGGATCTCCTCCTCACCGGAAAGCGGGTGGATCCGAAGCGGGCCCTGAAGATGGGGCTGGTGGAGGAGGTTCTTCCGCACCAGGTCTTCCGGGAGGTGGCCCTGGACTACCTCCGCCAGCGGGTGGAAGAGGGGAAGGTGCCCACGGGAAGCCGCCGGGGCTTCACCCAGCGACTCCTGGAGGACACGGCACCGGGCCGCCGGATCGTCCTCTCCACCGCGAAGCGGAAGGTCGAGGAGCGGACCGGCGGACACTACCCTGCGCCCTTCCGAATCCTGGAGGTCCTTCGGAAGGGACTGGGTCGATCGGTGGAGAAGTCCCTGGAGTTGGAGGCCCACGCCGCCGGAGAGCTCCTGGCCTCCCGGGTCTCGAAGCACCTGGTCCACGTCTTCCAGCTCCGGGAACGGGCCCGGAAGGGGACCGGAGTCGAGGGCCCGGCTGAGCCCCGGGAGGTGGCCGACATGGGCATCCTGGGCGCCGGCACCATGGGGGGCGGCATCGCCCAGCTGGCCGCGTACCACGGCCTCCGGGTGCGGATCAAGGACATCGAGCACGGACCGGTGGCCGAGGCTCTCCAGTACGCCCAGGGCCTCTTCGACCGAGCCGTCGACAAAAAGCGCATGGACCGCCGGGAGGCCCGGGCGGCCATGGAGCGCATCTCGGGCGGGACCGAGTACACCGGCTTCGGCCAGCTGGACCTGGTGGTGGAGGCCGTGGTGGAGCGCATGGACGTCAAGCGCCAGGTGCTGGCCGAGGTGGAGGAGCTGGCCCCGGAGGAATGCGTCCTGACCACCAACACCTCCACCCTCTCCATCGACGAGATGGCCCAGGCGCTGGACCGTCCGGGACAGTTCTGCGGGATGCACTTCTTCAATCCCGTCCACAAGATGCCTCTGGTGGAAGTCATCCGGGGGCGGGAGACTTCCGATTCGGCGGTGGCCACGGTATACGCCCTGGCCCTGGAGCTGGGGAAGGTGCCGGTGGTGGTGAAGGACGGTCCCGGCTTCCTGGTGAATCGGATCCTGGCCCCGTACCTGAACGAGGCGGGCCATCTCCTGGCCGAGGGCGCCTCGGTGAAAGCGGTCGATGCGGCGGCCACCGCCTTCGGCCTCCCCATGGGCCCCCTGCGCCTGGTGGACGAGGTGGGGATCGACGTGGCCCGGCACGCCGGTGAGGTCCTCCACGACGCCTTCGGCGAACGGATGATTCCGTCTCAGCCCCTGGTGGCCATCGGCGAGACCGGTCGCCTGGGCCGCAAGGGGGGCAAGGGCTTCTACCGCTACGAGAATGGCGACGATAAGGGCGTGGATCCGGACATCTACGAGGTGCTCGGAAGCGCCGTGCCGGCCCGGCGAAACGATGTGGACGAGTCGGAGATCCGGGCCCGACTGGTCCTGGTCATGATCAACGAAGCGGCGCGGGTTCTGGAGGAAGGCATCGCCCGCTCCGCCGCCGATGTGGATCTGGCCATGATCATGGGAACGGGCTTTCCGCCCTTCCGTGGGGGGCTCCTCAAGTTCGCCGACGAGATCCATCCCCGGACGCTGGTGGAACGTCTGGAAGGCTACGAGGCCGCCCTGGGTCCCCGCTTCGCCACCGCCCCCCTCCTCCGGCGATTGGCCCGGGAGGATCGGGGCTTCTATGGTGCCTTCCCGGCCGGCGAAGGCTGAGGCTGCACCCGTGCCTTCCATTCTGGGCGTGGTGCCGGCTGCCGGGCGCTCCACCCGGATGGGCAACCCCAAGCCCCTCATGGACGCCGATGGAGCCACCTTCCTGGACCGGACGGTGGCGGCGCTCCGGGAGGGCGGAGCCGATCCGATCATCGTGGGGCTCCGGGACGACCGGGGACCCATCCACGCCGCCGCCCGACAGACCGGCGCCCACACCCTGGTTCCGGAGCAGGTGGAGGACGGCCCCATCGCCACCGTCCGAGCGGCGCTGGCCTGGGCTCGAGACCCCGACCTCCAGGGACTCCTCCTCCTCCCGGTGGACCACCCCAAGGTGAAGGGCGAAACGGTGCACCGTCTCGTGGAGGCCTTCCTGGGCGCCGACCCCCGGCCCTCCCTGGCCATCCCCGTCCACGGCGACCGGAGCGGGCACCCGGTCCTCTTCGACGCCTCGCTCTTTTCCGAACTTCAGGAGCCGGGTCTGCCCGAGGGCGCCCGTACCGTGGTCCGGCGACACCGGGACCGCGCTTTGGAGGTACCGGTGGACGACCGGGGAATCCTGGTGGACATCGACACCCTCCCGGAATACCGCCGGCACTTCCCTCGGGCCTACCGGAAACGCTTCCAGAAGTGGTGACGCCCCACCTGGACGCCGCCGGGGCGGCCCGACGGATCCTGGACGCTCGAGAGACCGAGGTGGGGGTGGCGAGCCTCCTGGTGCTGGACGGTCCCAACCAGGGCGCTCGGCGCCTTGTCTTCGCCGACGGACACGCCGAGGGGGCGATGGACGATGCCGAACTGGCCTCTGCGCTGGACGAGCTGGGCGGCCGTTTCCTGAAGGGTGAGCTCTCGGCAGGCCGCCGGGGTCGGGACGCCGGCACCCACCAGGTGGAGCCTCCGGGATCGGACTCGGTCCCGGTCTATGCGGAGGTGTATCTGCCGCCTGTCACCCTCCTCATCGTGGGCGCGGGCCACCTGGCCCTTCCCCTTACCCGCATGGGCCGCCTGCTGGGCTACCGGGTCATCGTCCTGGACGATCGACCCGACTTCGCCCGGAGTGAGCGCTTTCCCGACGCCGAGAGCGTCCGACTGGTGGACTTCCAGGCGCCCTTCGCCCAGGTGGAGATCGACCGGACCACCCACGTCCTCCTGGTGACCCGGGGGCACCAGTACGACTACGAGTGCCTCCGCCGGCTCCTCCTCCTGGACGAGCCGCCGGAGTACGTGGGGATGATCGGGAGCCGCCGGCGCGTCCGGGCCACCTTCCACCAGCTCCGGGAGGAGGGCATCTCGGTGGAGGATCTGGAACGGGTCCGGGCTCCGGTGGGACTGGACCTGGGGGCCGAGACTCCAGAGGAGATCGCCGTGGCGGTGGCGGCGGAACTGGTCCTCTTCCGCCGGGGCGGGACCGGCCGGCCCCTCATCGAGGTGGAGGGCGTGGCCCGGCGCTTCTTCGGAAACAAGGAGGAGGGCTGAGCAGGTGGCACCCGGCACCTTCGCCGGTGATATTACAGGTGACGGCGCCATCCTCCTCCCCTCGTCCCGCACGCCATGAACACCTCCGAAGCCATCGACACCCTCCAGGCCCTGGTCCACGCCACCGACGGCGGCGAGCCGGTGGTCCTGGCCACCGTGGTGCGCACCCGGGGGTCCACGCCCCGGAAGGAAGGCGCCCGGATGGTGGTGGGGAGGGAGGGGATCCTGGCAGGGACCGTGGGCGGGGGATGCGGCGAGGGTCAGGTCCTGGAGGCCGCAGGGGAAGTCCTGGCCGACGGCCGAACCCGCACGGTGGAGGTGGATCTCACCGAGGACCTCCTCACCCTCTCTCCAGCCGTCTGCGGCGGGATCCTGGAGGTGCGGGTGGAGCGGGTGGACCCCTCCTGACCTCCCGCCTCCCCCGTCCGGTTCAGATCCACTACCTCCGGCCGCCCGATCGACTCACCATCTACCGGCAGTCCCTGGTCCACGACGACGGCCGGGTGAAGGTGACGCTGGCCCGGGACCTCCAGATGGAGTCGCCCCTCCTCCTTCGGGGAGAGACGGCGCTGGAGGCGGGATCCGACGCCGTCTGGTTCACCTTCCCCGGGGCCTGGCACGACATCGGCCGCTTCCACAGAGCCGGTGGACGACTCACCGGGATCTACGCCAACGTCATCACCCCCTGCCTCTTCTGGCCCGGCGGGGTGTGGCAGACCACCGATCTCTTCCTGGACGTATGGATCCCGGTCCGGGACGGACGCCTCCGGCCCTCCGAAGCCGGAATCGAGGACCGGGACGAGCTGGAGGCCGCGGTGGACCGGGGAGCGCTGGCACCGTCGCTGGCCGAGCGGGCACGGCACGAGGCCCACCGGATCATGGAGGCGATCCGGGCAGACCGGTGGCCCCCGCCGGTGGTGGCACGCTGGACCCTGGAGTTGGCTGCCTACTCGTCGACCTGAGCTGAGCAGAGGCGACTCAGGTCGACGAAGGTATGCTTCAGCACGGCGGGCTCCTCCTGCAGGAGGTCGATGAGCCGCTCGTAGCGGTCCAGAGCCTCGGTGGGCACCTGGATCTCCTCGTGGTGGTAGTGGCCCTCGTCCACGAAGAGGAGGCGAACCGTGGTCCGACCCGACCCGCTCACCGATCACCCCCGGTGGGGTCGATGACCTCCAGCTCCTCCTCGGGGACCTCCTCGTCGGGGAGCTCATCACCGTAGCCCAGCCGCTCCAGGGCTTCCTGAATCTTCGGTGCGAACACGGTCGGGGCCCAGTCCTCGATACGCTCTCCGCTCCCCTCGCCGGTGTCCAGGAAGATCCCCGGCGTCCCGCCCACCCCCAGGCGCCGTCCCAGCTCGATGTTGGCCGAGACCACCTCGGCGTGCTCGTCGCTTCCCAGGCAGGAACGGAAGTCGCCCCGGTTCAGCCCCAGGTCGGCAGCGTAGCCCACGAAGCTGGAGAAGGGATCGGACTGGCCGGACCACTCCTGCTGTGCCCCGAAAAGCTGGTCGTGGTAGGGCCAGTAGGCCTCCTGGTCACCGGCGCAGCGCGCCGCCCGGGCCGCCAGGAACGAATGGGGGAAGTGGGGCAGGGGGAAATCGTAGTACACGAACTTGGCCAGGCCCTCGTCAATGAACCGATTCTGGAGGACTGGCTTGGCCTGCAGGGCGAAACTCCGGCACGCCGGGCACTGATAGTCCGAGAAGTCCATGATGGTGACCGGGGCGTCGGGGTCGCCCATCTCCATTCCCCGGGCCATCTCCACCAGCTCCTGCGTGGAGCCGTAGACCACCTGCACCGGCTCCCGGGCACCATCGCCGGCGGTGCTGAACACCACGTTCCAGAGCACCAGCAGCACGGCCAGCGCCCCGACCCCGATGAGAATCCAGTTCATGGTGCTGGAGGAGCTGCCTCGAACCTGGCCCTGCTCCTGTCGCTTGCGACGCCGCTTCTCGGCACGATTCGCCACCGTGTCACTCTCCTGATTTCGTTCGGGTCAACTTGATGCGATTCGAAGACCGCCGGACGGGAATCCCAGCCGTCAGGCCGCCGGCTCCCAGCTTCGGAGCAGCTCCAGCACCCCGCCGGTGCCGCTCAGGTCGTCCACCACGGCATCCGCTCCGGTCCGCCGGAGCTCCGCAGCGGTGAACCGACCGGTGGCCACCGCCAACGTCCGGGTGCCGTGATGGCGCCCGCACTCCACGTCCCGGGGAGTATCGCCTACGATCACCGTCGCTCCGGGAGCGAAGGAAATTCCCCAGCGCTCCCGCGCGCGTCTCATGGCGATCCCCGGAAGCTCGTTCCGGATCTCGTGGTCCGAACCGAACGCTCCCACCGGGAAGCGTCCGGCGAGCCCCACGGGATCCAGCTTCAACCGGGCTCCCCCGGAAACGTTCCCGGTCACCAGGCCCAGCGCCACCTCCTCCTGCTCCATGAGAGCGTCCAGGAGCGTCCGGACCCCCGGAAGAATCCGGGTGGGATCCTCCGGAAGGCGCCGCTCCATCTCGGCCAGGTATACCTCCCAGAGCCGGTCCAGGCCGCCCTCGATCTCGGGAGACTTTAGCCCTGCCGCCTCCAGGAGCTCCCGGGCGATCTGGGGGTCGGTCTTTCCGGAGAACTCCCAGCTCTCAATGGGGCCGGTGGTGCCGTAGACCTCCTGCAACGCCATGCGGAAGGCGCCCTTGGCGGGGCCCCCGGTCAGGAGGGTTCCATCGATGTCGAAGAGGACGAGTCGTTGCATTTCATACACCTGAGCGT
>PWLA01000016.1 GCA_003559555.1 Gemmatimonadota bacterium | reverse complement strand
TCGAGGGGCATCGGTGGCGTCCTCCGCCTCTACCGCGAAGGGAGGCATGTTCAGGAGAACCTGCACGAAGTTCTGCGGGTGCATCGGACGGGGCATCGCTGAATGATCCTTTCTCGGGTGAGAGGCGGATGCTACCGCCGGATCGGACGGCGCCGGCCATCATACGGTCCCCGGGGGACTCGCGAAAGAGTGCGCCCCTAGCAGTCCGATCGGACTGCTAGCCTTCGTCGAGCCCAGCCCACCCCTGATCCGTCCGCCCGGACACGCTGGACGGTTGGGAGGCACTGGACCCCCTTCAGCGAGACCCGGTCTCAAGCCGCTGCCCGCCGTGCAAGCTGTCCTCTGCAGAAGCGGTGGAGGAAGTAGCTCGTGACCTGGGTGAGATCGATGGCAAGATCGTCGTGGACGTGAGTGGCGGGGAGACGCGGGTGGTGCGGATCACTCTCGAAGTCATGGATCGCGGTGGCGACCGACTGGCCCTTCTCCTTGTCGGGACAGACGGCGTGCACCTCGTGCCCGGCCATGAGGAGGGCCTGAAAGGGGGCCATCACCCCGTAATCCTCGACGAAGTCACCCACCAGCATCAGAATCTTCTTGCCCTTCGAACGATCACTCATCGGGTCTCCATCGTCGGGTGGGTCAGAACAGGCCCCCTTTCGGGATGGCTCCCCGACCGATCTCTTGATAATCCCATGGGTGCCGAGGTCCACCTGGTGATCAGCGACGACAGCCTGAGGCTGCCTGGGTTCATGCCCTGGAGACGAGGGGGCGAAGAGAAGATGCGTACTTGCACGGTGATCCGCCGATGCGCGGCGTCAACCCTCAGTGCCGCAGCGAGCCTCGGGGTGTTGGCGGGATGCGCAGACCAGCTTACAGACCCCACTGCGGAACCGCCTACGACGCCGGCCCTGAGCTTCGCGGAGGTTGCAGGTCTGGAGGCGGAGTGGAACGAGGCGCTCCAGTGGAACCGGACGGCGCTGGATGCGGTCACCCACGGCACCCTGGGCCCGCCCATGGTGGCCCGGGCCCTGGCCATGGTGCATACGGCCATGTACGACGCGTGGGCCGCCTACGACGACGTGGCTGTGGGGACACGCCTCGGTGGGTCGCTGCGGCGGCCTGAGGTCGAGCAGACCCTGGCGAACAAGGTGGAGGCGGTGAGCTACGCGGCCTACCGGACCCTGGTGGATCTGTATCCGGCCCAGATCGTCCGCTTCGACGCTCAGATGGCCGCCCTGGGCTTCGACCCGGCGAACACCAGCACGGACGTCACCACAGCGGCAGGCGTCGGGAACGTGGCCGCCGCAGCTCTCCTGGAGTTCCGCCACGGGGACGGCGCCAACCAGAAAGGGACGATGGGCCCCACCGGTCTCCCGTACTCGGACTACACGGGCTACGTGCCAGTGAATACGCCCGACGAGATCGCCGATCCCAATTACTGGCAACCCCTCCGGCACCCGAACCGGCCGGGAACGGGCATCGTAGAGCAGACCTTTCTAGGCGTCCACTGGGACCGGGTGACCCCCTTCGCCATGACCTCGGCCGACCAGTTTCGGCCGCCTCCGCCCAAGCTCTTTCCGCACGGGCTATACCGGGCGCAGGCCGACGAGCTCATCCGGATTAGCGCCAACCTCACCGACCGGAAGAAGGTGATCGCCGAGTACTGGGCCGATGGCCCGAACACCGTGCTCCCGCCCGGCCACTTCAACTTGTTTGCCCAGTGGGTCTCCCTCCGGGACGGGCATAGCTTCGATGACGACGTGAAGCTCCTGTTCATCCTCACCAACGCCGTCTTCGACGCCGGCATCGCCGCCTGGGAAGCCAAAATTCACCACGACTACGTGCGGCCGGTCACGGCAATCCGATACCTGAAGAAGGGACGGAAGATCCGGGCCTGGGCCGGACCCGGCATGGGGACCCGGGTGATCGACGGGCAGGACTGGATTCCCTACCAGCCCGACTGGTTCCCGACCCCGCCATTCTCGGAGTATGTGTCGGGGCACAGCACCTTCAGCGCAGCCGGCGCCGAAATCCTGAAGCGCTTCACCGGAAGCGACGCCTTCGGCGCCTCGGTGACCATCCACGAGGGAGACCTGGGCATCGAGCCCGGCGTGCCCGCCGAGCCCGTCACGCTGCAGTGGGCCACCTTTTCTGAGGCTGCCGACGAGGCGGGACTCTCCCGGCGCTACGGCGGCATCCACTTCGAAGACGGGGACCTGGCAGGCCGCGTGATGGGTCGCACCGTCGCCGCCCAGGCATGGGAGAAGGCCACGGCCTTCATCGCCGGCTCGGCGACGCCATGGTGAGCCGGAGCAGGCCAGGGCCGTTCAACAGAGCGGGAGTCCGTGCTGCCGCAGGATTTCGAGGTAGCGTGGATCGTCCCCCGGAACGTACAACTCGAGCAAGGGGCAATCCGGGCCGACCAAGAATTTCGCACCCCCAACACCGCATAGCCCGTGCGGACCTCGAACGGGAATGAATTCATGAGAACAAGATCCCTTCTGGCAGCACTCATCTGCATGGGAGTCGCCTGCGGACCCGCGGCAGCCCAGGACCAGCCGATTGTGGCAATCATCGGCACAGGAAACCTCGCGGGCATGCTCGGTCCAGCTCTCGGCCAGCACGGATACGCTGTGGTGTATGGGAGTCGTGACCCTTCACGGGAGTCGGTGCGTGCTCTCGTGGAGCGTACGGGTCCAGAGGCCTCGGCCACCGGTCAGCGCGAGGCTGCTGCGCGCGCCAGCATCGTCGTCCTTGCCGTCCCTGGGGAGGTGGTGGTGGAAGTAGCCCGTGACCTGGGTGAGATCGATGGCAAGATCGTGGTGGACGTGAGTGGCGGAGAGAAGCGTGTGGCTCCTGACGGCTATCTGGAGCTCGTATCCGACAGCACCAAGAGCGAGCGGATCCAGTCAAGGCACCCGGAGGCGCGGGTGGTGAGGATCAATCTGCCCATCAACGCCCTTCCCTATCTCGTGGACCCACAGCTTCTGGGCACGGCGCCCACCATTCTCATCGCCGCCGATGATCCCGGGTCCCGAGAGGCCGTGGCGGACCTCATCTTCGACCTGGGGCTGGATCCATGGGATGCCGGACCACTTCGCTTCTCCCGGGTCTTCGACGCGATGGCAGTGATGTCAATGATTCCGGCGCAGCAGGGACGCATCGAGGGGTACGAGCTGAAGCTGCTTCCGAGCGTTCCTCTCTCGTGCTTCGTGGACATGTCGGAGCACTTTGGATTTGGCCGGCCCTACGACCTGGACGACCTGCCGGAGTTCCCCCGACGCGACGTGCCGATGTCCTGCGACGAATGGCTCCAGCGGATCGGCACCCCTGAGGGGGGACTGTGACCGGTGCGCCGCTCCGGGCCAGAGACCACTGAGACATGCTGCGGTCCGCCCGTACAGACCCCCGGGTTCATTTCCTCGCCCCTGGGCGAGATCGTGGAGTATGCTCCACCTTGGCGGAGCTGGCTGGGATCGCCGCAACCTGAGCCATGGGCTTCTTCGTCCTGACGCGACGGGTGCGGGTGGCCCTTCCCATCGAACTGGGGAAGGTACGGACCCCCCATCTGGCTACAGGAGCAGGGTCACCACCCCGGTGAGGATCAGCGCTCCTGCCCAGATTCGGTCCAGGTCGATCCATAGACTCCGGAGCAGCCGCAACCCCAGCCAGCTCACCACGAGTACGGCCAGAAGCCCCGTCACCAGCAGGTAGGCGCCGGTGTGGAGAAGCACGGCCGCCAGCGCTTCCAGCCCTTCCGGCGCGCCCATCCCCGCAGTGGACATATGGACGTGGTGACCTGCACCGGCCGAGCTCCCGTTCGGCTCGACCATGATGAAGGGCACGACCATGAGGCCGGCGCCGTGGGCGGAAGCCATGAGGAAGGACCAGATGGTCAGATCCCGCATCCCCACCCGCATTCCGCCCCAGGCAGGATGTCGATTCCTCAAGAAACGAAAGACCCCGTAGAAAACAAGGACGATACCCACGACCCACTGCACCACCACCGTGGAGATCACGAGTCCCAGGGCCAGGGCCGGCAGGAGCGTTCCCCCCACCGCCAGGGCGTGCCCCAGGGCCAGCGGGGGAAGGGCCCGCCATGCGGCGGAACCCTTCCCCTCCTGCATTCCCAGTGCGGCGGCGAAGAGCCACCCCATGCCCGGATTCAACCCGTGCAGCCCGCCCAGCAGCAGAATGGCCACCCACGGCCAGAGAACCTGGGCACTCATGGGAAGCAGAACGAGTCGGACGAGGCGTCACCGCCCTGCAGACGCACCTGGTGCGGCCGCATGCCCTCGTCGGCTTCCATGAAGAAGGCCGTATCAAGCGCCATCCCTCCCTCCGGGTTCACATCCAGCTTGGCCATCCACCCCCGGATCCCGTCGGGATAGAACTGGGCGTCCCAGGGCGAATAGAGGGAGTTGGTGAAGTAGACCCTGCGGCCGTCCCGGCTCACCTCAACCATCTGGGGGCCCCCGTTCAGGGGCACGTCGGGCCGGGAGGGATGGGCCGCCCGGTCCACGATACCCCCGATCCTTACCGACCCGGTCTGGCGCGGGTGAAAGGGATCGGATACGTCATACTGGAGCATCTGTCCCGTGCCCCAGCACGACACGTAGAGGAACCGATCGTCCAGGGACAGGTTCAGGTCCGTCACCAGGGGCGGCACGGCCCCGAAGCCCTTGAGCATGGGCGGGAGCAGCTCCGGATCGGCGGGTTCGGCCGGAATGTCGATGACCTTCTTCACGGCCCAGCGACTCGCACCGTTGCTCCCCTCCCGGTACCAGAGCCAAACGGAGGCCGAGAGGTCCTCCAGCGAAATGACCACACCTGCGAATCCGTAAGCCTTCGACGGATCGCGAGCGGGCCGCAACTCCAGCGTCATCTGGTACTGGGCACCCAGTTCCAGGGTCTGCAGATGCTTTCTGCGCCGCAGATCCCAGACGTGAAGGGCGTTTCCGTATTTTCCGGCCAGGAGGAGCTCCGGGTTCAGCCCGTCCTTCACCATGTTGGGCGTACCCCACTCGCTGCTGACCAGGATGTCCTGGCCCAGGTGCCAGCCGAAGTCGTAGGAGAGGAACTGGGGGCCACGATCCAGCTCCCAGGCTCCCTTGGGTTCGAAGGTCTCGTGGTCCAACACGAAGATCCCGCCGGGACCGTCGCCGTCGGGAGCCCCCAGCCCGTTCAGGTAGATGCCGTCGGGCCCGCAGTGGACCGTGTGGGGCGCCGAGTACCCGGTGCGCTCCATGAGCTCGTCGGGTTCAATGACCTTGACGAGCTTCGGGTTGCGGGGGTCGGGCTGGGTGTCCAGCACGTGGATCCGGGAGGAATGGATCCCGGGCACCACCAGGTAGCGCCGCTCCACGTGGGCATGTGGTGCCCAGGGGCAGAGGTGTGAGCTGCAGGCGTTCCAGCCGAAGTGGTGGAGCTCGTCACCGGGGAAGGGCATGTCCACCTTCCCCACCATCTTCCCATATTCCGGGGAATCGGGGTTCACGTCCACCACGCCCATGGCGTCGGTACCCCCGTTTCCGGAGGCATTGAGGAGGGCCACGTAGGCCAGCTCCTCCCGGGGCGCGGAGGCCGCCAGGCGGGGAGAGGGATAGAATGTCGGGTCGGGTCGCCAGGGTGCCATCTGAACATCTCCTTTCGCAGGGTGAGGTAGGTGCTTCACCTCGATCTGCGGAAGAAGAGCTCCACGGCGGACACGGGGGTCGGCGGCAAGACGGTTCCCTACGACCCGCCCCGTCCGGAGTCGAGAAGATCCCGGACCCGAATCAGCTCGGGATGGTCCGCCGGAAGGTGCCTGGCCAGAATGCTCTCGGCTCGATCCACGAGATCCCCTCCGGCGTCATGCTCCCCCCTGGCCCAGTGAATCCCGGCCAGATCCACCAGGACCCAGGCCGCCAGAGGATGATCGGGACCGAACACCCCTTCCCGAATCGCGAGGGCTTCCAGAAAGGCCGACTCGGCCTCCTCCATTCGTCCCGACTCCAGGAGCACCCTCCCCCACCCCACCAGCGATCCCGCCAGGGTGGGGTGTTCGGGTCCGAGGGTTCGCCGTCGGGTGGCCACGGCCATCCGGAACAGGGAGTCGGCTTCCTGTAGGCGGCCCGTTTTGCCCAGGTGCCCCGCGAGCCCCTCCATGCCCTCCAGGGTATTGGGATGCTCGGGTCCGAGACCCACCGAGAGGATGCGGAGGATTTCCCGGTAGTAGTCCTCGGCCCGATCGTCCCGTCCCAGGTGGGCGTGCAGGGATGCCAGCCCGACGAGTGTCTCCGCCCGGGCCGGATGATCCTCGCCCAGCACCGCGGTCTGGATCGCCAGCGCCTGGCGGAAGCTCTCTTCGGCCTCCACAGGCCGGCCAAGGTGCTCGGCCAGAAGAGCTCCCAGTCGAGCCAGCACCACCGCGGTGAGCGGGTGCTCGGGCCCCAGGTTACGTCGCCGATGCTCAAGCGCGCGGCGAAGAAGGATCTCAGCCTGTTCCACCTGTCCCTCGCGGCGGAAAACAGCGGCCAGGTTGATGAGCGCGCTGCCCATTTCGACCGAATCCCCGAGACCTCCGCGCTCCAGCACCTCCACCTCGGTCAAGAAGGTCCGTTCGGCCTCTGCGAGCCGTCCCATCCCGGTATAGATGAAGCCGAGAAGGTCCAGGGCGGTCGCATGGCCGGCCACATGGGATGCTTCGTTGCTTCCGGCCAGTGCCGACAGGGCGAGTGATTCGGCCTGGGCGAGCCTCCCTTCCCGACGCCGGAGCTCGGCCAGGGCCAGGAGCGCTTCTCCGGTCTTGGGATGAATGTCGCCCAGGGCCGCCCGCCTCAGCTCCACCGCCTCTTCCAGTAGGGGTCGAGCCGCCTCCCCGTCCCCCAGGCTCTGATAGGTCTCGCCCATGGCCAGGAGCACCTGCGACCGGAGGAAAGGATCGTCGGGCAGTTCCGACAGGCGCCGCTCCCCCCGGGCCAGGAGCTCGCGCGCGCTGAGACGATCCGCTGGCACCTCCCAGGGATCGGCGGTGCGAAAGAGATCCAACAGGTATCCAGCTACCGCATCGGATCGCGCCGCGGCCACCTCCGCCCGGTCCCTCTCCACGCCTGTCTCCCTGGCCTGCCAGACGGCGACCCCGGCTCCGCCCACAAGGGCCAGAAGCACGACGATAGCTGCCGCACTTTCGGTGCGATGCCGGCGCACGAACTTGCGCATGCGGTACGCAGCCCGGTCCGACTGGGCGCGCACCGGGAGTCCGGACAGGTATCGCTCCACGTCCTCGGCGAACTGCTCGACCGACGCGTACCTCCGCTCCGGTTCCTTGCGGAGCGCCATGACTGTGATCCGGTCCAGGTCCCCTTCCAGCGCCCGGGCCAGGGCCCGCCGGGTGGTGCTGCGTTGGGCGGCCCACCCCGAATCCCCATGGAGAACTCTGAGGCTGGGCCGCGGAGGGGCTTCCTCCCGGATCCGGCGCTCCAGCCCGGCCTCGCTTCCGCCGAAGGGCCGGGCCCCGACCAGGAGCTCGTAGAGGACCACGCCCAGTGCCCAGACGTCGTTGGCGGTGGAGGCGGGGCTGCCGGCCAACTGCTCGGGGCTGGCGTATTCCGGGGTGAAAAGGCGGGTGCCGACCCGGGTCACGGGGGCGCTCTCCTCATCCAGCTCCACCTGGCGCACATCCAGGACCTTGGCGATGCCGAAATCCAGGAGGCGGACCCGACCCTCGGGGGTGACCAGGATGTTGGAGGGCTTCAAGTCGCGGTGCACCACCAGTCGGGCGTGGGCATGCTGCACCGCCCGGGCCACCTCGAGAAAGAGGCGAAGTCGGGCTTCCAGAGAAAGACGCCCCTCGTCGCAATGCGCGTTCAGGGGCCGGCCCTCCACGTACTCCATCACCAGATACGGTCGGCCTTCCTCGGTCATGCCCCCGTCCAGGAGACGGGCGATGTTGGGGTGATCCAGCGACGCCAGGATCTGCCTTTCGGTCGCGAGGCGGACGTGCAGCTCCTCTGCGTCCAACTCGCCCCGAAGCACCTTGAGGGCGACACGCCTGCGGAACTGGCCGTCGGAGCGCTCGGCCCGGTAGACGACGCTCATCCCCCCCCGTCCCACCTCCTCCAGGATCCGGTACGGACCCACGGGAACCGGCGGTCGGGCCCGCTCCACCAGCTCGCCTGCCAGGTCCACCATCCCCCGGTCCAGGATGCCTCCGGTCCGGGCATGGGCCACGAGGAGGGCACGAACATCCTGGAGAAGGTCCGGGTCGCTTCCGGCCGCGCGTGGGAGCCATGTGTCCCACTCTGCGGGCTCCAGCTCCAGGGCCTCCTCGAAGAGGGCCTCCACCCGGGCGCGGCGCTTCGGGTCCATGTCGGGAGATCAGGCCGGTCGGGCAGCCATGTCTCGGATGAGCCAGGCCCGGGCCTTGACCCAGTCCCTGCGAACCGTTCGCTCTGAGACCCCCAGAGCCAGGGCGATCTCCGACTCCTCCATGCCCCCGAACACCCGGCATTCCACGACCTGTCGCTGGCGAGATTCGAGGGACGCCAGACTCTCTTCCAGGGAAAGGAGTTCAGCGACGTCTACCTCGGTGGTACCCAGCACCCCCTCCGTGAGGGTCGCTCGCACCCAGTTCCCTTCCCGCTTCCGTGCGTTCCGGGTCCGGGCGTGGTCCACCAGGACCTGGCGCATGGCCCGGGAGGCGATGGCCAGGAAGTGGGCTCGATCCCGGGCACCTGCGGCGGAAGCGGGCCCCAGCTTCAGGTAGGCCTCGTGCACGAGGGCCGTGGGGGTCAGCGTGTGACCGGAACGCTCCCGTCGAAGCTGGGCGCCGGCCATGTCCCGGAGCTGGTCGTAGACGAGGGATAGGAGGCGCGAGAGAGCCTGATCGTCGCCGCCTTCTACCGATCGAAGGAGCCGGGTCACCTCCCCGGCGGCGGTACCGTCCATGTCACTCCGGGGAGGGAGTGGGGGGGAATGGGATGCTCGATGACTGGCAACCGTCGAAATGATGCATCGGTGGAAGGCCCCCGTCAATGGTCATGTGACGAGGTCCGGGTTGCCGGTCGTGGGATTCGGTTCGAGGAGGTTGATAACTCAACCGGGCTGGCAGACGGGGAAGCTACCACACGGACCTGACCGAGCCGGATTTCACCCCCACTCTCCACTCCGTGAAGGAGGGGATACCCAGGGAGATGGAGACCCCCAGGGCGAGGCCCAGAGTCGCCGGAGCCCTGATCCCGTCTCCTTGATACGTCGCGTCATAGACAGTCCCACCCACCAGGATCCCCAACGCCGCGCCTCCGATCACGGCGGTCCCCGTCGCCAGAGGATGGCCTGCATCTCCACTGGCCTGCCCTGCCCCCACGTACATCCCGGGAAGGCTTCCGAGCACTGCACGAACACCAGGTCCAGGCCCGGAAGCATGGTGTAGTCCCTGGGCCTGCATCAGCCAGGAGGAGTCTGAGCGCAAGGAACATCGCCGCAGTGGCAAAGGACCGAATCTGGTTTCCTTCATGTGGTAAGGACGCCTCGAATCGGAACGATCGGCGGCACTCACGCAAACAGGTCACCGGGAACCCCGGGGCGATTCAGGGCGAGCCCAGTCCCTGAGGCCTCGTGTACCACACGGATCAGGAGCGCGCCCTCCTGAGCGACGCCCTCTTCTGGAACGACCTTCGGTCTGGGGTTCCGGCCGGTTGCCGCCACCCGCCCTTGGCATCCTGAGAGCGTTGACGCTATCATTCGGACATGGATGCCCACCTTGACCCCGCCTCTCTCTTACGGGAAGCCCGCGAGCGTATCGGGATCAGCCAGCGTGCGCTGGCTGACCGCGCCGGCACGTCGCAGTCCGTGATCGCGCGCATCGAGGGGGGTCACAGCAATCCCACCGTCTCGACTCTCAACCGTCTGCTTGAAGCCGCCGGGTACAGGATCGAGGCACGCCTGAGGCCGACATCCGCCGCGTATCGGGCGCGAGCCGCAGCCTATTTTGAGGACCAGGCTCCTGCAGGGATCGTCGCCGCGTATCTGCACGGCAGCACGGCCCGCAACATGCGGCACAAGGAGAGCGACGTCGATATCGGCGTGTTGGCGGACCGTGAGACGCACCCGAACCAGACGCAGCGCTTGGAGCTCCGCGTCCGCCTAGCCTCGGAGCTCATCGCGGCCCTGGGGACCAATGCAGTGGACGTGGTCGTGCTGAACGACGTGCCGCCCGGCCTTGCCGCCCGAGTCGTGCTCGACGGCAGGCTACTGATGATGAGCGACGCCGAGAAGGTGCATGCCTTCACACGAGATGTCCAACTCCGAAGGGCGGACCTGGCACCCTTTCTCAGACGGACCAACCGGCTGAAGCGGGAGGCGTTGGCACGATGAACTACATCGTGGAACGGCTGTCCGAACTCCGAAGGCATCTGGATCATCTTCGGGAGCTCCGCCCAGGTGTGCGTGGCCCCGAAGTGCTGGAGGTGGACCTTTCGCTTCACAACGACGTTCTGTTTTCGCTCCTCACCGTGGCACAGGTCGTGATCGACGTTGCCGGGGAGCTCTCGGCCCGGGAGGGCCACCGCTTCGAAGACTACACCACCGCAGTGCGAAATCTCGCGAAGCTCGACGGCTTTTCGCAGGAGCTCGTAGAGGACCTCGCACGACTTCCGGGCTTCCGGAATATTCTCGTTCATGAATACGTGGAGCTGGACTACGGCCTCGTCGTGGCGGCGCTGGACAACCTCGAGCCGGTGGAAGCCTTCCTGAATGCCGTCCTTGTGCGTCTCGAGGAGTAACTCGAAGGTCGGGTCGAACCCTACGGGTTCTGCACCGGCAGGGCCGGTCGTCATCCCTTCAAGACTCCCATGGGATGCAGCCGGGCCAACTTCCTCCCGATCCCGGCGCCCGACACCACCTCCACCACCTCGGCGACGTCCTTGTACGCCTCCGGCACCTCCTCTGCGATGGTGGCATAGGAGTGGGCCCGGACCTCGATCCCCATCTCCTGGAACTCCTTTCTGAGGCTCCGCCCCACCACGCTCTTCTTCGCCGCCCGACGACTCATCCGGCGTCCAGCACCGTGACACGTGGAGCCGAAGGTCTCCTGGAAGGCGGCCTCCGTCCCCAGCAGGACATAGGAGTAGCGGCCCATGTCCCCGGGAATGAGGACGGGTTGCCCCAGCGCCTGATAGAGGGGGATGAGCTCGGGGTGTCCCGGAGGCAGGGCCCGGGTCGCCCCCTTCCGGTGCACGCAGAGACGTCGCCCCCGGCCCTCTACCTCGTGGACCTCCCACTTGGCGATGTTGTGGGCCACGTCGTAGATCTGGGTCATCCCCAGCTCGGAAGCAGGGCGTCCCAGGACCCTTTCGAACGCCTCGCGCCCCCGAAACGCCATCATGTGACGGTTGGCGAAGGCGAAGTTGGCGGCGGCGTTCATGGCGCCCAGGTACCGTCGGGCTTCCGGGGAGTCCAGGGGAGCGCAGGCCAGCTGTCGGTCGGGCAGGTCGATCCCATAGCGGCCCGCCGCCTGCACCATGACCTCGAGGAAGTCGTCGCAGACCTGGTACCCCAGACCCCTGGAGCCCGAATGGATGAGGACGCACACCGTACCCGGCTCCAAACCCAGACGGGTGGCGGCGTTCTCGTCGTACACGCGGTCCACGTAGCCCACCTCGATGAAGTGGTTGCCGGAGCCCACTGTGCCCAGCTGGGGCCGGCCCCGCTGGATGGCCCGGGGGCTCACCGCCGCCGGGTCGGCGCCGTCGAGCCTTCCCCCCGCCTCGGTCCGAGCCAGGTCCTCTCTGGTGCCGTATCCATTCCGGACGGCCCACGCCGCCCCCTCTACCAGGACCTCCCGGAGCTGGTCGTCGGAGAGCTGAAAGCTCTTGTACCGAGATCCCATCCCCGCCGGGACATCCCGCATGATCTGATTCATGAGGGGAGCCAGGTGAGGCCTCACGTCGGCCTCCAGTAGATCCGACCGCAGGAGCCGGACCCCGCAGTTGATGTCGTATCCCACCCCTCCCGGGGACACGACGCCCCCCGACTCCGGGTCGAAGGCGGCCACGCCCCCGATGGCGAACCCGTATCCCCAGTGGATGTCGGGCATCCCGATGGAGCGGCCCACGATCCCGGGCAGGCAGGCCACGTTGGCCACCTGGCGGACGGCTTCCGCTCCACCGTGCCCTGGGGTGAGGATGTCGTCCATGAGGGCGTCGTCGGCATAGATCATCCCTTCGACCCTCATCCGGCCCTGGCGCGGAATGATCCACCGGTAGGAATCGGCCCGGCGCAGCTCCAGCTCCCCGGCCATGACGGTGGCCGCCTCCGGCCCCGTGACCCCGGGGCTCATGACGCCCTCCCCGGGCCCGGGCCCCGGAGGATCCATTCCTCCATCGGGGGGGTCGGGTCCCGTTTCCCCTCGAGCCGGACGGTCCCCGCTGGGGTTTTCACGTCCATGGCCCGAGCCTCCCTTCGGCCACCGCCCGGACGAAGTCCATGGCCGACACGATGCCCTCGAGGTTCCCGTCCTCTACGATGATGACGCGGTGGATCCGACGGTTCGTCATGAGTCGGGCGGCCTCCACCACGTTCAGATCCGGAGAGAGGGAAAACATCCGACCGGTCATGACCTCCGCCACGTAGTGCTCGGACCGGACGTCCCACTCCGGGCCATCCGGTCCCGCGAACCGTTCCACCAGGTCGGCGGCCACCACGGGCGCTCCGCTCCCCCCCGGCGTCGGAGAGCTCGTCGATGGCCTCCCGCAGGGTCAACTCCGGGTCCAGCGCCACGGGGTCGGGGGTCATGAGGTCGCGAACGGTGAGCATCGATTCGGCTCCGGTGGCGAAGGGTCGAGGATGTGACGGATGTCTAAAGGGCGGGCTGGCGGATGACGAGCACGGAACAGGGTGCGGAGCGGGCGATCTCCAGAGCCACGCTCTCGAGCCTGCCTCCGGGCAGCGCCTCGACACTGCGCGAGCCCAGGACCAGGAGGTCTGCGTGCCCCTCCGCCGCCCGGGCCGTCACCTCCCCCGCCGGATCCCCTTCCAGGATCGCCGTCCGGACCTGCAAAGCCTCCCCGGAAAGCTCGTTCTCCGTCGTATTGACGTGCTTCCGGGCCGCCCGTTCGGCCTCCGCACGGAGGTGTCGTTCCTCGGCCCGGGAGGCGGCCTCTTCGCCGGATGGAAGTTGCAGGACGGTGACGATCTCCACCTCCAACTCCTCGACCCGGAAGATCTGGAAGAAGCGCCGATAAGCACGGAGGGAATGGCTCTCACCATCGGTGGGGAGGAGCAGGCGGAACGGATGCAGCGCAGAGGGGAGGCGCTTTTCCCGCTGCTGAGCTTCTCGCTCCCGGATCATGAGCACCGACGAGGGCGTCTGCTCCAGAACAGCCAGGGCGACACTACCCACTCCAAGGAAGAGTGCATCTCCCCGACCCTTGGCGCCTACCACCACCAGGTCGTACTCCCCGGTCGCCGCCAGCTTCGGTCAAGACGCGAGAGGGAACGCCTCTCCGCACGACCCGCGTCACCGCGTAACCCGCCCCTTCCAGGAGATCCGCCGTCCGGTCCTGCCATCGACCCGCCGCCCCTCGAGATCGATCTTCGACCCCCCGAGACTTCCCGTAGCCAGGCCGACCCCTTCGAGTTTCGCCCGGGATCACGCTCACCAGATCCACTTTGACTCCGGGACCGGAAAGCCCCCGGGAGAGGAAGCGGGCAGCGGCCAGCGCGTATCGGGATCCGTCCGTGCCGAAGAGGATCTTCATCGGGATGCACTTGGAAGGCTGGGCGGTGAGAGAATGACAACTCGCCGCGCGTCGTTTTGCAGAGGAGTCCGTGCCCCATTTACGGGAAGGTGTTCACCTCGTCCCACTGCCCAACCGAATGCAACAGGCGTGCCCGAACTTAACCAGCGCCCCCCCGGGACCTGG
>PWLA01000210.1 GCA_003559555.1 Gemmatimonadota bacterium | reverse complement strand
CCGGTGAGGCGACGGCATGGGGCCTCCTCAGTCGTGGTCTGGCTCCTGAGCGCAGCGGGCGCGGCTCCAACGACGAACCGGACGCACACCCCGATACCCCGGAGTGCGCGCCCGGTGCGGCACGGTGTGGTTCAGGCGTTGGTCAGAAGAAGACGGATTTCTCCTCGACAAGCGTGCCGCCGTCCACGTCGATCACGGTGATCTTTACCGTGTCGGCTCCGTCGCTGCGCGTCCGCAGGTTGTGCTCGCCCGATGCGCTGTCGCCGCTCACCGATGAGGTCTGGCTGTCCAGGACGTTGTCGCCACTCAACAGTTCCGTGGTGACGCTGGCCAGCCCCCCGCCGGAGTGGGAGACCGTCCAGGTGACGTCGGCCCGGTTCCAGGGACCGGTGCTTCGGGTGTTCACGTCGAACTGGTCGATGGTGATTTCGCCGGGCTCGGGGTCCGAGTCCTCTGCGACAGTCACGTTCTCGGAGGTGCTGTCGCTGAGTCCGCCCCCGTCGGTGACGGTGAGGGTCACCGTGTAGGTGTCGTCCGTCCCGTACGTGTGGCTGACAGTTGAACCGGATCCGGTGTTGTCGTCACCGAATTCCCAGTCGTAGCTCGTGATGTCCGCGTCGCCGGCGGTGGAGCCGGAGGCGTCGAAGCTGCAGTTCAGCTCCTGACAGTCGTAGGTGAAGCTGGCGGTGGGGCCCACCGGGTCCGGATCACCGGGATCCCCGCCGTCGTCGCCGGGGACAGTGGAATCGATGGTCACCCCGAATCGTGTCAGCACCGCGTCGATGGGGTTGGCGATGGTGCGGGTGTCACTTCCGGCAAAGAGGAGGCCCACCGGGTGGTTGCCGTCCTCGGTCACGATGAGCGACCCCGAGTCGCCGCCGTCGCTGAAGTCTCCGGGGGTGACGGTGAACTGGTTCACGAAGGTGGCGGACTGGGTGCAGAAGATGAACCCGGCGAAGCAGACGCTGACGGTCACGTTGGTCTCTGCCACCGTGCCGTGGGTATGCCCGGTGGTTCGGCCGTACTTTTGCACGTCCATGCCGACACTCGCACTGTCGACGGTGGTGCTCGGAAATCCATATGACACCCCATCGGGGGTCGACCCGCTCACGTCCGCCGCATCCACCAAGGCGATGGCCGCGTCCATTACGTTGTCTTCGCTGAAGCTGATCTCCTCGAAGTCATAGAGCGTACCGATCACGTCATCGGGCTCACTGCCTCCGTCGAAGGCGCCCGGCTGAAGCGCGGAGTCCCCGATGGTGGCGTCGTTGCTGTTGGCCAGGACGTGGTTGTTGCTCAGGATGAATACGCTGGTGCCATCGGTCACGCGGGCGCCCAGCGTGCCCGCCGTGATGTCCGGGTGGCCCACGGAGAAGCCCATGGGCGCGGGTCGAGCCCTGGAGGTGGGGTCCGCCTGACGCACGTGGAACTGGCCCGTGACGGCCGTGCTCACCGGGACATCGTCCAGGTGGTCCGGGAGCCCCCGCACGTGCTCACTCACCAGAAAGAGGCGCACCGAGGGCTTGCCGTCTTCATTCAGCCCCACGCCGGTGCCCACGATGTTGGGGTTCCGCATGAGGGCCGCGGTGTAGCGATCGGCGGCGGCGATGGCCGGGCCGAAGTCCTGCATCGTCAGGGGCGCGGGCTGGCTCACCTGCTCCGGGGCGCTATCCGGGGCGAGGGGCGATTCCTCGCCCAGGTCGCCACAGGCGGCCACCGTGAAGGCGACGAGGAGGGCCACCAGCAGGTGGGGCCCATGGAAGGGTCGTGCGACGAGTCGTGAAATCATGGTAGTGTTCTCCTCCGGAATCCGCCGCGCGCCCCGGCCATCGGGGGTTGCCCGGACTCATGACCGTCAGACGCTGACCGGTGCAACGCAGCCTGACAGGCACCTTTCAGCAGGGACATAATAGGTCCCCCCCCGCGGGTCACGCCAATCGGCAGGATCCGACCCTCCGTTCAGGCGGCCGGTTCACGACCCCGCCTCACGACCGGGGACGCCGCAGCCGGGTGAGCCCTTCCTGGGCCACCGACGCCACCAGGACGCCCTCCCGGGTGAAGATGCTTCCCCGGGCGAAGCCCCGGGCGTGGGCGGCCACCGGGCTGTCGGATACGTAGAGGAGCCACTGGTCGGCCCGGAAGGGGTGGTGGAACCAGAGGGCGTGGTCCAGCGAGGCCACCTGTAGCCCCGGATCCCGGGTGGTGCGTCCCTGGGGTTGGAGGACGGTGCCCAGGAGTCCGTAGTCGGAGGCGTAGGCCAGGGCGGCCTGGTGGAGCAGGGGCTCTTCGGGGAGGGTTCTCTGCACCCGGAACCAGGTCTTCCGGACCGGCTCGGCGGGCTCGGGATCGAAGAGATCCACCGGGTCCACGGGCCTGAAGTCGATGGGGCGCTCCTGGGTGAGCACGTCCCGGAGTTCCGGAGGGATCCGGTCGGCCGTCGCCCGGATCCGATCCAGCTCCGGGGTGAGTCCCTCCGGTGGGGGTACGTCGGGAGGCTCGCTCTGGTGCTCCACCCCTTCCTGCGGCAGGTGGAACGAGGCTGAGAGGTTGAAGATGGCCTCGCCGTGCTGGATGGCCGTCACCCTCCGAGTGGTGAAGCTCCCCCCGTCCCGCAGGCGATCCACGAAGTAGACGATGGGCGCCTCCAGGTCGCCGGCCAGGATGAAGTAGGCGTGGAGCGAGTGGGCTTCCCTTGGCTCCTCCAGGGTCCGGCGGGCCGCCACCAGGGCCTGGGAGAGGACCTGCCCCCCGAAGACCCGACCGGTTCCGATGTCCCGGTTCTGGCCGCGATAGATGTTGTGTTCGATGGGCTCCAGGTCCAGGAGGCGGAGGAACTCGTCTACCGTGTCGGTCTCGTCGGCCATGGAATGGGCAGGGGCTCGGGTCGAAGGGTGGCGTCAGGGGCGAATCACTGTTCCGAATCACTGTTCGGGGGGCCATACCCGGCTGGGGTCCCGGAGTGCATTCCAGGAGCGGGCGGCCCGCCGCGGGCCCGGCCCCGTACGCCGGATCCTTCGCCCTGTTGGTGGGATACGCCCTTGTCGGATGCCTCTCCATTCTCCGCGAGGCCTGCTTCAATGAAACGAACCACCTCCGTGCGCCGCCACCTCCGGGGTGCCCTCATGCTCCTGTCTCTGGCCCTGGTCCCGGCCTGGCAGCTCGTCACCCCTGAACCAGTCGCGGCCCAGGGATTCGGACTCTACCAGATGAGCGCGTGCGCCATGGCCCTGGGTGGTGCCGTGGTCGCCCGTCCGTGTGACGACGGATCCGCCGTCTTCTTCAACCCCGGGGCGGTGGCGGGCCCGGAGGGATGGACCGTCAGCGTGGGCTCCGCCGCCATCCGGTCGGAGGGCCGGTTCACCTCCGACCGCACCCGGACGTCCACCGATATGGAGACGGATCCCACCATCGCGCCCCACGGGTTCGTCCGCTACGGCGTGAGCGACCGCCTCGGCGTGGGACTGGGAGTCTACGCCCCCTACGGCTTCTCCACCGAGTGGCCCCGGGAGTTCGAGGGCTCCTTCATCTCTTTTCGGAGCTCCCTGGAGAGCCTGTACGTCCAACCCACCGTCTCGTACCGGGTGACCGATGGGATCTCGGTGGGCGCGGGACTGGTGGCGGCCTTCAGCCGG
>PWLA01000044.1 GCA_003559555.1 Gemmatimonadota bacterium | reverse complement strand
CACCGACCGGGTCACCGAGCGCAGCCGCACGGTGGAGTGGACGGTGGTGGCCGACAATCCCGAGGCCACCTTCAGGGTCAGCGTGGAGGCGGGTCCCGGCGGGGTGGCCCGGAGCGAGGTGGTGCCCCTCCGCTGACGGCGGTGGTTCTCCGGCGTCAGTCGTCGGGGTCTTTCCGTGACGCTTCCTTCGCCAGTGATGCCGCCAGGGCTCGGCGGAAGGGAAGGGCGTCCTCGTAGAGGGCCAGCGCCCGGACCACCTCCTCCACGAAGAGTCCGGATCGGGATTCATAGAGGGGTCGTCCGCCGCGAAAGACCTCGAACCGGAGGACCGGATCGGTGTCAGGGGTCAGGAACACCACGTCCACCCGGCGGGGGTCCACCAGATCCTGGAGCTCTCCGATGATGGCCAGCCGCCGTTCGGGCGGCGGAAGGGGCCGGAACCAGAGGGCCAGATCGAGGTCCCGCGCCCAGGCGGCCCGGGCGCAGTCGGCCAGGGCGGGGGTGGGGTCTGGGGCCTCTTTTTCCACCATGCCAGCGACCTCCCCGGGGTTTGAGGACTTCTGGGATTCTAACGTTCGGGGCCCGGCAGCCGCCACCGTGCGTCGTCAACGGCCTTCTTGTCTGCGCCGGACCGGCGCCGTACGTTGAGCCTCTGTCCCCCCAGTGTCCATATGAAGGAGAAGAGACGCATGTGGCTTATTACGTACGATCCCGATGAATTCCTGCGCGCACTCCGCGCCCGTGGGCGGAGTGCCGGCCTCGCCGGAGCGGCGGCGGTGGCCGTTCTCCTGGCCGGCGCCGCCCAGGTGCAGGGCCAGGCGGCCGAGATCCACGACGAGGGTTATCTGACCCCGCCTCCGGAGGTAGCGGAGGTGGTGACGGCGCCCCGTCACGAGAACGTGAACCTCACGAACCTGAGCCCCAACGGGCAGGTCTTCCTGAACACCCTGAGCGCCGGGTTGACCCAGCTGGAGGACCTGGCCACCCCCTTCAAGCGCCTGGGGGGCCTGGCCATGGACCTGAACGCCCAGCGCTCCCGGGGGCTCAGCACCGGGGGGAACATCGGGGTGGAGTTCATCTCGTGGGACGACGGCAGCCGGGTGACGGTGGACGCGCCCGCAGGATCGCGGATCAGCGGCACCCGCTGGTCGCCCGATGGGAACCAGCTGGCCTTCACCGCCAACTTCGCCAACGAGAGCCACCTCTTCGTGACCGACGTGGCCAGCGGCGAGACCCGCCAGCTCACCACGACTCCGCTGCTGGCCACCCGGGTGTCCACGGTGGAGTGGTCCGGGGACGGCCAGCACGTCTTCGCGGTGGTGCGTCCGCCCAACCAGGGAGCGCCGCCTCAGGACCCGGCCGCTCCGGTGAGCCCGCTGATTCGGGTCACCAGCAGTGACGAGAACCGGCTGCGCACCTACCCCAGCCTCCTGCGGGATCCCCACGAGCAGGACCTTCTCGAGTACTACACCACCGGCCAGCTCGTGCGGATCAACGTGAACGGGGGGAGCGAAGAGCCGGTAGGCGAGCCGGCCATGATCGAGAACGTCTCGGCCTCGCCGGGCGGAGAGCACCTTCGGATGCGGACCACCCAGCGACCCTTCTCCTACATCGTGCCCGTGGGGAACTTCGGCGACGTGGACGAGATCTGGGACCTGGAGGGCACCTCGCTGGTGGAGCTGGAGCGACGCGACGTGCGCGACGGCTCGGACAGCGCCAACGACGACGATGAGAACGGCGAGCCCGAGAAGCGGTCAATCACCTGGCGGCCGGACGGCCAGGGGCTCTCCTTCCTCCAACGCGAGCCCGAGGCGGACCGGGACGAGGGCGACGAAGAAGAGGAGCGAGAGGGCCGCAACGACCGCGCCGACCGGGTCATGCAGTGGCTCCCGCCCTTCGATGACGAGAGCATCGAGGTGGTGTACGAGAGCGACACGGAGATCCGCAGCGTCCGGTACTCTGACGATGCCCAGGTCCTCTTCCTGACCGAGCGGAACGGCGACACCGAACGCCTTTACGCCGTCTTTCTGGACGATCCGGAGGAGCAGCACACCATCTACGAGCAGGACACCGACGACTGGTACGACAACCCCGGCAGCCTCATGTCCACCTCCAACGAGCTGGGCGCCTCGGTGGTGCGAATGTCGCCGGACCGGGAGCACGTGTACCTCTCGGGCACCGAGTACTTTGAGGATCCGCTGGAGGAGGCGCCTCGCCCCTTCGTGGACCGGGTGGAGATCCGCACCGGCGAGACCGAGCGAGTCTTCCGTTCGGCGGAGGACATGTACGAGCAGGTGACGGCGGTCCTGGACGACGACCTGTCACAGCTCATGGTGCGCCGGCAGGCGCCCACCACGATTCCGGATTCGTGGCTCCTGGACGTGGCTTCGGGTGACATGACCCGCATGACCGAGAACGTGGACCACACCCCGGATATCACCAACGCCCGGCGCGAGTACCTGGATGTGACCCGTCCCGACGGGGTCACCTTCCGGGTGCGGGTGACGCTTCCCCAGGACTACCAGGAAGGCCAGCGGCTTCCGGCCATGCTCTGGTTCTACCCCCGGGAGTATCCGGACCAGGAGGCGTACGACAACTCAAACCGGACCTTCAACAAGAACAGCTTCAACTCGGTGGGCGTGCGCTCCATGGAGACCCTTCTCCGCAGGGGCTACGCCGTGATCCACAACGATCACCCCATCATTGGATCGCCGGACTCGTGGAACAACAACTGGACGGTGGACCTCAGGGCCAACCTCCAGACGGTCATCGACGAGGTGGACGCCCGGGGCTGGATCGATCGGCGCCGGCTGGGGCTGGGCGGGCACTCCTACGGTGGGTTCGGGACCATCAATGCCATGGTCCAGACGCCCCTCTTCCGGGCGGGCATCGCCGGGGCGCCCAACTCCAACCGGCTGCTGACTCCGCTGGGCTTCCAGCGCGAGCGGCGGGAGCTCTGGGAGGCCCGCGAGACCTACATCGAGATGTCACCGTTCCTGTGGGCCGAGCGCCTCACCGGAGCGCTCCTCATCTACCACGGTGAGGACGACCAGAACGTGGGAACCTTCCCGGACAACTCCTGGCGGCTCATCCACGGCCTGAATGGGCTGGGCAAGACCGCGGCCCTCTACATGTACCCGTACGAGGGGCACGGCCAGCAGGCCGAGCAGACGCTCCTGGACATGTGGGCGCGCTGGGTGGCCTGGTTGGATCACTACGTGAAGGACGCCGACATTACCGAGCCGGTGCAGCCGGTGGTGGTGGAAGAGCAGGAGGCGGACGGACAGGACCGGTAGGAGGCCTCCTGGAGTAGCGAAAAAGGGCGGGCGTCCCGGCAACTCGGGGGCGCCCGCCCTTTCGCGTGTTCAGCTTCCGGCGGTGAGGCTCAGCGACCCACCACCCGCATCACGGGGAAGTCGCCCTCCTGGTCCAGGTGCTCGAACTGGCCGTAGTGGATGAGGCCGTGCATGGACTCGGGCTCCAGCGCCGCGGCCACCATGACGCCCCGGAGCTGGGCGGTGGGGATGATCACGTCGCCCTCCTCGGTGGTGTAGCTCTCCTGGCTGCGGCTCAGGTCGGCCACCGTGGCGGGGCTCTCGTGCTCCTCGCTGCTGTAGCCCACGATCCGGAGGCGCTCCACCT
>PWLA01000037.1 GCA_003559555.1 Gemmatimonadota bacterium | reverse complement strand
GTGGGAATGTCGTCGAGCCCCCGCCGGAGCGCCCCGAAGGAGCGGGCCAGCGCCCGGGGGAAGCCGTCCATGACAGTCAGCGTGGTGGAGAACATGGTCGTCACCACGGCCACCAGCATCACGGGTCGGGCCCAGGCCCCGAAGGTGGCGGCGTACAGGTCCACGAGCTGGAGTGAGAAGACGGTTCCCTCAGGGCTGAAGCTCTCGCCGGTGGCGTGCATGACTCCGGCCCCCAGCGCCAGGAAAGCGCAGGCGATGAAGCCGGTGCCCACGTAGCCGATGCGGAAGTCAAGGAGGGCTTCCCGAACCCCGGCCTGCTCTCCGGACATCCGATTCCGGGCCAGTGTCCACAGCGAGCTCCACACGGAGATGTCGATGGCCGAGGGCATCCAGCCGGCCAGGGCCAGGATGAAGGCCAGTGGGATCACCACCTCTCCGAGGGGCCAGGGGGTGGCTTCGGTTGCGGCGGCCTCGGGCAGGATGAGGGTGGCGGCCACCAGGGTGGAGACGGCCAGAAAGAGGAGGACCACCTTGATCACCAGGTCCAGAGCCCGGAACTTCCCCACGGCCAGGACCATCGCACAGAGGGCCAGGACTGCGGCGCCGGAGACGGCCGGCGACCACCCCACTCCCAGCACGTGCGAAAAGAGGAAGGCCGTAAAGAGGACCACCGCCACCTGCACGATGAGGGCCGTGGCCAGGGTGATGAGGACGTAGAGCCAGAGGGCCCAGCGTCCCAGCCGCAGGTAGCCCTCCACCAGGCTCTCTCCGGTGGCGCCCGCGTAACGCGGGCCGTACTCGAAGAAGGGGTACTTGACCAGCAGCGCCAGCAGCACCACCCAGAGGAGGGTGAACCCTCCGTCGGCCCCGGCCCGGGTGGACTGGACCAGGTGGGAGACCCCGATGGCGGCGGCGGCCCACAGGAGTCCGGGGCCGAAGGCCTTCCAGAACCGGGCGCCGGGAGTCAGACTTCCCACCAACGACTACCGCCTCAGGGTTCCAGCAGCGTCTCGGGGAGGGCCAGGACGGCCAGCTCCGCCGGGACGCCCCCTCCGGCCACCGGGACCGCAATGTACTGCCGACCCTCGTGCATGTAGGTCATGATGGCCGTGGTGGAGGGAGCCGGCAGCTCCACCCTTCCCAGCTCTTCTCCGGTGAGCTTGTCCACTGCCCTCAGGTTGGGACGGCCCGACCGCCCTTCCCCGTAGATCAGGAGCGTGGGGGTCACCAGCGCGGTTGCATGCGAGCGCTGGCCCGTCTGCCCCACGTCCACTCCGTCCAGGAGGGGATGCTCCAGGATGTCGTCGGGGGTGTCCCCGTTGGGGATCCACCAGAGGTGCTCACCGGTGTTCAGGTCGATGGCGGTGATCCGGCCGTAGGGCGGCTTCCAGGGGGGAATGCCGCCGATGGAACCGACCCCGCCCGGCCCCCGGGTCACGTAGCGCATGTTGGAGTCCGGATCCACTTCCGTTCCGGGCACCAGCCGGGGCGCGCTGCATCCCTTCACCGAGGCCACGTAGAGGATTCCGGTCTCAGGGTCCACCACGGCACCGCCAGGGATGTTGGCTCCGCCGAAGGCGCCAGGGCAGTGGACCGACGCCACGGTCCCCTCCTCCTCGTCGGGAAGGGCGGGGGGGTTGAAGAGGGGCCCCAGCCGATACTCGCTCATGAGCTCCAAGGCGGCCTCCCGGAGCTCGGGCGTGAAGTCCACCAGGTCGTCCTCGCCAAGCCCCTGGAATTCGAAGGGGGCCGGACGGGTGGGGAAGGGCTGCACCGGAGAGGTCTGTTCGCCAGGCACGTCGGACTGGGGCACCTCCCGGTACTCGAAGGGCCACACGGGCTCACCGGTTTCCCGGTTGAAGACGTAGGCGAAGGACTGCTTGGTGACTACCACCAGCGCCGGAACGTGCTGGCCGTCCACGGTGATGTCCACCAGCTGCGGGGCGTGGGGGGTGTCGTAGTTCCAGATGTCGTGGCGAACGAGCTGGTAGTGCCAGGCCCGCTCCCCGGTCCGCACGTCCAGGGCGATGATGCTGGTGCCGAAGAGCCCGTCTCCGGGACGGTGGCCGCCGTAGTAGTCGTTGGTCCCCGCCTTGGTGGGGATGTAGACCAGGCCCAACTCGGGGTCGGCGGATAGGGGAGCCCAGGAGCCGATGTTTCCGGTGTATTCCCAGGAGCCGTCTTCCCATGTGTCGTGACCGTACTCTCCGGGACGGGGGACCACGTTGAAGCGCCAGAGGTGCTCTCCGGTCCGGGCGTCGTAGGCCAGGATGTCGTTGGGGATGTCCTCCTTGCGGACCTGGTAGTAGCCCTGCTCACCGGTGGAGGGCACCACCACCACTCCGTCCACCACGATGGGGCCTGCGCTTGTGGTAATGTGGCCCTTGTGGGGATCCAGCCCGGTCTCCGGGTCCGGGTTGTAGTCGCCCAGATCGTCGAAGAGGTCCACGATCCCGGTGCCGTTGGCACCCCACCCCTCCAGGGGAAGTCCGGTTTCGGCGTCCAGTGCGGCGAGCCAGAAGCCCGGCGTGGTGACGAAGATCACGCCCCGACCGTCCACGTCGTCGTAGGCCACCGACTTGCCGTAGTTCTTGCGGGCCGACTGCTCCCACCGAGGGTTGTCGGGCATGCGCCATACCCAGAGGGTTTCGCCGGTGGCGGGTTCGATGGCCACCACCGCCCGCCGGGAGCCGGCCAGGGCGTAGAGGGTGCCCTTCACATAGATGGGTGTGCCCCGGTAGACGAAGTCGGGTGAGGGACCGAAGTTCCGGGCCGACCAGCGCCAGACGACCTCCAGGTCTTCGAAGTTCTCGGCGGTGATCTGATCGAGCGGCGAGGAGCGGGTGCTCTCGAAGTCGCCGCCCCATGTGCTCCACATCTCTTCCGTCTGCCACTCCTGAGCCTGGAGCGACATGCCGCCTGCGGTTCCGGAGAAGGCCGGGCTCGTCGTCAGGAGGAGCCCGGCAAGGGCCAGCGCCGAGACAATCCGGCCGGGGCCGATGTGCGAGTTGGGGCGGGTGGTAGGACGCATGCTCACCTCGTGCAGATGGAAGATCGGTTCGGACGTGGAGTTGGCGGCCGAGGGGTCGGTGGCGCAGGAGGTCACGCCGGTCAGCGGCCGTCGTCGGGGTGGCGTTCCAGCTGGATCAGGCTCAACGAGTCGGGGTTCGCCGTCAGCTCCGTCTCGCCCGCGGGATAGCCGTTCAGCTCCAGGATGTAGGCGACCACCGCCGCGTACTGGGCCTCGCTCAGCGATCCCGGCCTGTCCTGGGGCATGGTCATCTGGATATGGCTGAACAGGGCCCCCACGGGGCGGCTGGTCCAGCTGAGCTGGAAGGACGTTCCGGAGAACTCTCCCGGAGCGTGGCAGAGACCGCACTCCATATCGAAGACCTGCCGCCCTTGGCGAGCCTGGTCTTCGGAGTAAACGCCGTCCAGGACCGAGATGGTATCGGGTTCGTCGGCGCTCTGGGCCGTCAGGGACGCCGGCGACCAGAGGCCCGCCAGGAGGAAGGCGAGGAGGAGGGGCATGCCCACCGGCGACAGGGCCCTGACAGGACCTTCGACAGGCAAAACGTCTCGGGGGAGTGCAGACGACGGAGCGATCATCGACGTGGGGTTCGGGGTTGTAGGCCTACAGCCGTTTTTGGGGACGCCGCTC
>PWLA01000342.1 GCA_003559555.1 Gemmatimonadota bacterium | reverse complement strand
GAGATCGGATTCGTACCTCTCCCCCCCTTTTTTTTCTTCCGTCGCCCCGCTCGTCCCCTTCCGTGGATCCCCCTCCGGATCAGCGCCCCACCCCTGGGCACGATCAGTGTCCCATGTCCGACCGGTGCCTACGATCCTTGCCCTCGATGTGATTATTTGACACGAATCCTCGTCATGCATACTGTACATAGTACGATTCATGCCATCCTCATGTCCGACTCCCCCGCACCGGGCGGTGGCCCCGCCCCGAACCTCGGGAGGCCTCCATGGTCCATCTACGTTCGACGCACCTCGCCCCCATTCTGACCGTTCCGATTTTCGCCCTGGCACTGCTCCTCTGGAGCTGTAACGGGAACGGCGACGATCCACCCACTGGGCCGGAATACGGATCGGTGGCTGGCGCGGTGGTGGACCTCCAGGGCCAGGGCATCGCCGGGGCCAACCTCGCCCTGGCCAGGACGGGTGAGGCCCCCAGATCCACCACAAGCGGAACCGACGGCGGCTTTCAGTTCGACGAAGTGCCCACGGGAAGCTGGACGCTGGCCATCACCCCCCCCTCCGGCTGGACCCTCCCACCCGGACAACCCGCAGAGCAATCCGTCAACGTCCAGGCCGGGGCCGAGGCCCAGGTCAACATCCAGTTGGAGGCCGCGACCCAGGAAGGTGCGGCGGTGTCCGGAAGCATTCGGCACGACGGGTGGGGCGTAGCTGATGTCCACCTTCTCCTGCGGGACCCGTCCGGCGCCGAGGTGGAGACCACCACCGGGGCCGACGGAGATTTCCACCTCGAGACCGTGGAGTCGGGTGAGCTGGAGCTGGAAATCACCCCGCCGGACTACTTCCAGTTGTCTGCAGGCGAGCCCGGAGTGCGCACCCTCACCGTCGACTCGGGCGAGTCCGAAACCCTCACCGTGCAGCTGACTCCGGTCACCGAACAGGAAACCGTGGAGATCGGGCTGACCGGAAACCTCACGTTCTCGCCATCCCAGGTCACCGCCGCGCCGGGAACCAGGATCCGGTGGATCAACGAGGAGTCCATCGCCCATACCGTCACCCCCGAAGGCCATGACGCCTGGACCAGCGCCAGTCTGTCCAACGCCGGCGACACCTTCGAGGTCGTGCTGAACAATCCCGGGGAGTTCCCCTACTTCTGCCAGCCGCACCAGGCTCAGGGGATGACGGGAGGCATCGTGATCGAGCCATGATCGGGCGCCGGCAACCCCATCGGATTTTCGTTCAAGGTGACCGATCTCCCCGACTCCCTGCGGAGGGCCCCCCTATGTCCCGGTATCGCTCATTTCGTACGCTCACTGTCCTGGTCGTCGTGCTCCTGGGCTTGCTCGTCCTCCCGGGCTGCGGCAGCGACGACTCGCCCACCGAGCCGCAGACCGGCACGGTGGAGATCCAGCTCCAGGCGGAGAGCTTTCAACCCGGAGACGTACTGATCGCGCCCGGGACCACCGTGCGCTGGGTGAACGCCCAGGCCATCCAGCATACCATCACCCCTGACGGCCACGATGAATGGAATCGGGCCGTGGTGTCGGAGGCGGGCCAGGTCTTCGAGCACACCTTCCACGACGAGGGAACGTTCCCCTACTTCTGCGAGCCTCATCAGGCTCTGGGAATGGCGGGTCAGATTCGCGTGGAGGAGCCGTGAGTCGGCGGCTGGCCCGGAGGGGTTGGTTCCCGGGCGCTGCCCTGATGGCGACCGCAACCGCGGCCTGCCTCCTTTTGCCCGGCCCAGCGCAGGCCCAGGGCGTCATGGATCGCTCGCCCAATCTCTCCGGAGGCTGGGTGGGTGAGCCGGGAGCGGTCCACTTCAACCTTCTGCACCGGTTCTGGGTGGTGAACTCGGGGGACGATGACAAGCTGGTGAACTCGCCCACCATGCTCGTTGCGGCTCCTCTCCCCGCCCGCACCCTTGTGGGCGCCCGTTACGCCAGCAACTCGCTGGTGGCAAGCGGGCGCTTCAACGAGTGGGAGCTCTTCGGTCGGTGGGGGATCCTCGAGGACGACACGGCTCCCCTCGCCCTCTCCTTCGGCGGTGGGTACAACGGCGCTGCCGGCAGCTTCGACGCAGAGGTGGCCGGGGCTCTTCCTCTTGGCGGAGTGCGCCTCCTGGGCACGCTCCGGGGATTCTCCGACGCCCGGGGCTCAGGGGAGGCCGGGTGGGCGGCCGGCGGCGGGGCGCTGGTGCAGCTCAGGGACCACGTGGCCGTGGCCGGGGACCTGGGCGCCTCGTGGGTCGACGGCGACCGCTCGCGGACGGTCTGGGGGGCGGCGCTCCAACTCCGTATTCCCACCACTCCGCATACGGTATCCATCCAGGCCACCAACAGCCGGACGGGTACCCTCCAGGGCGCCTCCACGCCCGACCGGACCACCTGGGGGTTCGAGTTCACCGTGCCGGTCACCTTCGCCCGCTACTCCGCCCGCTTCCGCTCTGCCCCGGAGGCCGACGAACAGGAGCCCGCACGGTCCCGGGACGGGGTGGTGGAGGTCACCATGAGCCAGGACCTGCGCTTCGTGCCCGACACCGTGGAGGTTCAGGTCGGCGACACGGTGATCTGGACCAACACCAGCCAGGAGGTCCACACGGTCACGGCCCACCCCGACCGGGTCCGGGATCCGGAGCAGATCGCTCTACCGGAGGGGGCTGCGCCTTTCGACTCGGGCAACATGTTCCAGGACGATGTCTTCCGGCACGTCTTCACCGTCCCGGGAACGTACGCCTACGTGTGCGTACCTCACGACCTGGCGGGGATGGTCGGGGTGGTGGTGGTTCGGGAGGGTGGGTAGACGATCGGGGAGACTGCGGCCGGGTTCACACCGCATCGGGCCCCTCATGCACCCTCAGCTGGCTATCGGGAAGAATCCAGGGTCAAATCGGCAGGTGGCCGTCCCGAACTGGGAACTGCGCTCAGCGCGGTCACGGTGACCAATATGAGCCCCATCCCAAGGATCTGCATGCCAACCAGGTTCTCGTTCAGAACCACGACGCCGAACAGAGAGGCCGTGACCGGTTCGACCATTGCCACAATGGAGGCCACGGCCGGCGCAGTGTGATTGAGGCCGATGATGTAGATGATGAACGACAGCCCCGCGCCGAGCACCCCCAGCACGAGGAACAGCGCCCAATCCGGCGTGCTCAGCGCTGCAATGATCTGGTCGCTATCGCTCGGCCAGATGAGAATGGCGGCAAGCACCGCGAACGCTATTGTGAGAATCGCCTGAGGGCTGCCGTGCGGTGCTGCATACTTGAAGCCGAAGATGAATACCGCGTAGGACAGTCCGGCGAGCAGGCCGGCGCCCACCCCGATGAGCGTGAGACCGCTCGCGCCGATATCGTGGATCTGAGTGAGCAACCCGATACCCACCATGACCACCGCGATCGCAGCCCACTTCAACGCGGTGGAGCTCTCAAGCCTCAGCGCGAATGACACCAGGTATACGAACACGGGTGCGCAGTACATCAACGTGACTGCGACCGCAACACTTCCGTGGGCGATGCTCACGAAATAGAACGAGAAGTTGCCTGCTACGCCGACACCGGCAATGGCCGACCAGAACCACAACCGACGACTCGACAGTCCGCTGCCGTGCGGGCGTAGCGCCAGCCACACGAAGACGAAGAGCAGTCCGATCGAGCCCCGGTAGAACGAGACCACGAACGCATCCCACCCGTCGGCCATGAGAATCCCGCCGATCCCACCTGACAGGCCCCAGCAAAGCGCCGCCAACACCACGAGCGCCGTGCTCGCACCAAGCGCCCCGGCGCCGTCTCGACGCCCTACTCCCACTCGATGGTGGCCGGAGGCTTGGAGCTCACGTCATAGGTGACCCGGTTCACCCCGGCCACCTCGTTGATGATCCGGGTGGAGATCCGGCTCAGCACGTCATGGGGGAAGTGGTACCAATCGGCGGTCATCCCGTCCCGGGAGGTTACCGCTCGGAGCGCGATGACGTTCTCGTACGTGCGGCTGTCGCCCATGACCCCCACCGATCGGATGGGGAGGAGGACGGCGAAGGCCTGCCAGATCTCGTCATAGAGCCCGGCCTCGCGGATCTCCTCCAGATAGATGGCGTCGGCCTCCCGGAGCACCGCCAGCCGGTCCTCGCTCACCTCGCCCAGCACCCGGATGCCCAGGCCGGGGCCGGGGAAGGGATGCCGGCCCACGAAGTCCTCCGGCAGCCCCAGCTCCCGCCCCACATTCCGGACCTCGTCCTTGAAGAGCTCCCGCAGGGGCTCGATGAGCTGAAAGGGCATGTCCTCCGGCAGCCCTCCCACGTTGTGATGGGTCTTGATGGTCACCGAGGGCCCGCCGGTGCTCACCGACTCGATGACATCGGGATAGAGGGTGCCCTGTACCAGGAACCGGGCATCGTCACCCTCCTCCTTGGCCGTCTCCTCGAAGATCCGGATGAAGGTGTTCCCGATGGCCTTCCGCTTGGCCTCAGGGTCCACCACCCCGGCCACCGCCTCCAGAAACCGGTGGCGGGCGTCCACCACCACCAGGCGGATGCCCATGTGCCTGCGGAAGGTCCGCTCCACGCTCTCTCGCTCTCCTTTTCGCAGCAGCCCATTGTCCACGAAGATGCAGGTGAGTCGGTCGCCTACCGCCCGGTGGACCAGGGCCGCGGCCACCGACGAATCCACCCCGCCGGAAAGCCCGCAGATCACGTGGGCGTCCCCGGCCTGCTCGGCAATCCGGGCCACCGCCTGATCCACGAAGGCCCCGGGAGTCCAGGTGGGCTCGCAGCCGGAGATCCGGAAGAGAAAGTTCGAGAGGATCTCCTCGCCCCGGGGCGTGTGGGCCACCTCGGGATGGAACTGGACGCCGTAGACCTCACGATCCTCGGCGGCGAAGGCGGCCACCGGCAGAGTGGCGGTGGAGGCCAGCGCCCGGTAGCCCGGCGGCGGTTCGTCCACGTGATCGCCGTGGGAGCACCAGACCCGGGCCGACTCCCCGGGCTCGAATCCCTCGAAGAGCCGGTCCCCACCCACCACCTGCAGATCGGCCCTCCCGTATTCCCGGGTCCCGTGTTGTACCTTTCCACCCTCCAGGTGGGCAATGAGCTGCATCCCGTAGCAGATGCCCAGGATGGGAATGCCCAGCTCCAGGAGCTCGCGGTCCAGCGTGGGCACGCCCTCGTCATAGACCGACGCCGGCCCGCCCGAGAGGATGATCCCGGCCGGAGCCCACTCCCGGATCCACTCCACAGTGCGGTTGGGCGGGTGGATCTCGCAGAAGACCCGCTCCTCGCGGATTCGGCGCGCGATGAGCTGGGTGTACTGGGAGCCGTAGTCCAGGATCAGGATCCGCTGGTGCGTGGGCTCACCCTCGGCCTCCGGAGATGCGCTGGGGCCGGGGGTGTCCGGATCCGGAGCGGCTGAGAAGGCCTGGCGAGAGTTCGCCGGGCCCGGGCGGTCGACGCTGGTATCGGTCATGGCAGAGGGGCTGGAGCCTTGAAGTTCGTGAATGGGAGAGGCAGAGCACTCAGTCCGTTCGGGGCGGGATCTCCTCGCCCCGCACCAGCTCGTCCAACGTCTCCCGGCGGCGAACCAGGAGGGCGCGCCCGTCCTCCACCAGAACCTCGGCGGGGCGCAGGCGCGAATTGTAGTTCGAGGCCATGGCGAAGCCGTAGGCTCCGGCGGTCCCCACCGCCAGGAGCTCACCGGGACGAGGAAGCGGAAGGGGTCGACCCCGAGCCAGGAAGTCGCCGGTCTCACAGACCGGACCCACCACGTCCACCGGAACCACCTCCCGGCCTTCACCCGGAGGCGACTGCACCGGCTCGATCCGGTGCCAACCGCCGTAGTGGGAGGGCCTGAGGAGCTCGGTCATGCCACCGTCGGTGATGACGAAGGTCTTGCCTCCGGAACGCTTCACGTAGTGGACCCGGGTCAGAAGCACGCCGGCATGGCCCACCACCGAGCGGCCCGGCTCCAGAACCAGCCGAAGATCCCGCCGGGAGAGCTCGGGGACCACCGCGGCGGCCAGCTCCTCCAGGGGGAGCCCCGGTTCGCCGTCATAGCCCACTCCGAACCCACCACCCAGGTCCAGGTACTCCAGCTCCACACCGTCGGCGGCCAGCTCATCGGCCATGGCCAGGAGCACCGCCAGCGCATCTGTGTAGGGATCCACGTCCACGATCTGGGAGCCGATATGGGCCCCGATCCCCCGGACCCGAAGGTGGGAGGCGGCGTCGGCCTGCCGGTAGAGCTCCTTCGCTTCGCTCACCGGCACCCCGAACTTGGAGGCGGCGTGGCCCGTTCGGGTGTACTCGTGGGGCGTGGGGGATTCCACGTCGGGATTCACCCGGATGGCTACCGGAGCCGGTGTGCCGAGGCGGGTCGCCACCGCCTCCAGGCGCGCCAGCTCGCCATCGCTCTCCACGTGGAAGGCATGGACACCGGCCCGGAGCGCGGCCTCCATCTCGAATTCGGTCTTCCCCACGCCGGCGAAGACGATCCGGTCGCCGGGAATGCCGGCGGCCAGGGCCCGATGAAGCTCGCCGCCGCTCACGATGTCGGCTCCGGCACCTGCAGCACCGATGCGATTCAGGACCGCCAGGTTTCCGTTGGCCTTCACCGAGTACGCCAGGAGGAACTCCACCCCGGAGAAGGTCTCCCGGAAGTGACGAACCCGAGCCTCGATCCCCTGGGCGTCGTACACATAGAGAGGTGTTCCGAACCGTTCAGCCAGCCCTTCCAGGGCCAGGGTCCGGCAATGGAGCGCGCCCTCCACCCGGGGGAAGCCCGGCGCGATCCCCGCCGGGTCGCCGGTCAGTATGCCTTCGCCCACATCACCTCCATCTTCGACTCGCCTCCGCCGATGCAGCGGGTGGGGGCCTTCTCGGACCGGAAGTCCGGATCGGGGATACAGCGGAGAGTCGCCTTCGTCTCGTCCTTCACCCGCTCCTCCACCGCCGGGTCCCCGCTCCAGCCGGTATAGACGAAGCCGCCGGGCCCGTCCAGGATCTCCTTCAGCTCGTCCAGGCTCTCCACCCCTCGGTGGGAGTGGGTCTCCCGGCGAGCCCGGGCAACATCGAGAAGCTGGCTCTGGAAGGCTTCCAGCCGATCCGGAAGCTCGGCCACCGCCTGCCCTTCGGGGAGGAAGGCCTTCCGGTCCTCCCCCTCGGTGGTCACCCGCTTCACCAGCACCACCTGCTCCTTGGCCAGATCCCGGGGACCTATTTCCAGGCGGAAGGGCACGCCCTTGCGCTCCCATTCGTAGAACTTGGCTCCCGGGTTCAGGTGGTCCCGATCGTCCACCCGGACCCGCACACCCCGGTCCACCAGTTGGTCCCGGAGCAGGTGGGCCTTGGCCACGACGCCTTCCCGCTCCTCCTCCTTGCGGTAGATGGGCACCACCACCACCTGCGCCGGCGCCAGCCGGGGAGGCACCACGATGCCCGTGTCGTCGCCGTGGGTCATGACCATCCCCCCCACCAACCGGGTGGAGACCCCCCATGAGGTGTTCCAGGCGTATTCTTCTCGTCCCTCCTCGCTCTGGAAGGTGAGGCCGAACTGCTTGGAGAAATTCTGTCCCAGGTTGTGCGAGGTGCCGGCCTGCAGCGCCCGTCGGTCCTGCATCATGGCCTCGCAGGTGTAGGTTCGGACCGCCCCGGCGAACTTCTCGGAGTCGCTCTTCAGGCCCGTGACCACCGGCATGGCGATCCACTCCTCCATGAAGGTGCGGTAGACGTCCAGCATCCGGAGCGTCTCTTCCTGGGCTTCGGCGTCGGTGGCGTGGGCGGTGTGCCCTTCCTGCCAGAGGAACTCGGACGTGCGCAGGAAAAGGCGCGTCCGGAGCTCCCAGCGCATGACGTTGGCCCACTGGTTCATGAGCACCGGGAGGTCACGGTAGGACTGCACCCACTTGGCGTACATGGAGTAGATGATGGTCTCGGAAGTGGGCCGGATCACCAGGGGCTCCTCCAGCTCCTTTCCGCCGGCGTGCGTCACCACCGCCAGCTCCGGCTTGAAGCCCTCCACGTGCTCCTTCTCCCGCTCGATGAAGCTCATGGGGATCAGGAGGGGGAAGTAGGCGTTCTCGTGCCCCGTGGCCTTGAACATGTCGTCGAGGGCCCGCTGCATCCGCTCCCAGATCCCGTAGCCCCACGGGCGAATGACCATGCTCCCGCGGACCGGGGAGTGGTCCGCCAGCTCGGCCCGCTGGACCACCTCGTTGTACCAGGCGCTGAAGTCGTCGTCGCGGGGGGTCAGTGCTTTGTCGTCAGCCATCTATCGCTGCTCTCGTTCAGAAGTGCTGGAGTGTTCGAATGATCCGTCGTATCCGGCCGGGGGGCGATGACGCCAGCCTACTCCGGACGGGACGGGCCGGACGGAGTCTCACCCGGGCCCTCGCCCCTCTTCGGTTCCCGGCGGCGCTCCCTCCCGAAGACCACCACCGCCGGGATCACGATGAGCAGGAGCGAGAGCACCGCCCAGGTGGGCCTCAGGGGAAGATCGGTCCCCGCGCTCAGGAGAAGGGCCACGAACCCGCCCCCCGCCAGGGCCAGGAGGACCGCAGCCACCATGATCATGTATTCCAGTACGTTCAGGCGCCGAATCGCCCGCTCCATGTCCTTTCGAACCTCCTGGAATCCCTCCCCCTCAGCCATCCGGTCAGCTCTCCCCTGCCGCCTGGGACCGATTCCCGCCCGATTCCGCAGACCGCGCCTCCCCCCGGACTGCCGGAGAGGGGTTCAGAAGGCCGTCCAGGGGCACCTCCCGCTCCTCTCCGCTCTCCATGTCCCGGAGCATGGCGACCTCCCGGGCCACCTCGTCGGGCCCCAGGATGATGACCTCTCGGGCTCCCTCGTTGGCGGCGGCCGAGAACTGCTTGCGAACCGACTGCCCCCGAACGCCGTAGACCACCGATCGGCCTGCGTCCCGGAGCGCCCGAGCCACCCGACGGGCCAGGGAGGCCTGTTCGTCGCCGATGACCACGATGAAGTGGTCCACCGCCCGGCGGTAGGCCGGAGCCAGATCCCGCTCCGCCAGGAGGTCCGCCAGCACCACGTCTCCCATCCCGAACCCCACGGCCGAAAGGGGCTCGCCCCCCACCAACTCCAGGAGGTCGTCGTAGCGGCCTCCGCCGCAGATGGCCCGGAACTCCCCCTGGGCGTCGAAAACCTCGAAGACGATTCCCGTATAGTACGCCAGGCCCCGCACGATGGTCAGGTCGAACTCCACGAAGTCGGCCAATCCCAGGTCCTCCAGCGTGGCCATGAACTCCCGCATCTCCGCCACCCTGCGAGTCACCTCCGGGTCCTGGGCGAATGCTCGGGCCACCGGCTCCAGGCCAGGCTCGTCGAAGAGATCCAGGATCCCTCCCACGGTGGCCTGGGCCAACCCCACTTCCTCGGTGAGCCGCTCGGCAATGCGCTCCCGGGGCTCCCTTTCCACCTTGTCCACCACGGCGTAGGTGGCCAGGAGCGAACCTTCCGGCACACCCACACTGGTGAGGAGAGCCGCCAGGAGTCGTCGGTCGGAGACCCGGGCCCGGATGTCGTCCACACCCAGTCCCAGCTCCCTGAGCCCGTCCAGGGCCACCGCGAGCACCTCGGCATCGGCTTCCACCCCATCGGCTCCCACCAGGTCCACGTTCCACTGAAAGTGCTCCCGGAGGCGCCCTCGCTGCTGACGCTCATAGCGGAAGAGCTGGGGAATGGAGAACCACCGGATGGGCTTGGGCATGGCCCGACTCCGTTCACCCAGGATCCGGGCCAGGGAAGGCGTCATCTCGGGGCGGAGCGACACCTCCCGGCCCCCCTTGTCGGTGAAGGTGTAGAGCTGCCCCACGATCTCGTCCCCGCTCTTCTGGGTGTACAGCTCCAGCTCCTCCAGGGGAGGGCCATCATACTCCAGAAAGCCGTAGCGCCGGGAAACCCGGCGCCAGGCATCGAAGAGGTGATTGCGGAGTGCCATCTCCTCCGGTGGAAAATCCCGAAACCCCGGAAGTCTGGCGAATTCTCTGGTTCTGGACATGGCGCGAATCTATTCGAAATCGGAGGACGGGGGCAAGGCTTCCGGAGGGACCCGATCCAGCACCTGAAGGGCCTCTCCCACCATTCGAAACGAGCCGGTCACCACCCCCGTGCCGGAGGCTCCCATGAGACTGCGGGCCCGCTCCAGGGCCGCTTCAGGCCCGGGCTCCACGTGAACCTCCATCTCCTGGGGTAGGGCCGTGCGCGCCTCCTGGGGATCCCATCGCCGGGAGGGGTGGACCCCCTTCGGAGTGGTGAGGACGACGGCGTCCAGAGCAGGAGCCAGACGGGAGAGCACGGCGGCGTGATCCTTGTCGGCCAGGATCCCCACGACGCCCACTCGCGGGTGGGGGGCCGCCACCCGGTCCAGGGTGGAGGCCAGCGCTTCGGCAGCGGCGGCGTTGTGGGCTACATCCAGGACCCAGAGGCGATCCCCGTCCCGTTCCAGCTGGAACCGCCCGGGGATCCGGACGGCGGCTACGCCCCTCCTGACCTCCTGGGCCCCGACCGCGATCCGGGGGGGGAGACCCTCGAGTGACCGCACTGCCAGAGCCACGTTGGAGAAGTGGTGGCGTCCCACCAGGGGGGAGGTGAGTTCCAGCCGGCCCCACCGACGGGTCGGGAGGGAGAGGGTGATCCCTTCCATGGAGAGCGTGCCCGCCGGCTCTGGAACCCTGACGAGGGGAACGCCCAGGGTGGCGGCCTCCCGGGTCAGGACCTCGAGCACCTCCGCCTCCCGGGCGGTGGTGTAGGCGGGCACGCCGGGCTTCAGCACACCTGCCTTCTCCTGGGCGATGCTGGTCAGATCCCGACCGAGCAGGCTGCGGTGCTCCAGCCCCACATTCGTGATGGCCGTGACCAGCGGCTCCACCACATTGGTGGCATCCAACCGCCCGCCCATGCCGACCTCCACCACTGCCACCTCCACCCGGGCCCTCTCCAGGGCCAGGAAGGCCAGGGCGGTGGCGGCCTCGAAGCGCGAGGGTTCCTCCCGGAGGAGGAGCGGTCGCAGTTCGTCGGCTGCCGCCTCCAGGGCCAGGTCGGACAACGGCCGCCCGTCCACCAGGATCCGTTCTCGAAAGGAAATGAGGTCCGGTGACGTGTACAGGCCCACCCGAAGCCCCGCCTCCCGCAGAATGGAGGCCCAGATCCAGGCCACGGTTCCCTTTCCGTTCGTGCCGCCCACGTGGAGGATGGGGGTCGTCCGGAGGGGGTGTCCCACACCGGCCAGGATCCGGCGGGTACGCTCGAGCCCCCACTTCACCACTCCGGGGAGGGGCGGAAAGAGACGGGCCACCAGGGGGTCGTCCGGAGACGAACCGAAATCCACCGAGGAGCCGGGGAGCGGACCCTCTCCCCCCGGATGGCCGGAGCCGGCCGGACTCACTCCTCCAGAGCTCCCGCCGGAGCCCACATGTGGCGGAGCAGCCGGATCACCATCTCGCGCATCTCGCGGCGGTCCACCACCTGGTCCACCATGCCGTGGTCCATGAGGAAGGCGGACCGCTGGAAGCCTTCCGGGAGCTCCTGTTTGATCGTCTCCTCGATGACCCGTGGTCCGGCGAATCCGATGAGGGCCCCGGGTTCAGCCAGGTTCACGTCCCCCAGCATGGCGAAGGAGGCGGTCACCCCTCCGGTGGTGGGATGGGTGAGGATGCTGATGAAGGGCAGTCCCGCCTCGTGGAGCTGGGCCAGGACCGCGGAGGTCTTCGCCATCTGCATGAGGGAATAGATCCCCTCCATCATCCGCGCACCTCCCGAGGCCGACACGATCACCAGGGGCCGCTCCTCCTGGAGGGCCATCCGCCCCACCCGGGCAATCTTCTCGCCCACCACCGAGCCCATGGACCCGCCGATGAAGGAGAAGTCCATGACCGCCAGCGCCACCGCGATTCCGTCCAGAGTGCCCCTCCCCGTCACCACGGCGTCCCCACGGCCCGTCTTCTTCTCCGCCGCCCGGAGCCGGTCGGCGTAGGCCTTCAGGTCGGTGAACTCCAGGGGATCGGTGCTTCGGAGGCCGGCGTCCATCTCCTCGAAGGAGTCCTCATCGGTGAGGAGCCGAATGTAGATCTCCGGCTCGACCCGAAAGTGATGCGCGCACTCGGGACAGACGTGGAGATTTCGGGTGAGCTTCTCCCGATACAGAATCTCCCCACACCCCTCGCACTTGTCGAAGACATCCGACGGGAGATCCCGACGATCCTCGGATCGCAGGGGCTTCTTGGCCTTTCGGAACCAGGACATACCGTGAGCCTCCATGAATGACGCCTTCGTCGGGGCCTTCCTGGTCCGCTCCTCCCACCCTCCTGGCGTTCCGACTCCGGACCCCCCGTCGACGGGGGCCCCGGTCAGAACTCCCGGGGTGCCAGTGCGCCTATTCCTCCCGGGCCAGCCGGACGGCCAGGGCGATGAAGGCCCAACAGGTCACGAGGAAGGTCCCTCCGTAGCTGATGAACGGGAGGGGGATCCCCGTGATGGGAACGAGCCCGATGGTCATCCCGATGTTGATGAAAACGTGGACGAGCCAGGCCCCGAAGATACCGAACAGGACCAGACCCGCAAAGGGATCGGACGTAGCTTCCGCCAACCGCACCACCCGCAGGAGAAGGAAGGCGAAGGCTGCCACCACCAGCGTGGCCCCGATGAAGCCCAGCTCTTCGCCGATGACGCTGAAGATGAAGTCGGTGTGCTGCTCGGGCAGGAAATCCAGCCGTTTCTGGCTTCCCTGGGTGAACCCCTTGCCGGTAATCCCCCCGCTTCCGACGGCCACCTTGGACTGGATCAGGTTCCACCCGGCTCCCCTGGGATCCATGGCTGGATCGAGGAAAACCAGGAGGCGGTTCCGCTGGTAGGTGGCCAGGCTGGCCCAGAGGGGATTGGCGATGACCCCGGCGCTCAGGTTGGCCAGTAGCACCGCCACCGACTCCACCAGGTAGAGTCGGTAGCGAAACGCGTAGAGAAGAAGCACCAGTGCCACGAAATACACGGACCATATCACGGTGCTGAAGGCCAGGATGAGGGCGATCCCCGGAGAGGCCAGCAAGAAGAGCAGAAACGTCGGTGTGCCTGCCCAGTACAGGGCAGCGAAGAGAATCCCCACGAAGGCCAGGGCGGTCCCCAGATCGGGCTGGAGCACCACCAGCACCAGCGGGAGTCCCATGAGGGCGGCAGGCGCCAATAGGTCCCGGAGAGCCTGCGGGGGCGTCTCCCGGGTTGAGAGGAGTCGGGCCAGGCCCAGCACCGCAGCCAACTTGGCGAACTCCGCCGGCTGAAAACGCAGGGGTCCCACCACGATCCAGCGACCCACTCCCTCTGCCGTACCGGCCCCGGTTCCGATCACCAACGTTGCTGCCAGCAGGATCACGCTCAGGGCATAGATGGGGAAGGCGGCCCACTCGATCCACTGGGGTCGAACCTTCCACACCGCCGCGAATACCCCCAGGGCCACGGCGAGCCAGATCAGCTGCCGGCGCCACGCGCCCTGGGTCACGGGGCTGGGGACGTTCAGGATCCCGGCCGAGTAGATCATGGCGACCCCGAAGAGGGAGAGCCCCAGCGCCGCTCCCACCAGGACAGGATCGCCGGTCCACCGATGGAGCCAGCCTGAAGATACCGTTCCCCTCGACATCACTCCCAGCGGGCCCAGGGGGCGGGCACACCCGCCCGGAGGTGCTCACCCAGGGTCTGGATGGTGTCCAGCGGCATTCCGTACTTGCGACGCAGGTGGAAGTCCGCCGCCTTCGCCGCCAGAGGCGCCGCGACGCTCGAGCCACCCTCTCCCGGAGCCACCTCCTCCACCAGGACCGCCAGTACGATCTCCGGGTCTCCATCCCAGGCGCCGGCCATGCCGACGAACCAGGCATCGGGGCCCTCCTGCTGCGCTCGCTGCGCCGTGCCCGTCTTTCCGATGAAGTCCCAGTGCTCCAGCGACGAGAGGTGGGCCGTGCCTCCTGGGGCGGTGACTTGCCGGAGCCCTTCCCGGAGGACCTCCAGCGACCGCTCACCCAGGTTCAGGCGCCAGTCCGTCTCCGGGTCATGGTCGGGTGAGCGAATGAGCTGCGGACG
>PWLA01000116.1 GCA_003559555.1 Gemmatimonadota bacterium | reverse complement strand
TTGAATCCCGGAGAGCTGGCGCCCGAGTACGGCTCACTCATCCAGCAGCTCAACGAATCGCCTGGGCTCCGGCTCTTCTCGGAGGACTCGCCCCAGGAGCTGGCGCCCGAATGCGATGCCCTCCGGTCTACGGTGACGGTGACCCTGCGGGACGACGTCCGGGGGGAGGAGGCCCGCTGGGTCCGGTGCGCTGACGGGACCTTCTTCACCACCACTCCAGGGAGCGCGGGTCCCGATGCCGGCGCCTCGCGGGTGGTGACGGCGGCTCAGCTCGCCCGATTCTTCACCCTGGGAAGTGACGCCGTATCGACCTACCTGGGAAGCCTTCCCTTCCGAACCCTGGCCCTGGGCGAGGATTCGCCGGCCCGGCCGCCGGCGCCCCGGGTCTTCCGCTCCGAGGGCGCCGAGACCCCGCCGGAGTGGACGGAGTTCTGGGCCGCCCACGCTGGCGCCTCGTCGCCGATGCCCGAGGTGGACTGGGAGCAGGACATGGTCATCCTGGCGGCGGTGGGCCGGCGGTTGGAGGCCGGGGACTCGGTGAAGGTGAGGCGGGTGCTCCCCATCGACCAGGGGACCCGGATCGAGATCGTCGAGCGGGTCCCCGGGGACTTCTGTTCGCCGGCTGCCCGGGAGGGCTACCCCTTCCACCTGGTGGTGGCGCCCAGGGCGCAGGCCCCGATCCAGTTCGCGGACCCCATCGTGGAGCGGGTGCCGTGCGGTCGATGAAGCACGGGAGCGACGGCGTCCGGTGAGCCTGAGACGGAAGTACGTGCTGATTCTGGTGGGTTTCTCCCTCCTGCTGACGCTGGGGGGAGGATGGCTGTCGTGGACGGTGGCCCGGGGCGCAGTCGAGGACCAGATGGACGAGAAGCTGGTCTGGGTGGCCGGGGCGGCTGGAGAAGTGGGACTCGACGGAACCACCCTCCTCAACTTCAGTCAGCCGGGCGACTCCATCGGTGGCTACTTCTCCGCGACCCAGGCGCGAATGGAGCGCCTCCAGCGATATGTGGACGAAGCGTACGTCTTCCGCAGAGACAACTCGGTCATCGTCTCCAGCGTGTCGCCCACCGAGCTGCCCATCGGGACGCCGCTGCGCTGGCTGGATGCCTACGGACCGGAGCTGGACCAGGCCTGGGAGACGGGCGAGGCCGTGACGCCGTCCTTTACCGGCGACGACGGTCGACTCTACAAGTACGCCTTCCAGCGTCTGGAGGACACCGATGCCATGCTGGCGGTGCTGGTGCCCTCGGACTTCCTGAATCCCCTGGCCGGCTTCCGACGGACCCTGCTGGCGGCGGCGGTCGGTTCGGCGGTCCTGGCGGCCCTCCTGGCGATCCTGTTGGCCACCAACATCGTCCGACCCCTGGAACGGCTTTCGCGGGTGGCCATACGGATTCAGCGGGGCCGCTGGGATCAGCCGGTGGTGACAGAGCGGGGCGACGAGTTGGGCCGTCTCTCCCGGGCCATGGAGCGAATGCGCCGGGGCGTCGTGCAACGAGACGAGCAGCTTCGGCTCATGTTGGCCCAGGTGGCCCACGAGATCCGGAACCCGCTGGGCGGGCTCGAGCTCTTCGCGTCGGCGGCCCTGGAGACCGATGACCGGAGGGAGCGTCTCCGCCTGCTGGCCCGGGTTCGCCGCGAGGTGGAGAGCCTGAACGCCATCATCGACGATTTTCTGGCCTTTGCCCGGCCCCTCCACGCCGAAACCCGGCTCCACGACGTGCGAGAGCCCATCGACGACGCGGTGGAGATGGTGAAGGTCGGTCTTCCCGATGACGAGACCAGCCTCCGGGTCCATCTTCCGGACGAGCCTCTCATGGCCCGGGCCGATCCCGATCATGTGAAGCGGGTGGTGCTGAACCTGGTTCAGAACGCCGTTCAGGCCGGTACGCATGTGCGGCTTGCAGGCTGGTGGCAGCACGGCGAGGTGGTGATCTCGGTCCAGGACGACGGCCCGGGAGTGCCGGAGGAGAACCGGGAGCGGATCTTCGATCCCTTCGTCACCGACAAGGAACAGGGTGCGGGGTTGGGCCTGGCCATCGTCCGACGGGTCATGGAGCTGAACGACGGCAGGGTGGAGCTCCTGGATGGTCGCTCTCCCAATCCCGACCCCCATCCCGACCCCCATCCCGACCGTCTCGGTGGGAGCGGAGCCGAGTTCCGCATATATTTCCAGGGATCGGACGAACTACCGCCGGAGAATGACTCCGACGAGGCCGACGGGCGCTGAGACCTTTCCCCACGAGGTGCTTCCAATGGCACAGATCCTGATCATCGACGATCATGACAGCATGCGCGAGGGACTGGAGCTCCTGCTGCGCCGGCGTGGTCACCGGACCATCTCGGCGGAGAGCGGAGCCCGGGGACTCGAGTTCCTGGAGGAGGACGGGGCCGACCTGGTCATCACCGACCTGAAGATGGCCCATATGGACGGCATCGAGGTTCTCCAGAAGGTCCGCCAGAGCTTCCCCAGCACCGAGGTGCTGGTCATCACCGCGTACGGCACCATCGAGAAGGCGGTGGAAGCCATGAAGCTGGGAGCCGCCGACTTCCTGACCAAGCCCTTCTCCTCGGAAGAGTTCGCGGTGAAGGTGGATCGGCTCCTGCAGACCCGCGAGGAACGGGAACGACTTCGCCGGGAGAACCGGAATCTGCGGGTGGAGAACATCTCGCTGAGGGAGGAGATGCCGGAGCCGGGCAGCGGGCCGCGCTACTCCGAGATCATCGGCGAATCGGAGGCGATGAAGGACGTGTTCCGGTGGATCGACCGGGTGGCCCGGAGCGATTCCACCGTCATGATCTACGGAGAGTCCGGAACCGGAAAAGAGCTGGTGGCCCGGGCCATCCACGCCAGCTCCAATCGAGCCGACGGGCCCTTCGTGAGGGTCAACTGCGGGGCCCTCTCGGAGTCTCTCCTTGATTCGGAGCTCTTCGGGCACGAGAAGGGGGCGTTCACCGGTGCCGAGCGGCAGCGGCGCGGACGGTTCGAGCTGGCCGACGAGGGGACGCTCTTCCTGGACGAGGTGGCCACGGTGGCGCCGCAGACCCAGGTTCGGCTCCTCCGGGTCCTGCAGGAGCGGGAGCTGGAACGGGTCGGGGGAGAGAAGACCATTTCCGTGGACGTGCGCGTCATTGCCGCCACCAACCAGCCCGCCGACACGCTGATCTCGGGCAACGGTTTTCGCGAGGACCTCTTCTATCGCCTCCACGTGGTGCCCATCACCCTGCCACCACTGCGATCCCGGAAGGAGGACATCCCGCCGCTGGTGGATCACTTCATCGAAAAGCTTCGCGCCCGGACCTGCTCGCCGGTGGAGGCGGTCACCCATGAGGCCCTCCAGCGCCTTGCGGGGTATGACTGGCCGGGAAACGTCCGGGAGCTCGAGAACGTGGTGGAGCGCGCCCTGGTGCTCGCAGACTGCCAGGAGCTGGACGCGGACGACCTTCCCCCCTTCGATCAGGGCCAGGACCAGCGGGAGCGAAAGGGCGATCCGGTTCTCACTCCCGATGGCCTGAACCTGAACCACGTGGTGGAGGGAATGGAGGAGCGGCTCCTCCGGCAGGCCCTGCGGCAGTCCGATGGGGTGAAGGCCGAAGCGGCCCGCCTCCTGGGGCTCAAGCCCAGCGCCCTCTACTACAAGCTCGAGAAATACGACATCGAGGCCTGACATGTTCTCCCCC
>PWLA01000149.1 GCA_003559555.1 Gemmatimonadota bacterium | reverse complement strand
CGGCCGGTGTAGCCGGTGCCGCCCACGACCCCGACGGTAACCGAGGCCGTGGGCTCACCGGCGGTGGGAGCTCCGCGGGCCGAGCCCTGACCATCGCCCCTCCCCGGCGGCTCAGTATTTTCTTGCTTTGGCATGGTATATAAATACACTGCTGTCGGTGCACGTCAAGAGAGTGCGCCGGAGTGACCCAGACGCACTACGCCCCGCTTCACCGCGGGATGCCCTGCCATCCTGGGAAGGGCAACAGCGATAAAGGGAGCAAGCAGACGACTCTGCACCGTCGCTGTGATTTCTGTAATCTGGAATTGTATTCGATTCGGATGTGGAATCGGCGACTCGGTGTCACCGTCCTGGAGCACTGGCGACCCTCAACCGGCTCCTTTCCCGTACGCCTGCGCTCGCGCCCGCCCTGGCCCCAATGGCCTCAAGTCGATCCAACAGGGGGGCGATCCCCAGAGGTCGCGGTACCTGGCGATACCGCCGCTGGGATTCCTCGCGGGAGGAGAATGCAGTTCCGGGACAGCCATGTGTTACTCCCGGCCCGGCTGAGTGTTTCATGCTGTCCATCAGCCCGGGCGGGCGATGGCGTGGATTCGCTCCAGCACTGCGTCCATCGCATCGGCGTTCCGGAGGACCAGGAGGATGGTGTCGTCACCCGCGATGGTGCCCATCACCTCGGGCCACTCCTCCCAGTCGATCCCCAGCCCCACGGCCTGGGCTCCTCCGGTCATGGTCTTCACCACCAGGAGATTGCCGGAGCCCTCAGCCGAAAGGAAGAGGGTGGGAAGCAGGCTCTCCAGGGGAGGCGTGTTCTCCCATTCTTCCGGGAGCGTGTAATAGGCCTGCCCATCGGCCCCGGGGAGCTTCACCAGGCGAAGGTCACGAATGTCCCGGGAAAGTGTGGCCTGGGTTACGTCGATCCCCCGGTCCTTCAGGAACTCCCGGAGTGCCTCCTGCGATCCCACCCGTTCGTTCCGGATGATCTCCAGAATCGTTTCCTGCCTCGACCGCTTCGTCATGGGCTCATTCCTCCTCAAGCATGGCGCGCAGGCGATGCGGTTCCACCCCTACGCTTCGATCCACCTCCCTCCCGTCCCGGAAGCAAACCACGGTGGGCACGCTGCCGACCCGATACCGACCGCTCAACTCGGGGGCCGCATCCGTGTCCACCTTCACCACTCGGTAGCGGCCTTCCGCCCCCCGGGCCAGCTCCTCCAGCACCGGATCCAACCAGGCACATGGACCACACCACGTGGCGTGGAAGTCCACCAGTACCGGGACGGGCGCCTCCAGCACGAAGGCCTGGAACTCGGCCTCGGAAATCTCCCGCACTCCGTCGTCTTGCCCCATGGCTTCCCTCCCCTCAGTCCTCGGCCATCCGGTGAAAGCTGATGGCATCCTTCTCCCGCTGCTCGGTGGACTGCCGAACCCACTCACTTCGGAAGAGCAGGAGCGGGCGCTCGTTCCGGTCCCGGACCAGTTGGCAGTCATACCCCCGGGCCACTCGGCGGATCTCCGACTCCGGGCCCACCACCCACCGTGCGTCCCGGTACGGCATGGGCTCGAGGCGGGCCTCCACCCCGTACTCGTGCTCCAGTCGATGGAGGAGTACGTCGAACTGAAGCATCCCCACAGCCCCTACCACCGGGGCGGGCCCTGCAGCGCCCTCGGTATAGAAGACCTGGATTGCGCCCTCTTCGGAGAGCTCCAGGAGACCCTTGTCCAGGTGCTTCCGCCGCAAGGGATCGGGAACGAAGACCTTGGCGAAGCGCTCGGGGGAGAAGGCCGGAATTCCTTCGAAGCGCACCTTTCCGCTTTCGGAAAGGGTATCGCCGATCCTCAGGCTGCCCCGGTCGTGAATTCCTACCACATCCCCGGGCCAGGCCGACTCCACCGCCTCCCGCTCCTGGGCGAAGAAGGTCTGGGGCCGGGCCAACCGTACCGGCTTTCCCGTTCGCATGTTCACCGCCGACTCCCCTGCCTCGAAGTGCCCGGAGCAGACCCGGACGAAGGCCACCCGGTCCCGGTGGCGGGGATCCATGTTCGCCTGGATCTTGAATATGAACCCGGAGAAATCCGGATCCAGCGGATCCACCTCCCCCTCTGCGGTCGACCGGGGTCCGGGCGTTGGTGCATGCTCCAAGAAGCGGCGCAAGAAGGGCTCCACACCGAAGTTGGTGAGGGCGCTTCCGAAGAACGTGGGCGCCACCTGGCCCTCCCGAAAGGCGTCCTCGTCGAATTGGGCCCCTGCCACATCCAGCAGCTCAACCTCTTCCACCAGACGGTCCCGGGCCCGCTGCCCCAGGAGTTCGGTGAGTCGCGGATCGTCCAGTCCGGTGACGGCCTCCGGCGGCCGGCTCGCGCCGTGATCCTCCGCCTTCTCGAAGAGGTGCAGCTGCTCCGCCACGCGGTCGTAGACGCCCAGCAGGTTCGTCCCGTCGCTCACCGGCCACGTCACCGCCGCGCAGGCGATGCCCAGTTCGGCCTCCACGTCATCCAGGAGCTGGAGGGGAGAGACGCCCACCCGGTCGCACTTGTTGACGAAGGCGAAGATGGGCGTCCGCCGGAGCCGGCAGACCTCGAACAGCTTTCGGGTCTGCTCCTCCACTCCCTTTCGGTTGTCCAGGAGCATGACCGCAGAATCCGCCGCCAGCAGCGTCCGGTAGGTGTCCTCGGAGAAGTCCTGGTGACCTGGGGTGTCCAGCAGGTTCACCCGGGTCCCCTCGTACTCGAACTGCAGCACGGACGAGGTCACCGAAATCCCCCGCTCCTGCTCCATCTCCATCCAGTCGGAGGTGGCGTGGCGCTTGGCCCTGCGCGCCTTCACCGAACCCGCCAGGTGAATGGCTCCACCGTAGAGCAGGAGCTTCTCGGTGAGGGTCGTCTTGCCCGCATCGGGGTGACTGATGATGGCGAAGGTTCGCCGACGGCGGACCTCCCGGGCAATCCTTGATTCGGTTCCGGGCACCTTGTTCGGATCTCCTCGGTTTCCATGTGGTCAAACGGAGTTTAAGATGGCAGCGGACGGTGGACGGGCCACCTGGGTTCTCACCTCGCCGCCATCCCGGTCGAGGGATCCCGACCGGGCACAAGTGCGTAGTTTAACACAAATCACCGCGGGGTCGTGAGGTTCGTCCAGGTGGACAGGGCCCCTCCGGCCCCGTCTCGGCCCTCGTGGGGCCCGCCTGCTGAACCACCGCCGATCGTTCCGACTCCGCCCCCTGCCGCACACTTCGGCTCGGGGCCTCTCGCCACTCAGACCCTCCCCAGACGCCTTGCCCATCCATCCCCTCGCAGTCCTCCTCGCCGCCTCCATGCTCCTCGGCGGCCTGCCGGGCGCGTCCACTTTGGCGGAGTCCGGAACGCTGTCCGCGGACGACGCCCACGCCGGGGCGGCGCCCGCCCAGCAGGCCGCCGGTCCTGGCGGCAGCGACGGATGGAACCACCCCGACGCCCTGGCGCTGGTGCAGCGAGGCCGAGAGGCACGTCGGGAGCTGGCCGCTGACGGGGACCTGGAGAGCTACCGTGCCCTCACCGAGGGGCATGTCTACTTTTTCGTGGATCCCGAGGAGGGCGAGCCCTCGCTCATCCGAGTGGACCAGGTAGCGGTGGAGCTCCGATGGCAGGCCCCCGACGTGGTCCGCCAGCGGGTGGTGGGCGAGCGGAGCGAGACCCGGCTCCCGG
>PWLA01000139.1 GCA_003559555.1 Gemmatimonadota bacterium | reverse complement strand
CCCACTCGGTCGTTGGTTCGCCTCGACGTAGCGCAAGGCTATGCCTTCGACGAACCGCCTACGATTAGGGCCCCTGGGGCTCCCAACGGTGGCGCCCTGCCCTTCTTCAACGGCCTTCTAGCGGTGGAGTCAGGTGCCCCCTGAAGGCACGGGATGGGCGCGAAGTCGGACTCGACTTCGACTTGATCGTGCTGGAAGGAATGATGTCGGGGGGACTACCGCCGGACGGGTGAACGCGGCATCTTGGGAGCAGCATCGACGTCGCTGCCCCTCAGGGGCACACCGGAAGAAGTCCGGTCTCGCGCATCAGCGTCCCGGAAGCCGCCCATGACCCGTTCCCATCCAACGAAGCTCGTCTGCGTTCTCGCTGCCCTCACCCTTCTGGTGGGCTGCGCCTCGTCCGGGCCGCCCTCGAGCCAGATGGCCGGCCCCGAGCCCCAGCTCTCCGTAGAGCGCTTTCTCCAGGCCGCCAACGCCCGCGACCTGGAGGCCATGGCCCGGATCTTCGGGACGGCCGACGGTCCCATCACCAACCGGACCGGATCCAGCGTGGGCTGCGCCGCTCGCCGGATGGGCTCGTGGATCGGGCTGTCGGACCGATGTATGTCCTGGCAGGATATCGAGGTCTGGATGGACACGGTGGCCTACATTCTACGCCACGACGAATTCCGGATGCGCTCCGAGGACCGGGTGGCCGGCCGGACGCACCCCACCACCCGGGTGGGTGTGGACCTGAAGCAGGGCCAGCGGGAGTTCGCCAACATTCCCTTCGTGGTGGTCCGAACCTCCAGCGGCGAGTGGCTGGTGGAAGAGATCGGGCTGGAGCGGATCACCAGCGGGCGTTGACGGTCGGAAGTGCTACCCGCCGCTCACCAGCTCCCAGAGGACGCCCCCGGTGCTTCGGGGATGCAGGAAGGCCACCTGGTGGCCCCGGGCGCCGGGCCGGGCCTCCCGGTCGATGAGCTCCATCCCTTCCGCTTCGAGCTCGGCCAGGGCTCGGGCGATGTCCCGAACCCGGAAGGCCAGGTGGTGCAGGCCCGGACCCCGCTTCTCCAGAAATCGGGCCACGCCGGTCTCGGGTCCCCGGGGCTCCAGGAGCTCCAGGGGACCGACGAAGGCCACATTCACTCCCTGGTCGGGTATCTCTTCGACAGAGGAACAAGTGTGGCCGGTGAGGAGTTCGTACATCGAGGCCGCCTCCCGGATGGAGGGCGTTGCGATGGCGACGTGATCCAGGGGGTAGGGCGTCATGAGCGGAGCTCCTCCAGGGGCCGGCGGCATGGCCCAACCGACCGCACGAACAGGACAGGCATAGCGATTAGTATGTATACCGGAGTGTCGACCCGGGACAGCGGTCCAGGGCCCGACACAGATCATAACCGAAAGTCCCGGGGCGTCCACCCGAGTCGCCCCCGGGGTTGAACCAGGAGAACTGGAATGGCTGACACGAAGCAGGTGCTGACGGTGACCGACGATACCTTCACCCAGACGGTCGAAGAGTCGGATGGACTGACCATGGTGGACTTCTGGGCCGAGTGGTGCGGGCCCTGTCGTATCGTGGGTCCGGTGGTGGAGGAACTCGCCGGGGACTACGCTGACAAGGGCGTGAAGGTGGGGAAGGTGGACGTGGACGAGAACCCCCGGACGGCGAGCCGTTTCGGGATCCGGTCCATCCCCTCCATCCTCTTCTTCAAGGACGGCGCCCACGTGGACACGGTGGTGGGTGCGGTCCCCAAGTCCCAGCTCGAGAAGAAGATCCAGGAGCACCTCTGACCCGTGACGGGGCAGATGCCCCTGACGGATGACGGTCTGCGGCGGCCCGTCCGGCCTTTCGGGTCGGACGGGCCGTCGTGCATCGTTTTTGGGATGAACCTGCGGGTGGCGGGAGAGGGGCATGGCTAACGGGACGCTCTACATCGTGAGCACCCCCATCGGGAACCTGGAGGACCTCACCTTCAGAGCGGCTCGGCTCCTGGGGGAGGTGGACGGGATCCTGGCGGAGGATACCCGCCGGGCCTCCATCCTCCTGAGGCACCTGGAGCTCCGGACCCCGGTTCGTTCGCTCCACGAGCACAACGAGGAGGCCCGCATCGGCCAGACCCTGGACCGCCTGGCGGGCGGCGAGGACCTGGCCCTCATCTCCGACGCCGGCACGCCGCTGGTATCGGATCCCGGTGAGCGGTTGGTGGCGCGGGTGCTGGAGGCGGGCCACCAGGTGGTTCCGATCCCGGGGCCCTCGGCGGTGACTGCGGCGCTGGTGGCGGCCGGATTTCCGGTGCTGCCCTTCACCTTCCTGGGATTCGTCCCCCGAAAGGGGCGGCAGCGGGAGGAGGTTCTGGGTCGAGTGGCGGCGGCCGGCGAGACGGTGGTCCTCTTCGAGTCGCCGGAGCGGACGGCCCGCCTCCTGGACGACCTGGCCCGGCGCACCGGTCCGGAGCGAAAGGCCGCGGTGGCCCGGGAGCTCACCAAGCTCCACGAGGAGGTGCGGCGGGGAACCCTCACGGACCTCGCCGGCTATTACCACGAGCATCCACCCAGAGGAGAAGTCACCGTCGTGGTCGGGCCCCGTCCTGATGAGGAACTCTCCGTGGAGGTGGACGCCGCCGCGGTGGAAGCGCTGGCCACGGCGCTCCTGGCCCAGGGGCGGTCGCCGAGCCGGACCGCCCGGGACGTGGCCCGACGGCTGGGGGTCCCCCGGAACCAGGTCTACGAGCTGGTGCAGGAGATCTCCCGGAGCCGCGACGCCGGGTAACCATTCACCTGAAGCCCCGTCCATTTCGTGTCCATTCGCCCTCCCTTCAGCGCCGGTCTCGCCGTGATCGCCCTTGCGGTCACGGCCACCCTGGCGGGATGGGGCGGCGTGGCTCCCTCGCTGGACTTCGGGGAGAGCGACGCCGAGGCGAGCGAACGCTCCAGGGGGCCGGCGGCGTCCGATTTCGTCCCGGCGTCGTTCGGCGAGGGAGCCGCCCTCGCCTCGCCCTCGTCCCCCGTCCCCCCGACGGTGGCCCGGCTGCAGTACGGCGGAGGCGGCGACTGGTACGCCAACCCCTCCTCCCTCCCGAACCTCCTCGAGGCGATCCGGACTCGAACCGGAATTCCGGTGGCTGCCCGGGAAGGGGTGGTGACCCCCCTGGATCCGGCGCTCCCCGACTACCCCCTGGTCCACATGACCGGGCACGGCAACGTGGCCTTCAACGCCGAGGAGCGGGACGGCCTCCGGAGCTACCTCGAAGGGGGCGGCTTTCTCCACGCCGACGACAACTACGGGATGGACGAGGCCTTCCGCCGGGAGATGGAGCGACTCTACCCCGACCGGCCCATGGTGGAGCTGCCTCCGGAGCACCCCATCTTCTCGGCCTTCTACGAGTTTCCCGAGGGACTGCCCAAGATCCACGAGCATGACGGGATGCCGCCGCAGGCCTTCGGCATCTTCCACGAGGGCCGGCTCATGGTGCTCTACACGTACGAGACGGACCTGGGCAACGGGTGGGAAGACCCGGAGGTCCATGACAACCCGGAAAACGTGCGTGAGGAGGCCCTCCGGATGGGTGTGAACATCTTCGTGTACGCCCTCTCCCAGAAGGCGCCCTGAGGCCGGCCGCATGTCCCCTCCTCCGCCACCCGCCTCGCCCTCCGGCCATTCCTCGCCCACCGCGGCCGGAACTCCCGGTCCGGTGACCCCTGAGGCCGCCCTCGTGACGGTCCGCCGCTGGCTGCGACGTCGCAGCGGCGGGGTGGCCGCCTTGGCGGCTCTTTCCGCCCTGGCGTTCGTCTTCGTCCTGGCCTGGATGATGGCGTCGGACGGGTGGCAGGCAGGCTCGCCCGTGCCGGCGCTCCTTGTGCTGGGGTGCGTGCTGCTGGTCACCGGGGTGGCTGTCGCCGCCCTTCGCTTCTTCCGGCGCTGGAGCGACGAGCCGACCCTGGCCGGCGAGATGGAGCGGGAGGCGGGCCTGTCCCCTGGTGCCCTCCGGGCCCAGCTCGAGCTGGACCGCCAGACCCCGGAGGGCGTGTCCCCCTCGCTGATCCGGGCCGGTGGGAAGAGCCTGGAGAGCCGGCTCGGGGGTCGGCCGAACGAGTTGGCGGGTCGGCCCGGGACGGAGCTGGATCGCCTGCTTCGAGCATCGGCGCTGGTGGCGGGAACCATGGCGGGGCTGGTTCTGCTCCTCATCGTTCTCTCGCCGGACCGGAGCCGGACGGCGTGGGTCGGGCTGGCGAACCCTGTGGCGGTGTGGACGGGGCCGGAGCTGGCCCCCCTGGGGCTCGAGCCCGGCGACGTGGAGCTTCCCCGGGGCACGGTCCCGGAGGTCCGGATCTCGGCCCCGGACCGGAGTCGTGTGACCCTTCACTGGCAGGCCGTGGGCGAGCCCCTCCGGGAAGCGGAGCTGGAGGTGGACGAAGGGGTGGCCGAGCGGGACCTGCCCCCGCTGGAGGGACCGGTGCGGTACTGGGCCTCCTCGCCTGATGGGGCCCGAACCCCCGAGGCCCGGATCCAGCCCTCCGACCCCCTCCTCCTGACCGAGCTGGTGGTGGAGCTGCGCTTTCCCGAGTACACCCGGATCCCCAACGAAACACTCCGGGGTGCGCCGGCGGAGCTGACCATGCCCCAGGGCACTCGAATGGTGGTTCGTGGTCGGGTGGAAGGTCGGGAGGGCTCGGCCGTGGTGCTTCGGTGGGACGACGGAGACGAGGCTTTGCGAACCCCGGTGGAGGACGGACGCTTCCAGGCCGAGTGGAGCCCGGCCCGCTCCGGCGAGGTGAGCTGGGAGGTGGAGGGAGCCGAGGCCGACGCAGCCCTTCCTCCGCCCACCCGGATCACGGTGGAGGAGGACCTGCCTCCCGAGGTGGCGCTGCCCGTGCCCGGCGAGGACGGCGACCTCCCGGCGTCCCTCCGTCTTCCCCTCCTCCTGGAGGCCTCCGACGACTTCGGCCTGGCGTGGATCCAGATCGAGGTGGCCCGGGTGGCTGCCGATGGGGAGGCCGGGGAGCCGGAGGTGGAGCGGATCGCCACCGATGGGGACCGGCAGGTGAGCCTTCGCTCGGTGCTGGAGTTGGCGGAGTGGGGGCTCGAGCCCGGCGACGAGGTGCTCCTCTCGGCCCGGGCGGCCGACGTTTCGCCGGGGGCGCAGGAATCGGTGACTCCCGAGTACCGTCTCCGGGTCCCCACCGCCGCGGTGCAGCGGGACGCCGCCCGCAGCCAGCTCCAGGAGACCGGCGATCGGGTGGGGGAGCTGGCCCGGGAGGCGGATCGGCAGGCCGGTGAGCTCCGGGAGCGGGAACACGATGCCCGGGGCGGAGGCGACCAGACCGGGGCCGGGGGCTTCCAGGAGCGAGAAGAAGTGCGCGGCGCGGCCGAAGCTCACCAGGAGCTGTCCCGGGAGGTGGACCGACTCCGGGAGGAGATGGAAGCCACCCGCCGGGGACTCGAGGGCCTGGGCGACGAGGACGGGGGGCTCCGGGAGCGGTTCCGGCAACTGGAATCCATGCTCTCGGAGCTGGCCGACCCCCAGGAGCGGGCCCGCATGGAGGAGCTCCTGGAACGCCTGGCGGCCGGAGAGAACCCGGACGCCGCCTCCGAGCTCCAGGAGATGGCCGAGGCCCGGGAGGCGCTTCGGGATCGGCTGGAGGCGGCGCTGGAACGCTTCGAGCGGCAGGCGCTGGAGGAGTCGTACCTGGGCTCGGAGGAAGAGCTCCGGGAGATCGCCGAGGCCCAGGGGGAGATGGCCCGGGAGCTGGAGACCGCCGACGGGGTGGAGGCCCAGGAGGAGCTGGCCCGCCGCACCGCCGAGCTGGAGGAGCGCCTCCAGGAACTGGAGCGGCGCCTGGAGGAGGCCGGGGACCCGGCGGCGGCCGAGCAGGCCGGCGAGACGGCCCGGGACGTCTCCGAAGCCCGCAGCTCCATGTCCGAGGCGGCCCAGCAGGCCCGGGACGGCGACACCGACGGAGCGGCTCAGGAAGCGGACGAGGCGGCCCAGCAGCTCCAGCAGGCGCTCCAGGAGATGCAGGACGCCCGCATGGAGTGGCTCGAGGAGTGGGAGGAGCAGATCCGCGACGCCCTCCGTCGGGGAGCCGAAAGCGCTCTGGCGCTGGCCCGGCGGCAAGAGGAGATCCGGGACCGCATCCGGGGCGCCAACGCGGTCCAGCGGAGCCGGCTCCAGGGTGAGGAGGCCGTCCTCTCGCAGGGCATCCGGAATCTGGCCGTGCACCTGGGACTCGCCACGCGCCAGGCGCCCCAGGTAGGCCGCCAGGTGACCGAGGCGTTAGGTGAGGCCATGACCCAGGTGGAGCGGACGGTGGAGGGTCTGGCCCGCCAGGGCTCCACCGGGCCGGGGCCTTCAGGCTCGGCGGAGCGGGCGGTGGAGGCGCTGAACCGGGCGGCGCTCCTGGCTCTGGCCGGGATGGACCAGGTGGGGCAGCAGGCCGAGGGCTCGGGCATGGAGGACCTCATGGATGAGCTGGAGTCCCTCGCAGGGCAGCAGGAGGCCATCAACCAGGAGGCCCAGTCTCTCTCCGGGGATCCGAACCAGGACGGGGCCCAGGCCCGGATGGACGAGCTGGCCGCGGCCCAGGAGGCGGTGGCCGGAGGCGTGGAGGAGCTCGCGGAGCAGCCCGGGGGGGAGTGGACCCCCGGGGACCTGGAGGAGATGGCCCGGGAGGCCCGAGACCTGGCCCAGGAGCTGGCCCAGGGGCGCCTGGAGCCCGAGACGCTCAGGCGTCAGGAAGACCTCCTGGAGCGGTTCCTGGGGGCCGGCCGGATGCTGGAGCGGGACGGCCCCACCGAGGAGCGGGAAGGGACCACCGCCGGTGAGGTGGAGCGGCCTCTGGTGACACCCCTCCCCGACGGGTTCCTTCGGGGCAACCGGATCCCACTGCCCAGCGCCGCCGAGCTGGAGGCGCTGACCCCTGCCGAGCGTCGCCTGGTGCTGGAGTACTTCGAGCGGCTGAACCGGAACGCTGGTGGAGGAGCCGGTGGAGGCGGGGAGCCATGAGGCCGACCGGACGGGTTACCATGCCGGTGCTTGCGGTGGTGACGGCGGTGCTTGCGGTGCCACTGGGTGCCACGGTCTCGCCCGGGTCCCCGGACGCGTACAGTCCCCTGGAGATGCTCCGGGGGATGGTTGGTCCTGTCTCCGTCCAGGCAGTTCCCGCGCCGCACGCCGCATCACCCCCCCAGTCCGCAGCCCCCGACACCGTCCTTCCCGAGCCCCAGGCAATCCCGGAGCTGCTGGCCTCTGGCCAGGACCGGGCCCGGGCGCTGGCCGGAATCGGAGCCCGAGCCGAAGAGCTCTCGGGCCGCCGGGCCACCCTTTGGATCCAGCTCCTGGCGGTGGCGGAGAAGGGAGGCCCGGAAGCGGGTGCCCTGGCGGCACGGGCCCTCCTCCACGCCGACGAGGGCGAGCCGGCGGAGGGCGCCGGGCTGATCCGAAGCGAGCTGGACACCGTGCCCGAGGCCGACCGGCCGGCCCTCCTGGGACTGGCGGCCCACCTCCTGGACGGCCCGGACCCGGCGGAGGCGGCGGAGCTCAGGACCCGTCTCCTGGATCTGGCGCCGGATGCATCCGAGGCCCCGGAGGCGGCCCTCCGCCTGGCCCGGTACCTGGCAGGTCCCGGTGAGGACCGGGAGCGGGCCGTGGAGCTCCTGGAGGAGCTCATCGTGAGCGCGCCGAACCACCCGGTGGCCCCCACCGCCCGACACATGCTGACCGAGATCCGGAGGAGCCCATGACCCGCCGCCCGACACGCACGGCAGGGGCGGTGATCGTCCTCCTGCTGGCCCTGGCCGCATTCCTGCCGCTTCCGGCGGCGGCCCAGCACCTCCTGGTCCCCATGGACCGGCCCCAGAGCGACCACCTGAAGGCGTACGGACTCACCTACTGGGTGCTGGAGCGGGGTGAGACCGCCGAGTGGTTCCTGAACTACCGGGACGGCGCCTTCCTGTTGCCCGACAGCGAGGCCACCCGCCGGGAGGCGGCTCTCCGGGGCGTCCAGGCGGAGCCGGTGGACGGCGCCGCAGTGGCCCGCATCCGGGCCCGGATCCAGGAGGGGAACATGGAGGCGGTGCCGCTGGAGACGGCCCCCCGGATCGCCATCTACACGCCGCCCAACGCCCAGCCCTGGGACGATGCCGTGACCCTGGCGCTGGAGTACGCCGACATCCCCTACGAGACGGTCTGGGACGGCGAGGTCCTGCAGGGGGAGCTGGACGAGTTCGACTGGCTCCACCTGCACCACGAGGACTTCACCGGCCAGTACTCCAAGTTCTTTCTGGCCTACTCCGGCTCGGCCTGGCTCCAGGAGGAGGTGGCCCGGAACGAGGAGATGGCGGCCCGCTTCGGCTTGGACGACGTGCCCACCCTGAAGCGCACGGTGGCCGAGGAAATTCGCGACTACGTGGAGGCCGGCGGCTTCCTCTTCGCCATGTGCTCGGCCACCGAGACGCTGGATCTGGCCCTGGCCAGCCACCGTACCGACATCTCGGCCGCCTTCGCCAACGGCCGCCCCCCGGCGCCCGACGCCACCCAGCAGATGGACTGGAGCCGGGCCTTCGCCTTCCAGGGTGCCGAGGTCCAGACCTCGCCCTCGGTAAATGCCTTCTCCGACATCGACTTCCACCAGGTGAACACGGCGAACCGGCGACCCCTGGGCAGCTTTCGCCTCTTCGAGTTCGCCGCCAAGATCGACCCGGTGGCCAGCATGCTGGTCCAGAACCACCAGGCGGTGATCTCCGACTTTTACGGCCTCACCACCTCGTTCCGGACCGATCGCCTCAAGCCGGGGGTGACGATCCTGGCCCAGGAGGGGGACCGGGCCAAGTACGTCCACGGCACCCTGGGCGAGGGCACCTGGACCTTCTACGGCGGCCACGATCCCGAGGACCCGGAGCACCAGATCGGAGACGCGCCCACCAACCTGGAACTGCATCCCAACTCTCCGGGCTACCGGCTGATCCTGAACAACGTCCTGTTCCCCTCGGCCCGCCCGGCGCCGCTGAGGACCCAATGAGCACCCCCGGCCTCACCCTGGACGGCGAGGCCGCCCGGCGCATCCGTCAGGAGATCCAGCGGGCCGGCGGCCGGGAGGTATGCTTCCTGGCCCAGGTGGACGCCCAGCGCCGGATCGTGAATCCCCGGGCGGTGGCTCGGGGCAACCACCAGGCGGTGCTGGCCGCCGCCCGGGACGCCGAAGCCGGCGAGATCCTGCTCCACAACCATCCCTCGGGCGTCCTGGAGCCCTCGGATCCGGACCTGGCCATGGCGGCCCGGGTCTACGAGCACGGCCTGGGGACGGGGATCGTGGACAACGAAGCCCGGAGTCTCTACGTGGTGGTGGAGCCGCCGGCGCCCCGGAGCCGGGACATGCTGGATCCCGAGCAGGTGGAGGCGGTGCTGGCCCCCGGCGGTCCCCTGGCCCGGCGCCACCGGGCTTTCGAGGACCGGCCCGGACAGCGCACGATGGCCCGCCAGGTGGCGGAGCGCTACAACGAGGGTGGGGTGCTGGTGGTGGAGGCCGGGACCGGCACTGGGAAGTCCCTGGCCTACCTGGTCCCCGCTGCCCTCTGGGCCCTGGCCAACGGCGAGCGGACGGTGGTCTCCACCAACACCATCAACCTGCAGGAACAGTTGGTGGGCAAGGACCTTCCCCTGGTCCGGGACCTGGTGGGCCCCGAGCTGCAGTGGTCGCTGGTGAAGGGCAGGGTGAACTACGTCTCCATCCGCAGGCTCCTGCTGGCAGCCGAGACCGCACCGGCGCTCTTCGAGACCGACCGGAGCGCCGAGCTGACATCGCTGGTGGAATGGAGCCGCTCCACCGACGACGGCTCGCTCTCGGACCTCCCGGTGGCCCCTTCCTCCGATGTCTGGGAGGAAGTCCGTTCCGACAGCGACATCTGCCTGGGAGCCCGCTGCCCCCACTTCCAGGACTGCTTCTACCAGAAGGCGCGCCGCTCTGCCGCCTCCGCCGACATCCTGGTGGTCAACCACGCCCTCCTCTTCAGCGACGTGGCGCTCCGGGAGGCCATGGAGAACTGGTCCCAGTCGGCGGTCCTCCCTCCATACCGGCACGTGATCCTGGACGAAGGGCACAACGTGGAGGACGCCGCCACCTCGCACCTGGGCAGCGAGGTGACCCGGGTGGGGCTCTTCCGCACCCTCTCGCGGCTGGACCGGAACGGAAAGGGGGTGCTGGCCAGTGTGGAGCAGGTGCTGAAGGGCCAGGGGAAGGGGGGAGAGGCGCCCCGGGTGCTGGACCGGATCGGCAAGCGCCTCCGTCCCATGCTGGAGCGGGCCCGGGACGAGCTCACCGGCTTCTTCCAGGCGCTGGAGCCCCGGGTGCCCAGCGGCGAGGAGGAGCCCCTGAGGCTGGGACGGGGCGACCCCCGGGATCCGGGGGAGAGCCAGGAGATCCTGGCCCGCCTGGACCGCCTCACCGCCGCCTTCGCCCGGCTGGGCCGGGAGGTGGAGGAGCTGCGCCTCCGGCTGGAGGACGATGAGCAGCTCCGGGATCTTCTGCAGGGCCGGATCCTGGACCTGCAGTCGCTGGAGCGGCGCCTGGAGGGTGCTCGACACGGACTGGCTCTGGTGCTGGACCCCGGAGAGGGGGGCGATGCCTTCGTCCGCTGGATCGAGGGCAGGGGAGGGGAGGGCGAAGGGCTGCGGAACGTCCGCCTGGCCGCGGCCCCGGTGGAGCCGGGCCGACAGCTCCGGAAGGGGCTCTTCCAGCAGGTGGACACCACGGTGGTGACCTCGGCCACGCTCACGGTGGGCCGGGGCGGCTTCCGCTTCCTCCGCGACCGGCTGGGACTGGAGGAGGACGTGGTGGAGGAGGTGCCCTCGGCCGGGGAAGCCAGACGCCCGGCCCCGGAGCCCGAGCTGGCCTTCGCCGACGCCGTCCCGGTGATCACGGTTGACGGGAGCGACCATCAGGATCCCCTGGTGGTAGAGGAATCCCAGGTCCCCTCCACCTTCTCCTATCCGGAACAGGCTGTCTTCGGGGTGCCCACCGACCTGCCCGGCACCGGCGGCGGCCACGCCTTCCAGGAGGCGACGGCCCGGGTGGTCCGGGATCTGGCGCAGCTCACCGGCGGCGGCGTCTTCGCCCTCTTCACCTCGCACCGGGCCCTCAGGTCGGTGGCCCGGATCCTGCGAGACGCCGGCGCCGACGCCCGCTGGCCCCTCCTGGTCCACGGCGAGGGCCCGCGGCACCGGCTCCTCTCCCGGTTCGTGGCCTCGGAGCGGGCCATCCTCCTGGGGACCAGCTCGTTCTGGGAGGGGGTGGACGTGCCCGGCGATCCCCTCCGGGGGCTGGTCATCCAGAAGCTCCCCTTCCATGTGCCCTCGGAGCCCATCACCCAGGCCCGGATGGAGGCGCTGGAGGGCCGGGGCCAGAACCCCTTCCGCTCCTACCTCCTCCCCCTGGCGGCCCTTCGGCTCAAGCAGGGGTTCGGACGGCTCATCCGCGCCCGGACCGATCGGGGCGCCATCCTGTTGCTGGACGACCGGATCCTGACCCGTAGCTACGGCCGGGTGCTCCGGGACGCCCTTCCGCCCGCGCCCCTCATCCGGGGTCCCTGGGCCGAACTCCGGGGCCGCCTGGCGGGGTTCTACGGCCAGGGCGAGGCGTCGGCGATTTCTGAACCAGCCGAGTGAGGGACGGGTTTCAGGTCCCCCCTCGTGGTCCGTGATCATGATAGAACAGGATGCCAAATTCCCCAGCCCGGAGGTCCTCATGATCCGCTGTGCACTTCTTCTGGCGGCAGCCATGGTCGCGCTGGGCGCCTCCGCCTCGCTACTCCACGCCCAACACGCCACTCCGACCTGGCCGACAGCTGTAGCGGCTGAATGGTCACCGGCGGCGGTTTCACTGCCTGCGGAGGCGCTTGGAAGTGGTGCCGAGTCCTCTTTCTCTCGCGCCCTGGTTGGCGCTACGGTGGGCGGGTTCGTGGCCCCCGCCGTTGGCGGGATCATCGGCAATGCGATTGCACCACGTGAGCCTGGCGGATATGGCTATCCCGGGCTGACGACCGGCGTGGCGCTGGGGTTGCTTGTCGGCCCATCCATTGGCGCATATATGGGGAATCAGCGTCAGGGCAACCCTGCCCTCACCATACTCGGGGCTACCGCTGGAACCGTCCTTTTCACGACCGCCGTTCGCCTGACCCAGCCGGACGATTTCCGCATCTACGTCGTCGTCATTCCGGCGACACAAATCGGCCTCTCCGCTGCGCTCGAATACGTCACAGGCCGGTAGTCTCGATGATGAGGCCCTTTTCCACCGGGCCTGTGGACGATCGGCCGATCGCCTGTCCAGGAAGTGACCTGTAGGATATATTTCGACAGGAACTTCTAAAAGGCCCTTCTTCAACGGCCTTCTAAGCCCGTTCGGGAGCGTGATCATGGCACCCTCTCTCTGGTCACCCGCAGGGTCGCCGGGAGGACTTTTTGCAGCGCTCTTCGCTGCCCTTTTGCTGCTTCCCCTGGCAGCGGTCGGGCAGACGGTCACGGGGACGGTTCTGGAAGCGGAGAGCGAGCGTCCCCTGACGTCCGCCGTCGTGAGCCTCCTGGACAGCCGTGATCAGGTCCGAGCCCAGACGCTCACCGACCATCGAGGGCACTTCTCCCTCCGCGCCCGCGAGCCCGGCCGCTACGTGATCCGTGCCGAGCGGATCGGCTGGAGGACCGTAGAGGCTGAACCCTTCCACGTCGAAGTCGGCGAGACCGTGCGGCGCGACCTGGTGGCTCGAATCGAGGTCGTCTCGCTCCAGGAGATCCGGGTGGAGGTGGAGGCCGAGGGATGCCAGATCGGTCCCGAGCAGAGAGCGGAGACCGCCCGGTTGTGGGAGGTGGCCCGGAGGGTGCTGCAGGTGGAAGCGCTCGGGCGAGCGGAGGGCGCTCACAGGTATCGGCTTCGGAACTACCAGAGGGACCTCACCCCCGATGCCCGGCGGGTGGTGTCGGAGGAAAGCCGGGTCCGGGACGGCTACACCCGCGACCCGTACCGGAGCCCGCCGGTGGAGGAACTCATGGAAGAGGGTTGGATCCAGGTGGAAAGGGAGGACGGCACCTGGACATACTCCGCCCCGGATGCGGCGACCCTTCTCTCGGATGCCTTTCTGGACGGGCACTGCTTCAGAGCGGTCCGGAACGCGGATCGCCCGGGGCTTGTGGGATTGGGGTTCGAGCCGGTGGGGAGGGCTGGGCCCCCGGGGGTTGAAGGGGCCCTCTGGTTGGAAGAGACCACGGGGCGTCTCCAGTTCCTGACCTACCGCTATACTGCGCCGCCGGCGAGCTCCGGAATCTCCATCTCCCTGCCGGATCATGCCTTCGGGGGGCGGGTGGAGTTCACGGAGCTTCCGCACGGCGCGTGGGTGGTGAGTCGCTGGTACATCCGCTCCCCGATCTTCCGGGTGGAACGCCAGCGAGCAGCCGGCCTGACCCGGGACCGAGCGGCCCTCGGGGGCATCCAGGAGACCGGAGGTGAGGTCCTGGACGTGCGCCTCGGGGGAGGGGAGGTGCTGGCATTGGCGGCGACCGGCTCGGTGGCGGGGGTCGCCCTCGATGCCTCGGGCACCGGTCCGGTCCCGGACGCGACGATCCACCTGGAGGGTACGTCGTATCGGAGCCGGTCCGGCCCCGACGGCCGCTTTCGCCTGAGCGAGGTTCCGGAGGGAAGGTACAGCCTCGTCCTGGAACGACCCGAGCTGGGATCGTTTCTCGGTCGGGCCGAGCCGGTGGAGGTGGAGGTCCGGCCCGGAGAGGAAGCCGCCATCGAGGTCCGAGCCGCCTCATCCGAAGCGGTGACAGCTCGGGCGTGTATCCGGGAGGAGGAAGGAAGGGAGGAGTGGCTGCCGGCTCTGGTGACGGGCACCGTGCTCGCCGGAGCCCGGGAGCAGCCGATCCGAGGCGTGTCCGTGGAGGTCCAGCAGGTTCGAACCCGGGTGGACGGCCTCTGGGAGCTGGCGGGTCTGGGCATGGAGTGGGACGGAGAGGCGAGGATCACGGACGCTTTGGGAAGGTTCGTCCTTTGCGCCGATCCGGAGAGGGGATGGCGGCATGCGGAAGCAGAGGACCGGTGGCGCCTCGTTGTCCGGGGACAGGACGGAGCCCCCCTTCATTCCCAGTGGATCGAGCCCTCAGAGGGCGAGATTCTGCTCCACACGATTCGACTTCCTTAGAAGGCCGTTGAAGAAGGGCAGGGCGCCACCGTTGGGAGCCCCAGGGGCCCTAATCGTAGGCGGTTCGTCGAAGGCATAGCCTTGCGCTACGTCGAGGCGAACCAACGACCGAGTGG
>PWLA01000073.1 GCA_003559555.1 Gemmatimonadota bacterium | reverse complement strand
CCGTGCAAAGCTCCCTGGCCTCAGCCGCCCTCCTCCTGGCGACCGTAGCCCTCCTGGTGGTGCCCAGCTCCCTGGTCGCCCAGGATGCCCGGAGCATCCTTCAGGCCGCCGCGGACCGACACCAGGCGCTCTCCGGCTTCTGCGCCGATTTCCGGCAGGTGGTGGACAACGACATCCTCCGACAGGTCACACGGAGCCGGGGGGAGCTCTGCCAGGCCGGCTCCGATCTCTTCGAGATGCGCTTCACCGATCCCGAAGGGGATCGGGTGGTGGCCGATGGCGAGCACATCTGGATCTATCTTCCCAGCGCCGATCCCGGTCAGGTCTTCCAGGGTGTCCTGAACGGGAGCGGAGGGCAGTTCGACCTGCACCGGGAACTCCTGGCCGAGCCCGGCGAGCGCTACCTGCCCACTCTGGAGGGCGAGGAGGAGGTGGATGGGCACCGGACCCATGTACTGGCCCTGGAACCTGCCGGCGTCTCTCCCTTCCTGAGGGCACGGGTCTGGGTTGACGTCTCCAACCACATGCTCCGGAAGCTGCAGATCACCGAGGACGAGGGTTTCGTCCGCACGGTGGAGCTCTCGGCTCTGGAAGTGAACCCCACGATCCCGCCGGAACGCTTCCAGTTCGAGCCCCCGTCCGGAGTTCAGGTGATCCGCCGATGAGTGGACGTCTCCGGACCCGTCAGCTTCCCGTCTTTCCGGTCACCGCCGACCCGGTGCGGCCCGAGGTCTCGCCCCAGGTGGAGGCGGTGGACCACGAGTTCCCGGCCGCCGGCCCTCAGGACGGTCCCCGAATCGGGCTCGTCACCCTGGGGTGTGACAAGAACACGGTGGACTCGGAGCGGATGATGGCGGCGCTGGTGGGCAACGGTGCCCGGGTGGCTCCGGGGGTGGATGGCGCCGAAGTGGTGGTGATCAACACGTGCGGCTTCATCGACCAGGCCAAGGAGGAGTCGGTGGACACCATCCTGGAGGCCTGCGCCCTGAAGGACCGGGGGGAGGTGAAGGCGGTGGTGGCGGTGGGCTGTCTGGTGCAGCGCTACAAGGACGAGCTCGCCGAGCAGATCCCCGAGGTTGATCTCTTCATGGGGCTCACCGAGATGCAGGGACTGGTGCCGGAGCTCAGGCGCCGGGGACTCCTCCCGGAAAGCGCGCCCTCGGTACCCAACATGGAGCGGCCCCTCCGGATCCTCTCTACCGATACGCCCCATACCTCGCACCTCAAGATCAGCGAGGGGTGCGATCATACCTGCGCCTTCTGCGCCATCCCCCACATGCGCGGTCTGCACCGCTCGGCGCCCGTTGGCGAACTCGTGCGGGAGGCCCGGGAGCTGGAGGCCCGAGGGGTCAAGGAGCTGAACGTCATCAGCCAGGACACCACCTGGTACGGGCGCGACCTCCGGCGGACCGCCGTGCAGGCCGCGGGCCCGGGGGGGACGCCCGAGCCTACGCCCCTTCTGCCGGATCTGCTCCGGGCGCTCCTGGCTGACACGAGTCTTCCCTGGTACCGACTCTTCTACATGTACCCGTCGGGGATCACCCCGGAGCTGGTGGAGCTGCTGGCTTCCGAGCCCCGGCTCCTCCCCTACCTGGACATGCCGATCCAGCACGGGAGCGACACGGTGTTGCAGCGGATGCGGAGACCCGAACGCCAGGCTACCATCCGGGAACGGGTCTCGCGGCTCAGGGAGGCGGTGCCGGACCTGGTTCTCCGAACCACGGTGATCGTGGGTTTCCCGGGCGAGACCGACCAGGAATTCCAGGAAATGCTTGAACTCCTGGAGGAGGTCCGCTTCGACCGGGTGGGTGCGTTCCCCTATTCGGTTGAGGAGGGCACGCCGGCGGCCGAGATGGACGGGCAGCTCTCCGACGGCGAGAAGCGGGATCGCCTGGAAACCCTCATGGATCTCCAGCGGGAGATCTCCTTCGAGAGCAACGAGGCCATGGTGGGTCGGACGGGGAAGGTACTGGTGGACCGTCTGCTGAGTGATGACCCCGAGCACGTGGCCGAGGGACACGCCTGGAGCCAGGCGGTGGACGTGGACGGCATCACCCGGATCCTGGCCCCGGAGTCGGGAGGCCGCCGGCCCGTGGAGGCCGGGGACCTGGTTGAGGTGGAGTTCGTCGATGCCCTGGAATACGACCTCATCGGTCGCCTGGTACAGGCAGTCTGATGGGGCTTCGCCTCGGCCACCTCCTTGCCCGGCCGATTTAACGTTTCCATTATCCCAGGCGTTCTCCATTTAGAATGAACATGACACGCGAGGGCCCGATCTCTCCCCGTGCCCGCCACCTGAGTGTGGGGGTTGGGCGCTGGAGTGTGCCGGCTTCCGTACACGGAAGGGTGATCCCATGAAGCTTCGAAACGTGGTGGTGGTGCTGGTGCTCGTGGCCGCCCTGGCCGGCTGGTGGGCCACGCGGCACTACGGTACTGCCGAGGGAAGCCTTCCTCCGCTCCACACCGAGACGGTGGAACGGGGCGACGTCTCCCAGCGTGTGGTGGCTCACGGCTCGCTTCAGCCCGTGGAGCGGGTCGAGGTAGGAAGCCAGGTTTCGGGGATCGTCGAGGAAGTCATGGTGGACTTCAACTCCCGGGTGACCCGGGGGCAGCCCATTGCCCAGATCGACCCCTCCACCTTCGAAGCGGCGCTGAACTCCGCCCAGGCCGAGCTGGAGTCGGCCGAAGCGGGGCTCGAGCTGGCCCGGCATCAGTGGGAGCGGGTTCAGGAGCTGAGGGCGCTGCAGTTCGTGCCGCCCTCCGACGTGGATGAGGCCCGGGCCAGCCTGAGTCAGGCCGAGGCCCAGGTCGAGGTGCGTCGCCACGCCCTGGACGCCGCCCGCCGCGAGCTGGAGCGGACCACCATCACCGCGCCCTCCGACGGCATCGTGATCTCCCGGGAGATCGATCGCGGGCAGACGGTGGCGGCCAGCCTGAACGCCCCCATCCTCTTCCAACTCGCCGCCGACCTGACCCGGATGCACATCCACGCCAACGTCTCGGAGGCGGACATCGGGATGGTGGAAGAAGGGCAGCAGGTTCGGTTCCAGGTGGACTCCCACCGGGACCGCACCTTCGAGGGCGAGGTGATCCAGGTGCGCAACGCTCCCCTCATGGAGGACAACGTGGTCCACTACGAGACCATCATCGCCGTCTCCAACGAGGAGGGGTTGCTCCGTCCTGGAATGACTGCCGAGGTGAGCATCATCACCGACGAGGTCCTGGATGTGGTCCGGGTCCGCAATACCGCCCTCCGGGCCCGGATCCCCGATGACATCCGGCCGCCGGACCCCGAAGGCGCCGGCGAGGCCGACGCGGTCGTCTACAAGCTGCAGAACGGGGAGCTGACGGCGTCCACCGTACGTACGGGGCTGAGTGACGGGACCTATACCGAGGTTCTGGAAGGTCTGGAGGAGGGGGACGTCCTGGCTGTGGGCCTCTCTCTCATGACCCAGCAGGAAGGCAACCAGCGCAGCATCTTCGGAGGCCAGCAGGCCCAGTACTGATCCAGCTCCGGCTGCCTCGCCGCCCCGACCCGTTCTCCCTGGCCAGCTTCGCCGAGACCGACCCGATGCCCATCATCCAACTGCAGGATATCACCCGGATCTACCGGACCAGCGCCGTGGCGGTGGAGGCGCTCAAGGGGATCGACCTGGACGTGGAGGAGCAGGAGTTCGTGGCCATCATGGGGCCCAGCGGCTCAGGGAAGTCCACCCTCATGAACATCCTGGG
>PWLA01000023.1 GCA_003559555.1 Gemmatimonadota bacterium | reverse complement strand
CTCCAGTCCCAACTCCGTGGCGACGGCACCCGAGCCGCCGTAGGTGGGGTAACAACTGATGCCGATCTTCACCCGTCGTGTTCCTCCCTGTGGGCCTGCATGCGAATGACCCCCGATGTGTGTCTGGGCGCTCTCTCGTGTTGGAAAGATCCGTCGTTCTGAGCCGCCCCGGGCCGCTTCGCCCTCGGCCCCCTCCTTCCTCCTGTCGAGCCCCCCGTTTCTGTCTGAGAGAACTGTTGGTCGTGGGGGGGATCGCCCGGTGTTTCAGATTACCAACAGTTCTCTCAGACAGAAACGGTCGGGCTCAGCGCTGCAAACGGCAGGGGCTCGAGTTCCTCTCAATTCCGTCCCTCGCCTACCCCCCCCTCGGTGGACCCGATCCGTTCCCACCACCGCATCACCTCTTCAACCTGGTCCTGGACCGGCTGCGTAGCGTCCACCTCCAGCACACCCTCGTCCGGAAGTTGGTTCCGGAACCAGGTGAGTTGACGGCGGGCGTACTGCCGAGTGGCGCGTTGCATCCTGTCCGCAGCCTCCTCCACCGTCAGCTCCCCTGCCAGAACCGCCGCCGCTTCCCGATAACCCGTGCCGGTCATCCCCGGGTCCTGGGCGGTATATCCTGCGTTCAGGAGCTCCCTGACCTCCTCCAGGATTCCCGTCTCGAACATTCGGTGGGCCCGGGCTTCGATCTGGCGATCCAGGCGTTCCCGCGGGAGTGAAAGCACCACCACCGCCACCGGAATCGCGGGCCCTTCGGGCGGCGCGTTCTGGTGCCACCAGGAGAGGGAATGTCCGGTGAGAAGCGCAACTTCCAGCGAGCGGATGAGACGCTGCGGTCCCCCTTCCCTGGCCAGAGTAGCTCGCTCGGGATCCAGAGTTTCCACCCATCGCTCCAACTCCTTTCGAGGCCGGTCGGCCAACCACTCTTCCAGGCGTCGTCGACGGTCAGGATCCCGGTCCGGCTCGCGGAATACCGGTTCGGTGAGGGCCTTGAGGTAGAAACCGGTGCCTCCCACGAGGAGCGGTACGTGACCCCGAGCCCGGATCTGTCGGATCCAGGTCCGGGCAGACCGAGCCCACTCTGCCGCCGAATAGCGCTGGTTCGGATCCACCAGGTCCAACCCGTGATGAGGCACCTTCGCCCGATCTGCGTCTCCCACCTTGTCGGTACCCACATCCATCCCCCGGTAAACCTGCCTCGAGTCCATGGAGACGATCTCCCCCCTGAGCCGCTGAGCCAGGGGAATGGAAAGGGCCGTCTTGCCGGAGGTGGTCGGGCCGGTTACGGCCAGAGCATGAAACGCGCTCACCGCCCGAACTTTCGCTCCAGCTCGGTTCGAGAAAGCCGAACTGTGGTGGGGCGACCATGGACGTCGTGAAACGGAAGCTGGGTGGCGAAAAGTTGGTCGAAAAGCTCCTGCATTTCCCTCTGGTCCAGGTCCTGGCCCGCCTTGATGGCGGCTTTGCACGCAAAGCTCATGGCCACCCGCTCGTGCTGGTTGCGGGCCGAGCGCATGAGTTCGGACCCGTGCGTGAGCTCTTCGACCATCTCGCGAAAGGAGCGCTCTGCGTCGAAGTGGGGATGGGGGGCGGGAACTGCGTGGACGATGACCGTATCACCTCCGAACCCTTCCACTTCGAACCCAGCGCGGTCCAGGAGCCCTTTGAGGTCTTCCACCAGGTCGTACTCCGCCGGAGTCAGCTGGAGGGTCATTGGAAAGAGGAGCCGCTGACCCTCGGCCCCTCCCTGGTCGAACCGCTCCATGATCCGCTCGAAGAGGACCCGCTCGTGGGCGGCATGTTGGTCGATGAGAAGGAGGCCGTCCCGAACCTCAGCCAGAATCCATGACCGATGAACCTGCCAGAGGCGAGGGCGGTCCATTTCCGGCAAGGATGTCGGGTCTGTGCCTTCTTCCGCTCTCGCCCGGTTCGGATCCTCCGCGGGGTCCCCGCCGACTGGAACGTCGCCTGCGGTGGAAGAGCCTTCCGAGCTACTGTCCCGGTGTTCGTCTGCCACTGCACGGCCGGCAGCGGCGGTCCCCGGGCCCCCGCTCATGAAAAGCGCCATCTGGGGGTCCGGGGTGGGCTCGGGCCCATCAATCCCAGGTGGGTCGCCAGGCGAGCGCTCCCGCACCTGGCCGGCCGAGGCGGCGACCTCACCCACTCCCCCATCTGCAGGGATGGGGCCGCTTGCGGGGATTGGGCCGCTCCGTTCCTCGTCCGTGCCGGAATGGGACTCCGGGGTCGACGCCCGCCCCCTGGAGCCAGCAGCGTCCGGAGGAGATTGTTCGCGGTGCCCCCGCCCCTCGCCGGAAGCCGCTGGCGGGGCCGTGCCTTCAAATCGAGCCGCACTGGCCTCCCCTTCCAGCGTCTGCCGGACCGCCTCCTCCATCAGCTTTTCCACCCTCCCTCGGTTCCGAAAGCGGACTTCCGCCTTCGTAGGGTGGACGTTGACATCGACACTTCCCGGCGGCAGGTCCAGGAAGAGCACCACCCACGGCCGGTGCTCGGGAGGGATGGTGGTTCGATACCCGCGATCCACCGCCTTCAGCAGGGCAGCCTCTCGAAAGGGCCGGCGATACACGAAGAGGGCGGAGCGCCGAAAGCCGTGCCGGGTGGCATCAGGTCGCTGGACCAGGCCCTCCACCCGGGTCCCGTCGCGCTCCAGCTCCACCGGGATCATGGTATCGGCCGCGTCAGGTCCCCATACGGCGGCCACCCGCTGTGCCAGACTCGAGGTGGCCTCCGCCTCCAACAGGACCCGGCCTCCTGACTTGAGCCGAAGATCCACGCCGGGGTTCGCCAATGCCAGCGGCGTCAGGATCTCACTCACCGCCCGGGCCTCCGCCGCAGCCGAGTTCAGGAACTTGGCCCGGGCCGGCGCATTGAAGAAGAGCCCCTCCACCGTGACCGTGGTCCCCCGGGTCCGCGCTACGTCGTCCACCGCCGTGATCCGACCTCCCTTTGCCCGAACGCGGGTACCCACCTCCTGCCCCTGCGCCCGGGTCTCGAGTGTGAAGCGTGAGATGGAGGCAATGGAGGGGAGGGCCTCGCCCCGAAAGCCGAAGGTCACCACGGCCCGAAGGTCATCGGCGCTCTGGATCTTCGAGGTGGCGTGCCGGTCCAGCGAAAGGAGGGCGTCCTCCCGGCCCATTCCCCGACCGTCGTCGGACACCCGGATCTTTCGTTTCCCGCCTCCCTCGATCTGGATCTCGATCCGGGACGCGTCGGCATCCAGGGCGTTTTCCACCAGTTCCTTCACCACCGACGCCGGTCGCTCCACCACCTCGCCAGCAGCGATCTGATTCGCGACGGCGTCGGGGAGAATCCGGATGGTTCGAGCCATGGGTGAGGTCAAGAAAGAGGCGAGTCAGGCGTGTGGATGGGAGTCAGGCGTGTGGATGAATGTGGGCCGGTCGGGTGCGGTACGTGACAGCGCTGTGTCGCTGTTCCAGCCCCGGATTCATGCTCCGAGGCCGAAGAACCGGCGAGCCGTCCGAGTGGTGTCGGATTCCACCCTCTCGGGAGCTTCTCCCCTCAGCTCGGCCACCCGGTCCCGAATCCGGGGCACCCATGAAGGCTCGTTCCGCTTTCCACGGTGGGGGACGGGCGCCATGTACGGACCGTCGGTCTCGAGCATGTAGCGATCGGCGGGCACCCGGCGGACCGCCTCTTCTCCCTGGTAGGAGGAAAAGGTCACAAGCCCGGTGAAGGAGACGCACCACCCTTCCTCCATG
>PWLA01000194.1 GCA_003559555.1 Gemmatimonadota bacterium | reverse complement strand
GATCTTCACTTCGGCAACGTTCATGAGCGAGACCGGCGAGATGGACCGGACCCTCACGTTGCAGATCGCCGAACGCGCGCAGCGAGCAGCTCAGGTGGGGTGACGACGGCGACAACAGTGGAGGGAAAGTCGGAGGGGTTGCGCGTGACGAGGTAATCGGCGCGCGCGCTCTGGGCCGAAACTCCCTGGACCGCGTCCTCGACATCGTGCCGGCCCAGAGAGAGGGCCCGAAGGAGAAGGTCCTGGTCGAGAGGGGTCACGCTGATGTCGAGGAACAGACGCATCAGGAGTGTTTTTGCTCGAGATGTTTCCGGTAGTCCTCGATGGAGACGTCGCTCGGGAGGATGCCTCGTAGCCGTTCGACGAGGGGAGAGAATTCCCGGCCGGACGGGGCGTCGAGTTGGCGCAGGTAGGTTGTGACGAGCTGGGAGATGCTCGTATTGTGCTGGCGGCTGTAGCGTCGAGCCCGTTCGATGACTTGCTCATCGACGCTGAGCGTGAGCTTCTTCTTGGATGACATCGGACCTCCAGTACGTAGGATATCGCAACTTTAATACGTACAACTGCGCCAGCAAGAGGAACCATGCAGGCAGGGCGACCCCGGACGGGAGCCCGATGCGTATCGATCAGGATGTGTGAGTGGCTGTGATCACTCTGGATCCGCTCTGACCGCGGAGGTAACGTTGAGTCTGGCTCTCCGGATTTCCGGCGTCTCCAAGACCTACCCCAACGGTGTTCGCGCCCTCGATCAGGTCGATCTGACGGTGCCCACCGGTCTCTTTGGGCTCCTGGGCCCCAACGGCGCCGGAAAGTCCACGCTCATGCGGACGGTGGCCACCCTCCAGGAGCCGGACGAAGGGAGCGTGAGCTTCGATGGGCTGGACGTTCTGCGGCAGAAGGACGAGGTGCGCCGGCGCCTGGGCTACCTGCCCCAGGACTTCGATGTCTATCCCCGCGTGTCGGCGGCAGCCCTCCTCGACCACCTGGCCGTCCTCAAGGGCATCACCTCCCGGGGCCAGCGCCGGGACGCCGTAGAGATGCTCCTGCGCAAGACGAACCTGTGGGAGGTCAGAAAGAGGCGATTGGGGACGTTCTCGGGAGGGATGAAGCGGCGATTCGGGATCGCCCAGGCCCTTCTCGGTGACCCGAAGCTCGTCATCGTCGACGAGCCGACGGCCGGTCTCGACCCGGAGGAGCGGCGGCGGTTCCTGAACCTCCTGGCGGCGTTGGGCGAGACGATCGTGGTGGTGCTCTCGACCCACATCGTGGACGACGTGGCCGACCTGTGCCAGCGGATGGCGGTTCTCTCAAAGGGCCGGGTCCTGCGCACGGGTCGTCCGCGCGATGCGATCCGCGAGCTGGAGGGTCGGGTGTGGGGAACCGAGGTCGCGCAGGACGAGCTCCCGGGCCTGGCGGACCGGATGAACGTGGTATCCACCACGCTCTCGGGCGGCCGAACCGTAGTGCATGTCCTCTCGGACGAGGACCCCGGGGGCGGGTTCGAACCGGTGGAACCGAGCCTCGAGCACGTCTATTTCGCGACGCTTGGTGCGGTCGAGCCGTCCATGGCGACCTGAGGGCGTGGGCTCGTGTTCTCCGAGATCCTGAGGTTCGACCTTACCCGGCATGTGCGCGAGCCCCTGTTCTGGGTGAGTGCCGCGCTGTTCTTCCTGATCGCCCTGCTGGTGGTGTCGGTGGGGGCCATTGCGGCGGACCTGGGAGGGGCCGGGGGCGGGGTGCACCGCAACGCCCCGTACGTGGTCATGATGAGCCTCCTCCAGTTCAGCGCCCTGGCCGCCTTCATCGGGACCGCGTTCGTGGCCGGCGCCATTGTTCGGGACCACGAGCACGGGATGGAGGAGATCGTCTTCGCCGCACCCATCACGAAGCCGGCGTACGTGCTGGGCCGCTTCAGCGGCGCCCTGGCGGCCGTGCTGCTTCTCTTCGTCTTTGCCGTAGCGGCCTTCGCGCTGGGGCCGGTGCTTCCGTGGGTGGATCCGGCCGAGCTCGGCCCGCCCCGCGCCTGGCCGTACGCATACTCGTTTCTCGTGCTGGTCCTCCCCAACGTGGTGCTCTTCAGCGCCATCGCATTCGCCGCCGCGACCGAGACGCGGAGCATGATGTACAGCTACGTGGCCGTGATCGCGTTGCTGGTGGGCTACGTGCTGAGCCGGAACCTGGTTGGTCAGCTCGGGGGCGAAGGGCTGGCGGCGTTGCTCGATCCCACCGGAATCGCGCCGTTCGCCGATGCCACCCGCTACTGGACGACCGCGGAACGGAACAGTCGGGTCATCCCGCTCGAGGGCGCCTTCCTGCTGAACCGGGTTCTCTGGCTCGGAATGGGACTGGGGCTGCTCGCTGCGGCATACGCCCGCTTCTCGTTTACGGTCACCGGGAGCGGGAAACGTGCGAGCCGGCGGGTCCGGGAGCGGGTCCGGCCGGTGAGGGCGTCGTCGCCGGCGGTGGCGCCCTCGTTCGTGTCCCGCACGCACACCCCGGTCAAGCCGACGTTCGGCTGGGCCGCCTCCGGACGTCAGCTTCTGCACCGGATTGGCTTCGAACTCACCGGTGTCGTTCGGAGCGTGCCGTTCCTGGTGATCCTTGGGCTGGGCATGGTCGTCCTCATCGGCAATACCCAGTCCCTCGAGCAGTTCATGGGGGGGATGAGGCCGATTCCGGTGACGCGTCTCATGGTGGAGGTGGTGGATTTCTTCGGCCTCTACGTCCTGATCCTGCTCGTGCTGTACTCAGCCGAGCTGATCTGGCGGGAGCGGAGCGCCGGAATGGCCGGGCTCACCGATGCCATGCCGGCGCCGACCTGGGTGTTCTGGGGGGGCAAGCTCGGAGCGCTGGCGGGAATCATCGTGATCACCCTCCTGGCGGCCATGGCGGTCGGAATCGGGGCCCAGCTCACGCGAGGATACACGGACCTGGAGGTCGGGCTCTACCTGCGGGACCTCTTTCTGGTCAAGGGTACGGCTTTCCTCCACGTCGCCGTCCTCGCGCTCCTGGTGCAGGTGCTGGTGGACCACCGCTTTGCCGGCTACCTGGCCCTGGTGGGTGTGGTCCTCGGGCTCGTGTTGCTTCGCACGCTCGGGGTGGAGCACGAGCTGTTCTACCCCATGGGACCGCTGCCGTGGGTGATGTACTCGGACATGAACGGATACGGCCCGTTCGCGGAGCCCCTCGCCTGGCTCTACGGATACCGGTCCATCCTGGCGGTGGCGTTCCTGATCCTGGTCCACCTGTTCTGGGTGCGTGGAAGGGAGACGGGTGCCCGGCACCGCCTGGCGCTGGCCGCGGGTCGCTGGACGCCCGGGGTGAGAACGGTCGCGGTCTGCACGGCGGCGGCGTTTCTCGTTGTGGGATCGTGGATCTTCTACAACACGAACGTGCTGAACGAGTACTTCCCTTCTCAGCGCGTCGAGGAGACCCGGGCCGCATACGAGCGGGAGTACTCGCGCTACCGCACGACCCCGCAGCCCGTGATCACGGCGGTCCGGGCGGAGGCGGACATCTACCCGCACCGCCGGGCCCTGGAGATCCGCGGGACCTACCGGCTCCGGAACGAAACGGACGAGCCCATCGATGCCGTGCATGTGACGACGAACCCGTTCTTGTCGGTGACCACCGAAGTCCGGATCGATGGCTCCACCGCCGGCCACACGGATGAAGTGCTCGGGTACTCGGTCCGGGAGCTGGACCGACCGCTCGCACCGGGTGACGAGGTCGAGATGGAGTTCCGGACGACCCTTCAACGAAGGGGGTTCAGGGTTGGAGCGCTGACGCTGCCGTACAGCGCCGACGTCAACACCCACATCGTGGAGAACGG
>PWLA01000363.1 GCA_003559555.1 Gemmatimonadota bacterium | reverse complement strand
GTTCGCCTCGACGTAGCGCAAGGCTATGCCTTCGACGAACCGCCCGACCCGCCTCTGGCGGGTGCCCGTGGGGCCCCTGGGGCTCCCAACGGTGGCGCCCTGCCCTTCTTCAACGGCCTTCCAGTGCAGGCGACGACAATGTTGACAACGAAGCACGCACGTGGACACACTGGACCGCCACCGACGCATGAGTCACTCGCCCACCCCCCTCCGAGCCATGGGCGTCACGAACATGACCCAGGATCGCATCCATCGCGCCGTCTTCCCCGGAGCCGGGAGACCCATGTCATGATGGAAGGGTTCGGTCGGACGTTTCTGGCGCTGGGGCCTCCGGTTCTCCTCCTGGCAGGGGCGGGCGGGACGGCGGTGCTCGCGACGATGCTCCAGGGCCCCCCGCGCTGGGGGGTCCTGGCGGCCGGTCCGCTCCTGACCCTGGTCCTGGCCGTGGGGGCCACCTGGCTCGTGATCGCCGTGATCTCGCCGGGCGAAGGCTCAGGCTTCCTGCTGGGGGCCGCCGCCATCGCAGTCTATACGATGGCCCTCACCCCGTACTACCTGGTCCTGGGCGGCGTCGGCCTCTGGCGCATGTCCCGCAGCCCCGACGACGAAACGCAGTCAGCCTGAGGTTCAGGGTCCGACGTCGACGGCTCGGGCGCGTAGGCATGCGGTGGCGTCGCTCGCCCAGACCGAACCGCGACCAACGCTTCCCCCTCGCTCACGAAGCCCTCAGCCCGGTTCCTCCAGCCTCAACCCCTCGATCCGCTCGAAGTGACGGCGGTTTCGGGTCAGGAGGGACGCTCCCAGCTCCAGGCAGATCCCGGCGATGGCCAGATCGGCCATGGGAATCGGGTCGCCCTGGCGTCGCAGGCTCCAGGAACCGGTCCACGGCCTCCTGAATCAGGTGGGAGAAGCCCTTCCGCCCTTCCTGGGCCGCCATCTCCAGGAGCCGGGCCCGCTGATCATCCCTGAGTTCGATGGTGGTACGCATGCCATAAGATTGTGCATACACATGCATGTCACTCTCGGAAGGCCAGCAGCTCCGGAAGGGAGATCCCCAGCCCCCGGGCGACCCGCTTCAGGGTGTCCATGCGGGGGGTGTGAACGCCCCGCTCCAGGTTCGAAATCACGGCCTGGCCCACTCCGATCCGGGCCCCCAGCGCCGCCTGGCTGAGGCCCTGCTCCCGCCGGGCGGCCCGGATCCGGAAGCCGATGGGCACCGAAACACCGGCCTGATCCGGGACCAACGCTTCCACCGTGCCCACCTCCTGCACCAGTGCCTGAACCGCCTCGGCGTCCAGCTCGAGCCCCTCCCCCTCCGGTCCGCTCCGGGCGGGGATCCGCAGGGTCCGCCCCCCCGGACCGGGTGAAGCCGCCAGGAACTGGAGCTCGTCCGACGCGCCGGCCACCCCGAGTTGCTCCGGGGTCAGGGTAGCCGCGCGGCCGTCCCCGAACCGCACCAGGAAGCGGATGGGGGCCGGCAGGGTTCGCACCTCCAGAATGGCGTCAGGGCGGAGGAGGTCCAGGACGCCCCGGACCTGCTCCTCGCCTCCCGCCCATCGCCGTCTGAGGGGGGTGAAGCGAGGCTCGGGAATCAGGGACAACCTTCCGTCCAGACTCCGGAGGACGCCTTCGATGCGAGTGGCATGCTGTCCGTCGGGGCGGCCCTCCACGAAGGCCACCACCCAGAGGGGCCGGGACCGGCTGGCAGTGAGCCAGCGCATGGAGGTGACCGGGGTCACCGCCTCCGCCACCCGGGACAGATGGGCAAGAAGCAGCGCGGGGCTGTCCGCCGGCTCCGTGCCCGTGTGGATCCAGGCCCCAGGACCGTCCCAGACCCCGCCCCGCTCCCGGACCGAGTGGGAGTACTGGGCCAGCACCGCGTCCCGCACCTCCTGCGTGAGGCGCTTGGACTGGATCCCACTCAGGTCCAACTGCAGGACCTTACCGTGGTCAGGACCCGCGGGAGAAGAATTGCCGGGCTGGCTCCGGGTGGGGACAGCTGCGGATCCGCGGGCCTGCGCCGGCCTGGCCCCGGCTGGCCCGGCGCTCACCGGTCCGGAGATCCCCGAGTTGGGGCCCGATGGCGGCGAGGCCGGCGACGTGGATGAGGCGGACACGTTGAGGGAACTCCTGCCGAAACGGAGAAGCACGCGGCTCAGGCAGTCCGATCGGGAAGGAGGGCAAGCACCCTGCGAGCGCCCCCCTCCCGATCCAACGCCCAGGCCGATCGAATTTATGAGGAATACATAATATCCCACATGGATTTGAGGGTCAAACCAGCACGTGTTATGATGTTTTCATCATGAACGTCCATCGGGCCGACCCGCCCCCCCGTGGAGCGGCCCCCCGGCCACCCTCCAGACCGGATGCCCATGCAAATCCTCAAGTGGCTCGGCGGCCTCCTCCTGGTGCTCGCGGCAGGTGGGACGGGGTTCGTGATCTTCCTCCTGCTCACCGCCCCGGACCCGGCCTCCATCGAGGGACCGACGGAAGGCTGGTTCCTGGCTGAGTCCATGCCCTCCCCCCGGGGGGAGCTGGCCACGGCAGTGGCCCACGCCTCCCCGTGCCAGGACCCACCCTGCCCCGAGCTGGAGCGGCTCCACGTGGTGGGCGGGCTCCGGGGCTTCCTCCACGTGCTGGATCTGGTTCACGTCTACGACCCGGTCCAGGGGGAATGGGGCGACGGTCCCCCCCTTCCCCGACCCCGGCACCACCTGGCCGCCGCCGGCCTCGGCGAGGCGGTCTACGTGAGCGGGGGGGCCGAGGGGGTGGGTCGGCCTTGGACACCGGAGTCCGACCTCTGGCGTCTCGAGTTGGGACGAGACGCCTGGGAGTCCCTGGAGGCCATGCCCGAGCCCCGCTGGGGGCACCGGATGGTGGCCCACGACGGGCGTCTCTTCGTCGTGGGCGGAGAGGGGCCCTCCTCCAGCGTCCTCATCTACACCCCCGGCTCGGGGTGGACCACCGGCGCGGAGATGCCGGAGCCGCGGGACCACCTCTCGGTGGTGGTGGCCGACGATCGGATCTGGGCCATGGGTGGGCGGGTGCCGGAGAGCCGGAGCCGGGTCGACATCTACGATCCGGTAGAGGACGAATGGCGACCGGGCCCCGAGCTGCCGGTGCCCACCAGCGGGGCGGCGGAAGGCGTCGTCGACGGAGTCATCTTCATTTCGGGGGGCGAGGAGATGCAGCTCCTGCGGGGCGGCATCGTGGACCAGCACTGGGCCCTGCACACCGGGGCTTCCTCGCCCGCCCCGTCGTCCGCCAGGTCACCGGCATGGGAGCCGGTGGTGGCTCCGCCGATACCGGTCCACGGGGCCGACGGGGCAATCTTCCAGGGCACCTTCGTCATCGCCGGTGGCGCGAGTCGGCACGGTGCGCTGTCGGTCACCGCGTGGTCCGACGCCTTTCAGTGGATGGACCGCTGAGGGGATCGTTTCTGGAAGGCCATCCGCGGGATTTCTGAAGGTCCGTGCGCGGGGTCCGTGCCCGGGGTCCGTGCGCGGGGAGAAACCGCGCTCCCGGCGCGGGGTCACGGGTCGTCCTCCGGCTCCGGCCCATGCCCCAGAAACTCCAGCAGCGCCCGGTTCACCCCCTGAGGCTCGTCGTGCTGGAGCCAGTGGGTGGCTTCGGGGAAGGTGATGAGCCGTCCCCCATCGCATCGCCCCAGGCTCAACGGAGCCAGCTCCTTCGACAGATAGCGGTCCCGCTCCCCCCAGAGGATGAGGGTGGGGATCCGCACCCGGGTGGAGCCCGGACCGCGGGGCCGGTGGCGCAGCATGGCCCGGTACCAGTTCACCATCCCGGTGATGGCCCCGGGAGCTGACCAGGCCTCCCGGTAGCGGGCCCGGTCTTCGGGGGTGAAGGCCTCCCGGGT
>PWLA01000177.1 GCA_003559555.1 Gemmatimonadota bacterium | reverse complement strand
CCCCCCCTGCCCCGACGCCCCGGGAGTTCTTCCGCACTCGGTCGGGCTTCATCCTTGCGGCAGTCGGGAGCGCGGTTGGTCTCGGCAACATGTGGCGCTTCTCCTACGTCGCCGCCGAGAACGGGGGCGCCGCCTTCGTGCTCCTCTACATCGTCATGATCGCCCTGATCGGTATCCCCCTCATGCTCTGCGAACTCACGGTGGGGCGCCGCGCCCGGCTCTCTCCCATCGGCGCGCTGCGGGCCCTGGGAGGTCGGGGATGGGTCCCGCTGGGGCTGCTGTTCGTGGTGACCGGGTTCCTGATCCTCTCCTACTACTCGGTGATCGCCGGCTGGACGCTCCGGTATGCCGGCGAGGCGGTCCTGGTGGGCTTCCCCTCGGAGCCCGGCCCTCACTTCGATCGGATCTCCGCCGGGGGGAGCGCGGTGGGCTGGCACCTGGTGTTCATGACGCTCACCGTGGGCATCGTCATGGTGGGGATCCAGAAGGGGATCGAGCGGGCGGCGAGAATCCTCATGCCCACCCTCTTCTTCCTCGTCCTGGCACTGGCGGTCTGGGCGCTCACCCTGGAGGGCGCGGCCGACGGGTACGGCTTCTACCTGATGCCCGATCCGAGAGAGCTGCTGGACCCGACCGTCATCGGCTCGGCCATGGGCCAGGCCTTCTTCTCCCTCTCCCTGGGGATGGGGGCAATGCTCACCTTCGCCTCGTACCTCTCCCGGGACACGAACCTGGGCGGAGCGTCGGTCACCATCTCCTTCGCCGACTTCTCGGTGGCCTTCGTGGCCGGGCTCGTGGTCTTTCCCGTGATCTTCGCCCTGGGCCTCCAGGGCCAGGTGTCCGAGAGCACCGTGGGGGCGCTCTTCATCGCCCTGCCCGGCGCCTTCGACGCCATGGGGACGACGGGGCGGGTGGTGGGGGCCCTCTTCTTTCTGGCGCTGGCGGTGGGTGCGGTCACCTCGGCCATCTCACTCCTGGAGGTGGTCACCGCCTCGATCATCGACGAGTTCGGAGCCGCCCGGAAGAACGCCGCCATCGGGATGGGCATCCTGATCAGTCTCGCCGGCCTCGCCTCGGCCGTGAGCACCGACTTCCTGGGGCTGCTGGATCAGATCGCCGGCGACCTCTTCCTGGTGATCGGAGCCCTCTTCGTGAGCGTCTTCGTGGGTTGGTTCAACCGGGAGGAAAGCGTGCTGGAGATGGAGGCCGGGGCGAGCCCACGCTTCCGGGCCCTGATCCCGTTGGCCGCCTTCCTGGCCCGGTGGGTCCTCCCACCGGTGATCGTCTTCGTCCTCTGGTTCTCCGTGCAGGACGCCTGGGCCGAGATCCTGGCGTTCGTGGGGTGAGGGGGGGCGGAGTGCGTCGGGGGACCCGGGGGATGACGGGGGACGCGGAAGCCGGCGGGGGGGCGCGGGGAGTAGAGCCGGGTTCCCGTCAGAGGCCGGCGTCCGGGACCGGCCCCTCGGAACCCACCGCATCCCCAGGGTCCGCCGCGCCCCCTTCGGGGAAGTAGAGATGGAAGGTCGTCCCTTGCCCGAGCTCGCTCTCCACGTCCAACCATCCTCGATGTTGCTTCACGGCGGTGTATACGGTAGGGAGGCCGAGCCCGGTTCCCTCTCCCTCCTCCTTGGTGGTGAAGAGGGGCTCGAAGATCCGGTCCAGATCTCCGGGGGCGATCCCGGTTCCCGTGTCCGTGACCGAGAGGTGGACGTAGCGCCCCGGCCGGGCGCCCGGGTGTCGGGCCGCGAGCTCCTCGCCCACCTCCACCGGTGCGGTGGAGAAGGTCAGGGTACCGCCCTCCGGCATGGCGTCGGACGCGTTGATGGCCAGGTTCATCAGGGCCTGCTCCAGGATTGCCGGATCGCCCCGGATCGCTGTGCTCTCATCGGCAAGCTTCATCTCCACGGTGCAGCCTGTTTTCACCAGCCGGTGCAGCATGGAGGTGAATCCCTCCACCACCTCGTTCAACTCCAGTGGCCTCAACTCACGCGCCCGGTTCCGGCTGAGGGTCATGAGACGCTCGGCGAGGCCAACGCCCCGACCCACGGCTTCGCGGATGTGCCCGAGCCCGTCCGCCACCTCCTCCGGGAGACCGTCTTCTCCCAGGAGGAGATCCGCTTCGACACGAATCACGCCCAGAACGTTGTTGAAATCGTGGGCCACCCCCGCCGCAAGCCGTCCCACGGCATCCAGCCGCTGGACCCGTCGGAGCCGATCGTCCAGCGCCTTCCGGTCCCGGACGTCCCGAGCGACCAGAAGGACCCCTCGCTCCCCACCGGTCCATTCCAGCGATGCGGCCTTGATCTCCACCGGCACCCGGCCTCCGCCCTCGGCGATCACCGATACCTCGAACACCGGCATCTCCTCGTCCCGGTCCAGCTTCCCGAACAGCTCACGGCCCAGGGGGCGGGCGCCCGGATCCAGGAGCTCCTCGTAGGACCTGCCCAGCCACGCTTCCTTCGCCCATCCGGTGATCGCCTCGAATGCCTGGTTCACCGACTCGATCGTCCCGTCCGGTGCCAGGGTGAGAATGGCGTCCCGGGCGCTCTCCACCAGGATCCGGTAGCGTTCCTCGCTCTTCCGGAGCGCCGTGGCCACCTCCCTCTCTCCGGTCACGTCCCGGGCAACACCGTAGATGAGTCCGCGACCCCGATCCACGCTGGAGCTCCAGGACATCCATCGCCAGGTCCCGTTGCTGTGCCGGTAGCGGTTCTCGAAGTTTCCCGTGTCGCTCCCCTCCACGTTTGCTTCGAACTCCGCCTGGGTGGGTCCGCGGTCCTCGGGATGGATGAAGTCCGTGAAAGGTCGGTCCAGGAGCTCCTCGCGGGAGTAGCCGAGCACCCGCTCCCAGGCGGGATTCACGTCCCTGAACCGGCCGTCGAACCCCAGCACGCACAGCAGGTCGGGCAGCACGTTGAAGAGCTGGTCGCGTTCTCGTTCCAGCTCCTGGCGCCGGCTGATGTCCACCCCCATCCCCACCAGACAGGGCTCCCCCTCCAGCTCAAGAAGCCGGCCCGTGAAGTAGTGGGCCGTGGCCGTCCCGTCCCTGGCGACCAGCTCCGCCTGGGCCTCCCCCCTGCCCACCTCGAACACCTCTCGGATCCGTTCCCCGATGTGATCCCGGTCCACTCCCCGGAAGAGGTCCAGCGGATCCAGGTCGACGAGCTCCTCTGCGGAATAGCCACTGACCTCCTGGAATCGCCGATTCCAGCGCAGGAACCGTCGGTTCCGGTCGAAGACGTAGAAGACCCCGGGAAGGCTGTTCAGGATCTCGTCGGTGAGATCCAGGCGCCGGCTGCTCCGGCGGAGCTCCAGGAGGGTCATCACGTGGCTCCGGAGCACCCGGAGCGCCTGTTCCTGGTCCGGCGTCAGGGTGCGCGGAACCCGATCGAGAACGCAGAGGGTGCCCACCGCGTGGCCCTCGGGATTCACGAGTGGGGCCCCTGCATAGAACCGGATTTCCGGACCACCGATCACGTCGGGATTGTCGCGGAACCGGGGGTCCTCCCTGGCGTCCGGAACCACCATCAGGTCGGGCTCGGCGATGGCGTGGGCGCAAAAGGAGATCGAACGTTCCGACTCCTCCACGTCCCATCCCTGCTGGGACTTGAACCACTGGCGATCCTCGTCGACCAGGGTGATCAGCGAGAAGGGGACCTCGCAGACCAGCGCCGCCAGGGCGGTGGTCTGGTCAAAGGAAGCCTCCGGCCCGGTGTCGAGCACGGAGTAACTCTCGAGTGCCTTCAGGCGCTCCTGCTCGTCCGACGGGATGGGGGGAGGTTCCATGGGTTCAACCCGGATCCTGTACCACAGGAGTCGTAGAGGCAGGACGAAGCCATCCGGATGCCTCGAGCAGCAGGAAGTTCACGCCAACCAAGCT
>PWLA01000068.1 GCA_003559555.1 Gemmatimonadota bacterium | reverse complement strand
TTCGCCTCGACGTAGCGCAAGGCTATGCCTTCGACGAACCGCCCGACCCGCCTCTGGCGGGTGCCCGTGGGGCCCCTGGGGCTCCCAACGGTGGCGCCCTGCCCTTCTTCAACGGCCTTCTGGGTCTTTCTGGGTCTGCTACGTGGCGGGTACGGCGGCGCCCGCCGTGGCGTCGCCCAGGGCCTTCGGATTGGGGCCGTACTCGTTGTCGCCGGGCTGGCTGTCCATGAACATGAAGACCAGGATGACCAGGCCGAGAACCGGCACGAAGCCGAGCAGGATCCACCAGCCGCTGCGCCCGGTATCGTGCAGCCGGCGTACGGAGACGGCCAGGGTGGGCACCAGCACTGCGAGGAAGTAGAGCGGGTTGAGGAACATGATCCCGATGCTCATCGCCAGGAGCGTGTCCACCACTCCGAGGGCAACGGCGACGATGATGTTGAAGAGGGCAAAGAACCAGAATTCCTTGCGGCGCGACCGGCCCGAGAACTCCGCGTACCTCTTCAGTACTTGAAGGTACCAGTGCATGGCTGTCTTCCTCCAGAACGAATGGGTCGCCCAATCGGATTGATCAGACGATATACGAGCAGGCGAGAATCGCCGCAGCTCCGATCATGACCTGTGGAGGAATCCGGCAGGTCTTCGTACAAGGCCTCAAACTCGACTGGTCGCGGCCCGTCGGGCTTCCAGTAGGTGAAGGAGATGGCCCGGAACAGAAAGCCGCACAATACCACCTCACGCCCACGCCTGTCAACGAGCTTCGAATCGACAACGGGGATCCCGGAGCGACCGCATCGGATTGCAGGCATTCTTCGGAGCCGTGTGTGCGCGGCGGTGCGGGTCGGCGTCGACTTCTACGTATGACCAGATGCGAGACCGAAGGGGCTGCTGGTCGCGGGCCACTTGACCATGGGCGTCCGGAGTCCGCCGCCCCCAGTGGAAGGGGACCGTTCGGCGATCCCTCACCCTTCGGTCTGGACCCGAGGGGGCTGGCAACCCGAGTCGATGTGACGAAGAAGTGATTCTCCCGACAGGAAGCTGTGACCGTGCCGGAGTATCGTGGATTCCAGTCGCCTTACCACCTTCACGGAGGCACCTATGCCGAGCCGATGCGATCGCAGGACCCCTGTCGTCGTCCCCTTCACCGCGCTCGTCCTCGGGGCCGTTGTCGCCCTCGGGGCCGTCGCCTGTGAGCCGGGCGAGCCCCCTCCTCAGCCCGCGGAGGAGGACGCTGCGAAGATCCAGGAAAGAGTCGCCGCGAACGAGGCGCTGGCGAGGCAGTACACGGACGCCTACAACGACCGGGACGTGGCCACCCTCGAAGAGATCCTGGCCGACGACATCGAGCTGGGCGGTGAGGCCATGACTCGCTCCGAGTTTCTGACCCTCGCCCAGGGATACTGGGAAGCGTTTCCCGATCTTCGCTTCGAGGACCCCCGTATCCTGGCAGGGGAGGATCACGCCGTCGTGCACGTCACCTTCCATGCGACGGGGGCCGGAGAGTTCGTGGGCCACGACATCGACGGAAGAGAGGTGCGGGCCTCGGAGATGATCCTCTTCACCATGGCCGACGGGAAGATCTGGGAGTACACGTACGAGTGGGACGAGCTGGGATTCTGGGCACAGCTCGGGATCATCGACGTCTCCCCCATCGAACCGTAGGGGATGGACCAGCAGGTCCAGGAAGGGAGCCGGGGCCACGGGGGGAACCGGGTCGTGTCGTTCTTCAACCGCCGGGGCGTTCTTGCCTCGCCGCATCGTTGTCTGCCCGCAAGGTCACCTTGCCGCCGGCGCGAAAGCCTACTTCGTACTCGATGCCCGCGAGTTCCTCACGGGAACCCGCGTAGTATGCCGCGTCCCCAGTCACGAGCCCCGCCCCGGACGGGACGCCTTCCTCCGTCGCGAAGTGGAAGTCATAGTGACTATCGAGCCTGCCTACCGATGAGGGTGAAAGGGCAAGGTGGAGTGAGAAGGGGTTTTCGGACCATAAGAACCAACGTGCTGGCTACAAAACGTGGGGCAGCGGACCTGCGCAAGAAAAACCGGCCCGGCACCGGAATTTTCGCGTTTCAGCGCCCTTTTCTCGGTGCGTGCGCACGCCCGTGAGGGAACGGCGTACCGGAATCCGAGCCGGTCCGACCAGCGGCCTCTCCACCGCACGTCCTAACCACAGGTTCCGGTGAAGCTCACGTCTACCCCCCGGCCCTGGAGGGCGGGAATCTGATCGCACAGCGCCTGTTGGCCGAGAGGGTTGCCCTCGAGCTGCCCCTCGTCGCCCGAGCCGAGTCCCTCGTTGTCGACCAACGCCTGAAGGTCCGTGATCTGGTTGTTCTGGAGACGCAGGTCCGTGAGCTGGACGAGCCCCTGGAGCGGTGTGATGTCGCTGATCGAGTTTCCGAAGTGGAGCCACAGGCGGGTGAGCGCGGTAAGCCCCTGGAGCGGTGTGATGTCGGTGACCTGGCCGGCGTTCACGCTCAGGAATGTGAGTTGGACGAGCCCTTGGAGCGGCGTAAGGTCCGACACCGGATTGGCACCGACGTTCAGGCTCGTGAGCGCGGTGAGTCCCTCCAGTGGAGCGAGGTCGGAGACGGAGTTGTTGAAAAGGTCCAGCCGCGTGAGCTCGGTCAGTCCCTGAAGTGGTGTGATGTCCGAGATCGAGTTGAAGAAGAGGCTCAGCCACGTGAGCGATGTGAGCCCTTCGACCGGCGTGATGTCCGAGATGGAGTTCCCGTTGAGAATCAGGTGCGTCAGTTGGGCGAGCCCCTGGAGCGGTGTGAGGTCGGAGATGGAGTTTCCGTTGAGCCTCAGGTTCGTGAGCCCCGTGAGTCCCTGGATCGGGGAAAGGTCCGAGACCGAGTTGCGGTCAAGCCACAGGATCGTGAGCCCCGTGAGCCCCTGGAGGGGCGTGAGGTCCGTGATCTCGTTGTCCCGCAGGCTCAGCGACGTGAGGTTCGTCAGGTACTCCAGGCCGGCAAGCTCGGAGATCCCCGAGTCATTGGCGGTGAGCGACGTGATCTGCGCCAGGTCCGAAGTGGAGATCTCCCCTTCGGGTTTTCCGATCGCTTCCCGAATCACCGATTCCAGGTTCGAGTCGGGGAATTCTACGGGGTCCCCGCTCTCCACCACGGTGACGGTGGCCAGTCCTGAGATCCCTTCTGCCGTAGCGGTGACAGCGACCTCACCGGTCTCGTGGCCGGTGACCTGTCCGTCTCCGTCCACCGAGGCGATCTGAGGGTCGGAAGAGCTCCAGGTCACCGTTCGCTCCTCATCGGCGATGTGGTTCCCATTGAAGTCCTGCAGGGTCGCCGCGAGCTGGACAATCCCGTTTATCGGGACCTCGACCTGGCTCGGCTCCACCGTGACGGAGGCCACCGCCTGGGTCACCGCAACCGTCAGGGTTTCGGCAAAGTCCTCATATGCTCCGATGGCTTGTCCTTCTCCCAGCGCCAGCGCCGTCACGACACCGTCCGAGCTCACGGACATCACGTCCGTGTCCGTCGTGGACCAGGTCAGGCTGAGACCGGGGACGGGATCACCGGTGGCGAATACCACAGCGCCGGGGAGCTGAGCCTGCTCTCCCAGCGCCTCCAGGACCACCGGGCTTTGGGGCACCTTCACTCCGGCGGGCACCGGCTGGAGAACGACTTCCGCCTCGGTGGACTCGCTCGTTCTCAGCGTCACCGAACGGGCCGCTTCGAACAGGACCTGCCGTTGCCAGGACAGGATGACCTGGAGCTGAAGGGTTTCCTGGTCCTCTCCCAGCTCCACTTCGACGCGAATCCGCGTCTCCGAACCCTCAGGCGCAAAGGATCGTTCCAGGTCCGCCACGGCCGTGCCTCCCCGGAGGAGGAGGATCCGAACGGCGTCCGCCTGGTCGAAGGCGGCTGCAGCGC
>PWLA01000038.1 GCA_003559555.1 Gemmatimonadota bacterium | reverse complement strand
CCGTCGGGTGGATCGCTCCGGAGGAAGGTGGGACCGCTCCGTCGGGAGGTGGGATCGCTCCGCCAGGTGGGACCGCTCCATCGGGAGGTGGGATCGCTCCGTCAGGAGGACTCACTCCGTCAGGGGGATCCCTCCGTCAAAGGAACCGCTCCGTCTTGAGAAACCACCACGTCAGAGGGACGGCCCCGTCAGGAGGACTCACTCCGTCAAGGGGAATCGTCCCGTCAGGTGGAATCGCTCCGTCAGCGGGAACGCTCCATCAGGTGGATCGCTCCGGAGGAAGGTGGGACCACTCCGTCGGGAGGTGGGAACGCTCCATCAGGGGGGATCGCTCCGTCAGGGGGGATCGCTCCGTCAGGGGGGATCGCCCCGTCAGGAGGACTCACTCCGTCAGGGGGACTCGTCCCGTCAGGGGGAATCGCTCCATCAGGGGGGATCGCTCCATCAAAGGAACCGCTCCGTCTTGAGAAACCACCACGTCAGAGGGACCGCCCCGTCAGGAGGTGGGACCGCTTCGTCGAGGGAAACCGCTCCGGAGGCGGCGGAGGTATCCCCCTCCACCCCGACCTCTTGCTCGGCAGCACGGCCTGTTATATCGTTCTGATATATATCGGTGAGATACCCTAACCAAGGAGGGTCCCATGGCCCGTCGCGCCGTCGTCCTCACGCTCTTCCTCGCGTTCGCCGTCCCCACACCGGCGGTCGGCGCGCAGGACTCCCCACTGCAGGTGGTGCTGGATTCGGCCCAGGCCTCCATGGGGCTCACCGGTACCGCCGCCGCCGTGATCCTGGCTGACGGCACGATCTGGACCGGGGCCAGCGGTCTCGCCGCACCCGACACCCCAGCGAGCTCGGCCACCGCCTTCGAGCTGGGGAGCATCACGAAGCTCTACACGGCCGCTCTCATCCTTCAGCTCGAGTCCGAGGGACGCATCGGACTGGACCACCGACTGGCCCGGTGGTTCCCGGAGCTTCCGGGTGCCGACCACATCACCGTGAGCCACCTCCTGAGCCACACCCACGGGCTGCACGACCCCCTGCAGGAGCCCGACTTCGTGCCCACGGTTCTCCAGGATCCCACCCGGGTCTGGACATTGGACGACGTGCTGGAACGCATGCAGGCGTCCCACTTCGAGGCCGGCGCCCAGTGGCGATACTCCAACACGGGCTTCCACCTTCTGGGTGCCATCGCTGAGGCCGTGACCGATTCGACCTTTGCCGAACTTCTGGCGGCGCACCTGTTTGGGCCCCTGGAACTCCAGGACACCTGGTACGGCACCGACGACCCCCAGGGCGCATCCCTGGCCGCCGCCTACATCGACCCATCCGGCGCGGGCACGCCCCAGCCGGTCTCCCTTCTCATGCCATGGATCGCCTTTCGGAGCTCGGCGGGACCGGCGGGGGCAGTGGTGGCCACGGCCTCCGACGCCGTTCGCTGGCTGCACGCGCTGGCCACCGGAGATGTCCTGGGACAAGCCCAGTGGGCCCGCATGACCACGTGGGTGGACCGTCCGGACGGACACCAGTATGGGCTGGGCATCCTTCGCATCGAGGATGAGGGCCGACCGCTCCTGGGCCACAAGGGCAACTCCGCCGGGTACTCGGCGTCGGCGTTCCACGATCCCGCCAGTGGGGCCACGGCGGTCGTGCTGAGCAACGCCCACGCGGTGGATGTGACGCCCATCGCCACCGCACTTCTCGACAGGGCTGGCACACTCGATCTGGCTCGCCCGTGAGCGGCGCCTGGGCCGACGACGCGCAGCGCGCCAACCCCCATCACCGGAACCGGGCCTTGCCGTGGCACGTGTAAACCCCACCGAATTCGCCATCCTCGGTCTCCTGGCCGAGGAACCCCGCTCGGGATATGACATCAAGAAGGAGGTGGAGGAGCGACTCAGCCACTTCTGGTCCGAGAGCTTCGGCCACATCTACCCCATGCTGCGCCGGCTACGGAAGCGGGAACTGGTGGAGCAGAAGGTAGAGCGGCAGGAGGGACGCCCCGACCGGAAGGTCTACTCCATCACCGAGGAGGGCCGTCAGGCGCTGGAGGCGTGGTTCGCCGAGCCTTCCCCTCCCCAGCGTCCCCGCAACGAACTTCTGCTCCGGATCTTCATGGGCCGGTTCGCCGACCCGGAGCACCTGATTCGCGACGTACGAGCCCAGCGGGAGAGCTTCGACGCTGCCCTGGCCCAGCTCCGCGCCGTCCAGGCCCACCTGGATCAGGCCGAAGAGCCGCACCCGGACCAGCTCTACTGGGAGCTCACCCTGGACTACGGGCTCCGGGCCCTGGAGGCCCTCACCGAATGGGGTCAGGAGGCGGAGTCCAAGCTGCGACAGCTTGCCCAAGACGAGAAGTAGCAGACCCTTCGGCGGATCCAGCTCGCCCCTTGCCCTGAACCCGAAACCAAGAAAGATTGTCCTATACACAGAATACTTGGCTACTTTCTGGATGAGGGCGACTCCGAATGCGCACACCGAACGTCCCCGAAAGCTACCTGCGGCACCCCACCAGCACCCTCCTGGCCACCCCCGGCTCAGTGCGGGTTCTGCGTGAACTCCTGGAGTCCGAAGCGCCACTCCCGGTGCGTGCGCTGGCCCAGCGAACCCGCCTCAGCGCCCAGACCGTTCGCAACACCCTGGCCGGGCTGCAGGAGGGGGGTATGGTGGAGGAGCTGGGGGAAGGTCGGAGCCGGCTCTACCGGGTCGACGTGGGGCACCCTCTGTACCTCCCCCTGGGCACCCTCTTCCAGGCCGAGGCCGAGCGGTTCGACACGGTGGTGGAGGGCCTGGCCACCGCCGCCCGGAACCTGACACCCGCTCCCCTGGGGATGTGGATCTACGGAAGCGTGGCCCGGGGGGAGGATGCGCCGGAGGGCGACATGGAGGTGGCCCTGGTGGCCGCCGACGAAGAGGTGGAGACGCCGGTCACCCGTCTCCGGGAGATGCTGAGTCCGCTCCAGGACGTACAGCGGGTCTGGATCTCGGTGGTAGGACTCTCACCCTCGGAGGTCCGGCGCCTGGCGGGGAAGGAGGATCGTTGGTGGAAGGGCGCCACTGATCCGCACCTGCTGGTCTTCGGGAAGGGCCCGGACGAGCTGGCTCAGGAGCTGGAGCGGCCCGCCCGGCCCCGGGGGAGATTTCGGGGGTGAGCGGGTCGGCAGGGCGTCACCCCCCTGTCGCGCCAAGCGCTCATTGGCCGCCGCGGAAAGAATCGGTGCAGGAAGGAGACCAGAAGGGCGCCTCTGGCGCAACATTCCCTCCTCCACCCGAAAGGGGGTGCGACCGCGGAGGTCGAGCTTATCTTCCGCCGGCCGGCCCCAACACCTCGATGAGCTGCACGTCGAAGACCAGCATGCCCGCCGGGGCGCCCGGACGGCCAGCGGGGTCGCCGTAGGCCAGATCGGCCGGAATCCAGAACCGGCGGACCTCCCCTTCCGTCATGAGTTGCAGGCCCTCCACCCAACCGGGGATGAGGCCGCCGGCGGGAAACTCCGACGGCTCGCCGCGCATGACGGAGCTGTCGAACATGCTCCCGTCGGTCTGCCACCCGGTGTAATGGACACGGACCATGTCCTCCGGGGTGGGCGAGGTCTCGCCATCACCAGGCTCGAGGACCAGCCAGGCGAGCCCCGATTCGGAGGTCTCAACGTTGGCTGGCGGGGCCTCCACGTTCGGTGGAGGCGGGATCTGGCCATCCACCGCCGCATCCGGGTCCAGCTCCATGCCGGGCGCCACATCGCCGCACCCCAACGCCATCAGTGGAATGCCGGCCAGGAGTAGCAGCGCCCAGAGCCGGCGCACGTTGATCCGATCTGCCGTTGGTCCGTCCATCGCCTTCTTCCCCATAGATCCCTTCCCCGTCATTGGGTTCTTCAGTGTCTAGCCTCACCACCCCGGCCCTCCGGGGGCCGTATCGGGAGGAACAGGGGTGGTGCTTCGCCAGAAGTGTCCCGGTGTCGTGCAGGCCGGGGACGCATGTGGAAAGGAAGGTAGGTGCCGGCTCGAGGGTCGGCAAACGGAAGGTGCTCGGTCGGCCCGCGCTCCGCCGGCCCACATTTCGCTGGGAGAGTGGCCTGCCGGGAGGGGGCCCCGCTGGGAGAGTAGCCTGCCGGGAGGGGGCTTCGCTGGGAGTGTGGCCTGCAGGGAGGGGGCTTCGCTGGGAGAGGAGCCTGCCGGGAGGGGGCTTCGCTGGGAGGGTGGCTTGCCGGGAGGGGACGTCGTTGGGAGAGTGGCCTGCCGGGTGGGGGGCCCGCTGTGAGAGTGCTCCGCTGAACCGGCCCTGCCCGCCCCTGCCCGGCCCGGCCTTCGCTCAGTACCGCAGCAGGCTCGCCGCCCAGGTGAAGCCGGCTCCGAAGGCGGCCAGGCAGATCAGGTCGCCTCGCCGGACCCGGCCGTCGTGGACCGCCTCGCTCAGGGCGATGGGGATGGACGCGGCGGTGGTGTTCCCGTAGCGGTGGATGTTGGACGCCACCTTCTCCTCGGGCAACTCCATCCGCGACCGCACCGCCTCGGTGATCCGGGCGTTGGCCTGATGGGGGACCAGAAAGTCCAGGTCCCCAGGGGCCAGCGAGGCGTCGGCCAGAACCTCGCCGATGACCTCGGGGAAGCGCCGCACCGCGTTCTTGAAGACCTCGCGGCCGTTCATGCTCGGCGCGGTGTCACCGGCATCGATCTGCTCCTGCGAGATGAAGGGCGAGCTCCCCAGGCCCGGCTTCTTGAGGCAGAGGTCCAGGGCATGGCTGCCTTCTCCGTGCAGGGCGTGGGTGAGAAGGCGGGACGTGCGGTCGCTGCCCGGAGCGCCGTCCCCTTCGACGTCGCCTGCGACCGGCACCGCGCCGGCATCGCCTTCCCCCGGTATCTCGCCCGCCGACCCGGCGCCCGCTCCGGTACCAGCCCCCTGGATCTCCACTGCCTCCACGCACACCGCGCCGGCCCCATCGCCGAAGAGGACAGCGGTGTCACGCCCCTCGTTTGTGAGCCTGAGCCCCCGAGAGTGCACTTCCGCCCCCACCAGGAGGATCCGGCGGTACATCCCGCTGCGGATGTATGCGTCGGCGGTGGCCAGCCCGTAGACGAAGCCCGTGCACTGGGTCCGCAGGTCAAGCGCGCCCACAGGCCCCATCCCCAGTTGCTCCTGGAGGAAGACCCCGTTGCCCGGAAAGTAGAGATCCGGGGAGAGGGTGGCGAAGAGGATGAAGTCCACGTCCTCTGGCTCCCAGCCCGCGTGCTCCAGCGCCTCGCGGGAGGCCGCCTCCGCCAGATCGGTGCAGGTGGTCCCCTCGTCCACGAACCGCCGCTCCCGGATGCCGGTCCGCTCCTGGATCCAGGCATCCTAGGTGTCGAAGAGCTGGGCCAGGTCGTCGTTGGAGACGACCCGCGGCGGAACGTAGTGGCCGATGCCGGCCAGGCGAGCGCGCAGGGTCATGGCAAAATCTCCCGGTGGGTTCAGGGTGTCGGGTCAGGTCAGGGTGTCGGGCGAAGAGGTCTGGTTGGAGGTCCGGGCTGTCGGGTCGGGTCAGGGGCTCTGGCAAGGTCAGGGTGTCGGGTCAGGTCAGGGTGTCGGGTCGGGTCAGGGGCGCCGACAAGGTCAGGGGGGTCTGGATCGGTACTGTCCGGCTCGTGCTACCCGGAAGGCCCCTCACCGTGACCACACGTAGATCAGGAGGAGAGCCAGAGCCGCGACGGAGAGGCCCAGGATGAGCATGTAGCTCATCAGTAGAGCGGCAACCCGGATTCCCGCGACCCATCTTCGGCCCCCGTAGACCCGGCGCAACCCCATGTAGAGATACACGGGGATGGCCAGAGTCAACAACTCGCCCACGGACCGCAGCACGACGGACGCCTCCAGAAGCACCTGGACCGAGAGCAGCAGAAAGACGAAGGCGTGGATGTGGACGGCAAAGAGGAGGTGGTGAAGATAGGGCCGCTTCCTCCGCCAGTATGCAAGAGCCGTGAGTCCAGCGAAAGCCGGCACCAGGAAGAACATGAGGTACGAGAGACCCTGGAGGAATGCCCGGCGGAATGCAGCGGGGTCGGCCAGGACGCCCCGGAAGAACTCGGGCACGTCGGCCTCGGCCACGATCTCCTCGGGGGTGGGGCCGCCGGTGACGCCATCCACACCCCGCAAGACCTCCCCGTCGGCCCCGATCCACGCCATGAGCAGAAAGTAGAGGATGCTCACGAAGACGTAGAGCCGGACGGGAGGGACGAACCGCACGCGCTGACCCGCCAGGTAGCGGGCCGTCAGCTCACCGGGCCGGAAGAGCAGCGGGACCAGGGTGCGCCATACCCGTGAGTCGAAGCTCACCAGGTTCCCCAGCAGCTCGCCCACGAACTCCCGGAGGGAAATGTCCATGTCCCGGTCTTCCTGCCCGCAATCCGAGCAGAAGCGCCCCTGGAGCTCCGAGCCGCAGTTTTGGCACCTCATGGGCTGGCTTAGCCGACCCACTCCAGGCTGAGTTGGCGGAGGCGTTCCCGGGCCTCCTCGTCGTAGGCCTGGTCGTGAGCCTCGGTGGGGGTGAGACCCCGGAAGTACTGGCCGCTCCGGACGTCGGGCGAGGTGATGAGGTTCACGACGGCCTCCCTGCCCTCGTCCACCGACGCCCTGGCCTGGGCACCTCGCGACAGGACCATGTCGGTGTCCATCATGGTGGCGGGATGGAGGGCGAGGACGAGCACGGGCTCCCCGTCCAGCGCTTCGGCCAGGTCGAAGGCGTGGAGGATCTGGGCCAGCTTGCTCTGGGCGTAGCCGCGACCGTCGCTGTAGCCCTCCTCCATCATGACGTCATCGAAGTCGATGGGACGCTGGGCCGTCGAGGCCACATTGACGATCCGGGCCGGACGCGCATCGCTGCCGCTGGCACGGATCAGGGGGAGCAGCTCGCGGGTCAGGAGGAAGTGCGAGAGGTAGTTCACCTGGAAGTGGAACTCGAAGCCGTCGTCGGTGATCACCCGGCCGTCGTCCGCCTCGAGCCAGACGCCGGCGTTGTTGACCAGGACATCGAGCCGGTCGACCCGGGAGCGGACCTCCTCGGCGAGCCGACGGGTCTCGTCCAGCGACGCCAGATCGGCGGCGATGAACTCGGCGCTCCCGATCCCTTCCGCCTCGATGGCCTCGACCACCTCGCGGCCCCGCTCCTCGTTGCGGCCGTGGATGATGACGTGGGCGCCGGTGGAGCCCATCTCCAGCGCCACCTCCCGGCCCAGTCCCCCGGTAGAGCCGGTGATCAGGATCACCGGCGCGTCCCGGGCCGTGGGCCCGGCGGCGGGATCGCTGGCATTCCCGGTGGCCTGCTCGCCCCCGGCCGCCGCGGATCCGGGCTCGGCGGACTGCCCGACCTGGCCGGCCTCGCCCGCGCCGGCTCCGGCGGCCTGCGACGCCTGGGCTCCGGGCTCGCCTCCCTGGGGAGCTTCTCCGCAACCCCCGAGCCCCACCAGCGCCACGGCCAGCACGACCAGCGAGCCGGCCTTGCGTCCGCTCGCTCCGCGCCCACCCGCTCTGCGGCGGCTGGCTCTCCTTCCGCCAGCTCTCCGCTCGCCAGGCCTTCCTTCCCCGACCCAGCCTTCACCTGCCCATCGCGCTGCCGCCATCGTCATCGCTCCTTGGTTCGGGGCTCGCCCCGCTCCGGTTCGCCTTTCGGCCGGATCCTCTGACCTACGGTACGCAGGTCCGAAATACAAGATCCGAAGGAGCGCCCCCTGCCCTCAGCCCGTGGGCCGCGGGGGCAGGGACTGGAGGTACAGCCACAGCGCTTCCATCTCCACCTCGGTCATGTTCCGGGCGAAGGGGGTGACGAAGGTCATGGGCTCGCGGGTCCGGGAGCCGTCCGGGCGCTCCTCCTCCAGCATGACCCGGGCGAAGTCGTCGTAGCTCCAGCCGGCGAGCCCGTCCTCGTGCGGCGTCAGGTTGGCGGCGGGAGCCCAGTTGGGGTCCCCACCGGCAATCCGACCACCCGCCAGGTCCGGTGCATGACACCCGATACAGACCCCGGCCAGGTGCCGGCCGAACTCCACCGTGACCTCGGCCGGCGGAGGCAGCACGGGATGGGCAGCGAAATGGTCCTCCAGGTGATCGGCCGAGAGGACGATCTCACCCCGGGCCACCAGGAACCGGCCCAGGGGTCCCAGGGTCACCGGCGGCACCTCCCGGTCCACCGCCGGCACGGTGCGGAAGAAGGCGATGATGTCCGAGAGTTCCTGGTCCGACATGAGGAGGAAGTCCTCGGAGGGCATGACGGCAGGCCGTCCGTCGGGCCGGATCCCGTGCCGCACGATGCGGTCCCAGTCGGCCACCGTGTAGTCCGCCACCACCCCACCCTCACCGGAGGTCAGGTTCGGGCCCATGAGGGTGCCGATGGGGAAGGCATCGACCATGACGCCGCCCCCGTAGTCCCCCCCGTGGCACTCGGCGCAGGGATAGCGGGATTCCAACAGGTGCCGGCCTCGTTCCATGGCCCGTTCCAGCGCCAGCGCCTCCGCCTCCTCCGGGGTGAGGCCCAGCTCCCCGATCTCCTCCTCCTGAAGGGGGAAGGGGACGGGGAAGTCCACGCTGTGGCTGTCCAGGGTCCGGGCCAGCGTCCGGTTGGCCGAAGCCGAGGCCCAGGAATAGATGCCTCCCCCGAGGAGGAGGAGGGCGAGGACCAGCAGGCCAGCGACCTTGAACACGGTCTTCATCGAGTCAACGCTCCGGTTCGGGGACCGGCTCGCCCACCGATCACCGGAATGTGATGGGCGCACGAGCCAGCGCCATTATTGGACGCTCCCCTGGAAAGGGCAAGTCCCCGCCTGACTGCAGGGCAGGTCCGTGCGGTGTGGGGCCCCGGGCACGCTCAGCCGGCCGTCCGCCAACGAAACCCTTCGAGGCTGATCCGAAACCCCTCCTCCCGGGGGTCATGGCGGATCACGTAGCGTGTAGGATAATACCCCTCCCGGCTCACGGCAGGCGGCTGCGGGACCGGCAGGGAAAGGTCGGGCCGATCACTCAGGAACGCACTCGTGAACATGGGCTCCACGAAGATGACCTGCTCTCCGATGGACCCGTAGATGATCGTCTGATCGAAGGGATGGTCGTGAAACTCGGATGCGCTCTCGTGCACCCAGTGGACGCCCATTTCCGGGAAGGAGTAGAGGCCCAGACCGGGAACGGGGATGAAGCCTTCGGGCATGTAGCGTTCGTCGGGACGCTCGGACGTCAAGCCCTCAGCGATGGCTCTTCGCTCCTGGGCGCTGATGAGGTAGAAGTGCGCATCCCAGTGCGGAAGATCGTAGACGCTCGCCGGGGGATGTCCGCTGGGTCCCCAGTCGAAGAGCACGTGCTGGAAGGGAAGGCCGTCGACGGCGGGAAGATCGAGGCTCAGCATGGCGCCTTCGTCGGAGACCGACGCGATGACCGAGTCCGGAAGGGCCACCCCCATGGCAACGGGGGCGCCCTCCCGGTCGACCTCCACCCAACTGTGCACGACCCCACCTCCCAGCTGGATCGAGTCTCCCCGAATCCGGGTGACCTCGTCCCCCTGGACGCCCACCTGGGCGAAGGACAGCATGACAAGCGCAAGGATGGTCGTGAGCATGGTGGCTGACCCCGGTTCAGTGGAAGCGGATGAGGATGCTGCGGATCTGATCTCCCCGGTGATTCACGTTGAACTGGAACCGGTCTCCGCCTTCGAGCCGGCCACGGCTCGTGATCACGACGTGGTGGTTCTCCTCCCGGGGAGCGAGCATCTCGTTGAAGCGGTCGGCCGTCCCCCGAAGGGGGTTCAGCGCGAGGAGTTCGGGCATGGTGAGCTGACCGTCGGCGATGGCGGCCTCGAGTTCACTCCAGGGCACGAACCAGACCGGGGCGGGTCCGTTCGTGACGGCTCGGATGGGAAACGTTCCGAGAGGGGCGCCGGACTCGATGATGAAGTGTCCGTCCACCATCAGCTCGCACCCGAACGCGCCCGGACCTTCCGGACCGGGCGGGTGCAGCCCTTCGAGCAGGTTGAAGTCCGGGGGCACGCACTCGGGGTCCCTGTAGAAGGGGATCGCCACGTACTCGCCGTCGCTGAAGATCTGGTTCCTCAGCGTCGTCATTCGCGCATAGATGGGCGGCCCGGGGTCCTCTGCGGGAAAGGACACCCTGTGAACGGCATTGGCCGCGCCGGCTGCCGCCTCGAGCGCATCGGCCTCCGGGGGCGCCGTGCTGGACAGGCCGTCGCTCTGGCAGGCCGCGAGGGCCAGGACGGCGACGACGACGACAGCAACGAGACAGTTTCTGGAACACATGCTGCACCTCCTGATTGGGATCGCCTTGCGGCGCACTGTGCGCCGGTTCAATGTTTCGAGGCATGTTCGAAGGCGGTTCAATGGGGTTCTTCTCTTGCTTTCGCAGGCCTCGTATGAACGGATATGGTTCCTGTGTGATCAGCCCGTGATCCGGCCGTGATCCCAGCGGACGCCGGCAACCGGAAGCCCGTGCGGCTCGACGTGTTGGGAGGCATCGGACTGCACTCGGGCGACGTCGAGCTGGGGCAGGTGCTGGTCCAGCCCAAGCGGTTCGCGCTGCTCGCCTATCTGGCACTCCGGCGGCCGGGAGGCTTCCTGCGTCGGGATGAGCTCCTGGGGGCCTTCTGGGCCGACTCCACGGAGGACCGCGCCCGGGCCGCGCTGCGGCAGGCGTTGCGTTTTCTCCGGCGTCATCTGGGAGAGGGCGTCATCGTCAATCGGGGCAACGCCGAAGTCGGTATCGCTGCAGAGGCCGTCCGGTGCGATGCCCTGGCGTTCCTGCAGGCGCTAGAGCTGGGCCGGGACGAGGCCGCCGTGGAGCGCTACGGCGGCGAACTGCTCCCCGGCTTTCTGCTGGACGGGGTCTGGGAATTCGACCGGTGGCTGCAGGCCGAGAGGCAGCGACTCCGGGTGGCCGCAGCGGAAGCGGCGCTCCGCCTGGGCGACGATGCCGAGCAGGAGGGCGACCTGGGGCGAGCCGCCGAGCGGGTCCGATGGGCCCTTCGACTCGAGCCGACCAACGAGACCGTGGGACGCCGACTCATCTCCCTGCTGGCCCGAAGCGGAAACCGCCCCGGTGCGGTGGAGGCCTACGAAGCCCTGGCGACCCGCCTGGCCCGGGACTTCGACCTGGAGCCCTCACCCGAGACGGTGGAGCTTCTGGCCGCGGTGCAGGCCCAGGAGGGGGACGGATCGGCGTCACCGGCGGCCGGATCGGCGGCCCTGGTGGCCGGCGCCCCGGGCCCGCCTCCCCCTTCTCCCCAGCGCGTGCTCGTCCTGCAGTTGGAGAACCTCACGGGCGACCCCGCCCTGGACACCCTGGGACGGTTGACCGCCGATGCCGTGGCCCAGGGGCTGGCGACGATTCCAGAACTCGAGGTGCTCCCGCCGATGGCCGGCGGCGGCTCTCCACCTTCGGCAGGCGAGGCACCCGCAGAGCTGGTCGAGCTCGCACAGCCCATGGGGGCAGGAACGGTCGTGGGCGGAGCCATCCACCTCGAGGGCGACCGGCTTCGCTTCCAGGTTCGCTTTACCGACGTGGCCGGCGGAAAGCTCCTCAGGGGTCCGGAGCCGGTGGACACCCACAGATCCAGGCCGCTGGAGGGCGTGGAGGAGCTGCGGGAGCGGATCATGACCAGCCTGGGCCCGGCCCTCACGCGACGCGCCGTCCATGTGCGGGAAGCCGCTCGTCCGCCGGGCATGGAGGCATACCGGGAATACATGGCGGGCCTGGAGCGGTTCATCCGGCGGGAATGGCGCTCGGCGCTGGTGCACTTCCGCCGCTCCGCCACCCTGGAGCCCGACTACGCCCTTCCCCGCGTCGTGTCGGCCATCGCGCTCTGGAATCTGGGCGAGCTCGATGAAGCGGAGACGGCGGCCAGCGAGGCCGCGGGTCTGAGCCAGTCCCTGGGTCGCTTCGAGCGGGCGGTCCTGGCGATGGTCCTGGCCTGGCTCAAGGGAGATTGGGCCGCGGCGCACCAGGCGGCCGGCGAGCAAGCCGATCTCGCACCGGGATCCATCCCCCACTTTCAGGTGGCCGAGGAGGCCCGGCGCCTGAACCGTCCCCGGCAGGCGCGGGAGGTCCTGGGCCGCCTGGACCCGGACGCCGGAGAGATGCGGGGGTGGATCTTCTACTGGATCGAGTTGACCCAGGCCCACCACCTCGTCGGCGACCACGCCCGGGAGCTGGAAGCGGCCAGCCGGTGTCGACGCGCACACCCGGACGATCCCGTCGCGGCGCTTCTGGAGATCCGTGCCCTCGCCGGACTCGGGCGTTCGTCCGATGTGATCCGGGTGGTGGAGCAGACGCTGGCGAGCCCCGCCACACAGGCCCCACTCCCAGGTGAGCTTCTGGTGGAGGCCGCCCTGGAGCTCCGGGCCCATGCTCGTCCGGAGCCGGACGCCCGGGACGCTTCCGAGGCGGCTGAGGCCCTCCTGGGACAGGCGGTGGCGTGGTATCGGGAGAAGATACGTGAAGCGGAATCGGAGTCGCTCCGCCGGGAGCTGGGCCGGGCGCTCTACCACGCCGGCCAGTACGACGAGGCGGAGACCGTCTTCGACGAACTGGCCCGGAGCTCGGAGGGAGGGGTTCAGCCCATCGGCTACCACCACGGCCACCTGCAGGCCCATCTGGACGAAGGGTATCTGGCGGTCATCGCCGCTCGCCGGGGCGACGCGGAGGACGTCGACCGCCGGTGCTCCCGGCTCGAACGGCTGGATCGCCCATTTCTCTACGGCGCGCAGTGGTTCTGGCTGGCTGCCGTGTCCGCCCTCCTGGACGACAGGGACCGGGCCGTCCGCATGCTCCGGCGTGCCTTCGCCGGCGGCCTGCCCATGGAATTGTTCATCCACACCGACCCGCATCTGGCCCGGCTCCGCGGGTACGGCCCCTTCGACGCACTCATGCGTCCGCGCCGCTGAGCCGAGGTGTCGCCAGAAGGCCGACCCCAGCGACCGCCCTCGATTCCCGGTCAGATTGCTACCGCCCGTCCGTCCCGTCCACGGCGGCCAGGTGCTGGGCGAAGGTGTGGGAGTCGATGTTGGCCCCGCACACGATGAGCCCCACCCGGCGACCGGCCAGCCGGTCCCGTAGCGGACCCACCAACGCGGCGGTGGCGGCGGCACCCGCCGGCTCCACCGCCAGCTTGGCCGAGTGAAAGAGGAGGTGCATGCTCCGCCGTAGAGCGTCGTCGTCCACCAGAACCAGCTCGTCTACGAAGCGGCGGCAGACCCTGAAGCTGTAGGGCGCTGCGTGGGGGGCGCCCAGGGAGTCGGCGATGGTCCGCACCCGGTCGATCTCCTGCGGCCTCCCGTCCCGGAAACTCCGATGCATGGTGTCGGCTCCCTCCGGTTCCACTCCGAAGACGGCGGTCCCGGGCCGGAGAAGCTTCACCGCCGAGGCGATCCCCGCGCAGAGCCCTCCGCCGCCGATGGGTACGATGACGGCGTCCAGCTCCTCCACCTGTTCCATGAGTTCCAGGCCCACACCTGCGGTGCCCAGGGCGGTGAGCCGGCCCTCGAAGGGGTGGACGAAGGCACGCCCTTCCTCCCCCTCGATCCGGCGCACCTCATCGAAGGCCGCGTGCACGTCCGGGACCAGCACCACTTCCGCCCCGTACGCCCGGCACTTGGCCACCCGAAGCGGGCTGGCAGTCTCGGGCATCACCACCTTGGCGCTGGACCCCAGCGTGGCGGCGGCGTAGGCCACGGCCATGGCGTGGTTGCCGGCACTCACTGCCGTCACCCCCCGGCCAAGGGCCTGCCGGGAAAGCTCCATCATCACCGCCAGCGCTCCCCGGGGCTTGAAGGTGCCGGTGCGCTGGAAGAGTTCCTCCTTCAACCAGACCTCTGTATCGGGCGCCAGGAGGTCGTCCAGGGGCGGATCGCTCCAGCGACGTACCGGGGTTCGGATCACGTGCTCGGCAACGTGGTCGTGGGTGGCCCGGATCCGGGCCAGGGTGGGCAGAGGCGCATCGCTGGCAGAACGGGTTGGCATGGCGCGAGGCAGGGACGAAGGGACGGGATCGAATGCGAGCGTCGGGCCCCTCAGATGAAGCCAGGTGAGGCCGGAGCGCAAGCCGCGACCAGGATGGCCCAAATTGCTATGGTCACGCACGGGCGCGCGGGCCCACTCTCCGGGGCACACCCGGGAGGGGGCCGGAAGACCTTCTCCCGAACGCCGCTCACCCCACACCAGGGAGGACCCCCATGCCACCCCGCACGCCCATGTCACCGCATACGCCCATGTCACCGCATACGCCCAGGCCAGCCTCGGGCTCCCCTCCAACCTCCGCGCTTGAACCACAGGAGCCGGCGCTCGATGTGCCTGACACCGGGCCCTGGATGCGCCGCCTGGCGCTTCCCGGTGCCCTCCTGCTGGCCCTGGCGACCTTCCTGGGTGCTCCCGATCGCCAGGTGGCAGCCGCGGAGTGCGGGGGAGATGCCGAGATCCTCTGCAAGGAGACCGAGACCTGCCGAGCTTCGATCCTCTTCCTGAACCGGTGCGTCACCACCTACGACTACTGGGACGGGACGGACCCGGGCGCGGACGAGGATGGGGGAGAGGACGGGATCGACGACGGATCGGACGACTCAGGGGTGGGGGACGACCCGGTCTGATGGGACCAGGGCATGCGGTTCGGCGGCTCATTCGGGCTGTGGCCCGGCAGACCGTTCGGGCTGTGGCCCAGCAGATGGTTCCGGCTGCGGCCCGGCAGATCGTTCGGGCTGTGGCCCGGCAGATCGTTCGGACCGTGGCCCCGCAGATCCGTCCCATTCAGACATGGAAGGGCCTCCGATCCCCCGCGAGGCTTGGGTACCGGAGCCGGCGAAGCGGAGGACGGGAGATGACGGACGCTGTCTTTCGTTCCGAACGT
>PWLA01000126.1 GCA_003559555.1 Gemmatimonadota bacterium | reverse complement strand
GTAGAGCTCCTGCACCTCCCGGCGATCGCTCCGGGTCACCGAGAACGCCCGGCTGTCCTCGGACCAGTTCACGTTGGGACGGACCCGGTAGTCGGTGGGCTCGACATCTTCCTCCTCGTCCACGTCCCGGCTCCCGAAGCCGTAGTATTCCTCGCCGTCATCGGTCAGCTGCACCGCCTCCTGTTCCTCCTCGTCGATAATCTCGACGAAGTAGAGGTTGTGCTCCTCGGCGTAGACGTAGGCCGTGCTGTCGGGAGAGAAATTGCGCCACCGCCGCTCGTCCTCCTCCTCGTCCTCCTCCACCTCACCCAGGTTCTCCAGAGTCTGGTCGTCCAGGTGGTACTCGAAACGCACGTCCTCGGCCACGAAGGTGAACCGGTCCGTCACGTCCTCTTCGAACTCGATCTCCTGAATGGGGAGCTCGTGGGCCTCCAGGTACGTCTCCAACTCCTGGGAGAGGAGCTCGGCCATCCGCTGGTGATCGAAGAGGAAGCGCTTCTCGGGGCCCGAGGGATCCACCAGGTGGTAGCGGGTGCCCTGGCTGTCCTGCCATCGGTACCAGAGGGAGTCGGTCTCGTGAATCCAGTTGGACTGCACGGACTGACTGTGGACGAAGCGGTCCAGGTTGTCGGAGCTGAATCGCTCCAGCTGGGACCAGTTGGCCTGGTTGGGGGTGCTGCGATCCTGGGCCTGCAGGGGCAGGGCCAGGACCGCCACGAGCACGATGGACCCGACCAGACGGACTGGACGAGGGGGGGTGTTCATGGTCTTGCCTTCCTGAAATGTGGGCAGGGATGGTCAGGGGTCATTCTGCGGTTTGCAGACGCCCCGTCAAGAGGCAGGACCAGAATCGGGGTTGTGGAACCCTTTAGTCGAGGGGCTTCAGATTGGCCACGATCCGCTCCCGGCGTGACTCCAGAAAGGGAGGGAGGGCCACCGATTCGCCCAGGTGCTCCGGGTCCTAGTCCACGGCGAAACCGGGACCGTCGGTGGCGATCTCAAAGAGAATTCCGCCAGGCTCCCGGAAGTAGAGGCTCCGGAAGTAGTAGCGGTCCACCTCGCCGCTGTTGGGGACCCGGAGCTCGTTCAGTCGATGGGCCCAGCCCCGATACTCCTCCTGGTTCGGGGTCCGGAAGGCCACGTGGTGGACCCCGCCGGCACCGAGACGGGCCACGGGAAGGTCGGGCTCCACCGCCACGTGGAGCTCGGCATGGGGCCCCTCCCCCCCCATCTGATACACGCGTACCTCGCTCTCACCCTCCCCACCCATCCGGACCGAGGGTCCATCCCGGTACTCACGCACGTCCTCCATGCCCATGACCCGGGTGAGGATCTGGTGGGTGCCCTGCAACTCGGGTACGCTCAGGACGACGGGCCCCAGTCCCCGAACCTGATGCTCGGCCGGAACCGGGCTGTCTTCCCATGGGACCGGCTCGTCGCCGGCGCCACCATCCTCAACCAGGGCAAGTCGCTGGCCCTCCGGGTCCTGGAACTCCAGGGTGGCCCGGCCGTCCAGCTCCATCACCCCGGCCACCTCCAGTTCGTGGCCTCTCAGGCGCTCGGCCCACCACTCCAGGCTCGACGCGTCCCGAACCCTGAGCCCGGTCCGAACGATGCTTCGGGTCCCCCTGCGCTCCCGGGGCATCTCCCAGTCGAAGAAGGTGAGGTCGGTTCCGGGCGAACCCACCGCGTCGGCATAGAAGAGGTGGTAGGCGCTCACATCGTCCTGGTTGACGCTTCGCTTCACCAGACGCATCCCCATGACCTCGGTATAGAACCGGTAGTTCTCCCGGATTCGGGCCGAGACGGCGGTGAGGTGGTGAATGCCGGTGAGCTGCATGGCGGTCTCCTGTGGAAAGGCTCAGGGGTGCGCATCGTCCGCTGGGGGGGCTCCGCCCTCCCGCTCCTCTACCGCCGAGACCTCCGACGGATCCCCCTGCAGCGCAAAGCGACGGATCTGCAGGAGGAGCCGGGCGGTGGACGTGAGTCCGGAGAGCTCCTCGTGCACCCGCACGGCCAGCCCCGGGTCGTCGGTGATGATCCCATCGACGCCCCGTTCCATGAGGTCGGCCATCCGGGACGGATCGTTCACGGTCCAGACGTGGATCTCCACACCCTGCTCCCGGGCATCCTGCAGGATCCGGGAGCTGATCCGGGCGGTGGGGACCGCCAGGAAATCCACCGGAAGTCGCGTCACATCACCGACCGCCACCGTGGAGACGTACCCCACCGGCATGTCGGGGGCCAGTCCGCGGAGCTGCTCCACAGCCGCCAGCTTGAGAGACATGAGGACCACCTCGTCCTCCATCCCCCGAGCCCGGACCTCGTGCACGACTGCCGGCGCCAGCTCCGGGTCCCAGCCGTAGTACTTGAGCTCGATGTTCAGGCCGATGCGCCCCCGGGCTCGCTCCAGGAACTCGCCCAGGGTGGCCAGCCGCCGCTCATCGGGACGTGAGCCGTCATCCGGAAGCTTCACCAGGTCCGCCATCTCGGCGAAGGGCGTGTCCGCCGGCCGTCGGGGGTCGCCGGCCACCCGCATGAGATCCACGTCGTGCAGCACCACGACCACCCCGTCGCGGGTCCGCTGCACATCGATCTCGGTGTAGTGGGCTCCGGCCTCGATGGACCGCTCCATTGCCGCCAGCGTGTTCTCCGGTGCCGGCGGAGGGCCGGCACGGTGCGCCGAGATGATCACCAGACCGGGTTCGGGGGTCGTCTCCACCAGCAACCCGCTGGCCCCGAAGCTCAACAGGAGGAGCACACCGGCTGCCGGGACGGCCCGGGCCGGATTCAGCCACCGCCGAGACAGCCGGGCGGCTCGGATCCGGATCTGTCGGACTCCGGCCGAGGGAAGGGCATCGCTGTGCAGGTCGGTATCCTGGACGTAGTACCCCGTGAGGAGCGTCGCCATGAAGGAAAACCCCAGGAATCCCATCAGCGCATCCAACGCCAGCGATCCGGCCAGGTAGAGGAAGGTCGCCGCAGCCACCACCTGCAGCGACGGCGCCCATCCGGCAACCCACTCCACCGCCCAGATCCCCACAAAGTAGAAGGCACCATCGACCAGCAACCGGACCAGCGCCCATCCCACCGCCGCCACCAGAACCAACCGCAGCAGCCGCACCCCGGTGCCACGAGTCCGCACCCACGAGGTGCGTAGCGCCTCAACCAGCGAGGGGCGCTGGGCCAGCGTCCCACGATCCAGATAGAGGGGCAGAGCCAGCAGGCTCCGTCCCAGCAGAACCAGGACGCCCACGGCCCAGAGCCCCGTCCATCCCCCGCCGATCCAGAGGGCTCGGTGCCACTCCGGGGGGGCGGCGGTCAGATAGTAGTTGATGTCGTGTTCGGCCAGGAACGCCAGGTACACCCCTCCCAGCCCGACCACCAGGGGAACCAGCGCCAGGAGACCCAGCACCACGGCCGCCACACAGAGACGGAAAACGGCGGGCAGGCGAGGCGCCAGCGCCATGGCGGTGCGGCGCAAGTCCACCCTTCGTCCCGCCACATGCGAACTCACGATCTGGAAGAGGCCGGCGTACCGAACCACCGCCGCCACCAGGGCCAGTCCCCCGGCCAGGAGCACGTAGAGGGCACCCCCCGGGGTGAGGGCCCAGGCCAGCAGGTCCTCGTTCCCCACCACCCGCGCTTCTCCCAGGAGAAAGCGTCGAGCCAGAAGTCCCGAGGAGAGGGGCCCCAGGATGACGATCACCATGCCCCAGGTCAGAAGCGTCCATGCGGCCATGGGCCGCCAGAGGCGGACCAGCCGACGCCAGGCCACCCCCAGGGCAGGATCGGAGAGGGTTCGTTGAAGCGGCATATGGGAAACGATGATATGAATCGGGCAGGTGCCAGGCCAGAGCGACGCTCAGTGGGACATCCGGCCCCGGCACACTTCATGCAAGTTCG
>PWLA01000329.1 GCA_003559555.1 Gemmatimonadota bacterium | reverse complement strand
GGTGGAGCATGATCCGGCTGTTGGGAAGCGCGCTCCGCTTCCCCTTGGCCCCCCCGGTGAGGAGCAGCGCCCCCATGGAGGCCGCCATCCCCACGCAGAAGGTGGACACCGGCGCCCGGAGGTGCTGCATGGTGTCGTAGATGGCCAGCCCCGCGTAGACGCTTCCCCCGGGCGAGTTGATGTACATGTAGATGTCCCGCTCCGGGTCCTCGGCGTCCAGGAAGAGGAGCTGGGCCACGATGATGTTCGACACGGTGTCGTTCACCGCGCTCCCCAGAAAGATGATCCGGTCCATGAGGAGCCGGGAGAAGATGTCGTAGCTGCGCTCTCCCCGGCTGGTGCGCTCGATGACGTACGGCGGATAGGTCGACATGTAGCGTCAGTTCTCGTCCGTGATGGTTGATTCGCTTTTCAGGAACTCGAAGACCTTGCGTTCGGTGATCTCTCGCTCGAGCCGCTCGATCTGTCCGGCCTTCTGGAGCCGGGCGTAGATCTCGCCTGGCGGGACATCGTTGCTTTCGGCAAGCTTTTCGATGCGTTCGTCAACTTCTTCTGCGGTGGCCTTCAGCTCCTGGGAGCGGGCCAGCTCCTGGATGGCCAGCACGCGCTTCACCGCCCGCTCGGCCCGATCGCCCACCTCTTCCCGGGCCCGGGCGATCTGGTCGTCGTCGGGCTCCTTTCCGTCTTCGGTCATGACGGAACGGAGGTACTCGTCCACCATGGCCTGGGGCACCTGGAAGGAGTTGGCCGCCAGGAGCTGCTCCAGGAGCTGTCCCCTGACCGCGGCTTCGGCTTCCTCGGCGGCCTCCTTCTTCAGATCGGCCTCGATCTGCTCCTTGAGTTCGTCCAGCGTCTCAAACTCGCCCACCGACTTGGCGAAGTCGTCGTCCAGGTCGGGGACCTCCAGCTCCTTGCGGGAGTCAAGGAAGATCCGGAGCTCCTCCGTGTCGCCCCGGCGCTCCTCGTTGGGGAAGTCCTCGGGGAAGCTGACGGTGAAGTCGCCTTCCTGGCCCACCTCCAGGGACTGGATGGCCTCCTCCACGTCGGGGATGGCTTCGTCCTTGCCCAGGGTCAGCTCGTAGGGGCGGGGCTCGTCGTCCTCTTCCGCCAATCGCTGGATCCGCACGGCCACCATGTCCCCCTCGCCCGGCTTGCCCTCCTCCCGGGGCGTCCAGGTCCCCTGCCGCTCCCGGATCTGCTGCAGGACTTTGTCCACCTCGGTCTCGGTGACCGGATAATGGGGTCGCTTGACCTGGAATCCGCTCACCCGGGCCAGCTCGATGTCGGGAGCCACCTCGAAGGTGATGCTGAAGCTGAGGTCCGTGTCCGGGGCGTAGTCCACCTGGTCGACCTCGCCCTGGCTGATGGGTCGGATGTCCCGGTCCTGCAGGACCTCCCGGTATGCGTCTCCGACCACCCGGTCCACCACCTCCTGGTTCAGGGTGGCGCCGAGGCGCTTCTCCACCACCGCCGCAGGGACCTTGCCCTTCCGGAACCCGGGGAGGTCGAGCCCCTTGGAGAGCTTCTGGGCGGTGGCCCGGCGCTCCTGGGCCATCAGTTCGGCGGGCACGGTGATCTTGAGGGTGCGCTGTCCGCGCTCGCCCTCCTCCAGGGTCACCTGGAGCTTGGAGACATCGATTCCCATGTGGTCCTGTTCTTGACGTGGTTGGAGCAGTGCGAAAGGGGGGACTCGAACCCCCACGGCACGAGGCCACGAGATCCTAAGTCTCGCGCGTCTACCAGTTCCGCCACTTTCGCCCTCGGGAGCCGATCCCGTCGCGATGCGCACCCTGGTGTCATGCCGAGGGCCGGTGAGACTCCCCCATCCGAACGGAAAACATAACCGGGCCGGGAAGGGGCATCAACACGGGGGATTCCGGCAGTGGGGCCCCGGATGCACCACGCCCGGACCTGCCGGCTGGGGTGCTCGGCGGATCCGGGCGTGGAGGCCCGTGGTGCAGGGGCGGGGGACGATCCCGGGACGGGCCCGGGATCACCGGCTGGGATCACGCCTCCAGGTCAGCCCGGGACCCGGAGGTTCACCACCCGGCTCTGGCCGGAGGCATCGGAGAGCCGGAGCGAGACCACGTCCCCGGGGCCCACCTCTTCCAGGAGGCGTTCCACGTCCGAGACGCTCTCCACGTCCTGCCTGTTGATCTGGTCGAGCCTCAGGCCCGGAAATACGTTGCGTCGGGCGGCAGGGCCGGCGGGGCTCACGTTGCGGATCACGACGCCGCCGGGCTCGGAGAAGTTGAGTTCCCGGGCGACCTCGGCGTCCAGGGGGGCCACTTCGATCCCCAGGCGCTCCTCGGTGCGGGCCTCCGCGCGCTGGGTCTGGGCAGTTCGGGGACCCAGGTCCGCCTCGCCGAGCCGGACGGTGACTTCGTCGGGCTCACCGTCGCGGTAGTAGCGGACGGTGACCTGGTCGCCGGGGCGGCGCTGGGCGATGAGGAGCTGGAGCTGACCGGGCCGCTCCACCTCTTCACCGTCGATGGCCACGATCACGTCCTCCTGGCGGATGCCAGCCCGATAGGCGGGGCCGTCTTCGGGGAGACGCTGCACCAGCACCCCGAAGGCCCGGGGGAGCCCGTAGTATTCGGCGTCCACATTGCTCACCGGCTCCATTTCAATGCCCAGGAGGGGGCGGCGGACCTGGCCGTATTCCACCAGGTCCTCCATGATGCGCTTCGCCAGGTCGATGGGAATGGCGAAGCCGTAGCCCTGGTAGAAGCCTGTGCGGGAGGCGATGGCGGTGTTGATCCCCACCACCTGTCCGCGAACGTTCACCAGCGGGCCGCCGGAGTTGCCCGGGTTGATCACCGCATCGGTCTGGATGAAGTCCTCGATGGCGTAACCGGCGATCTCCTGGAACTCCTCCTGCCGGCGCAGCCCATCGCCGATGAGGTCCAGGGGGCGCCCGATGGCTCTGACGATGCCGGCGGTGACGGTGTAGTCCAGCGCCCGTCCGCCCCCGAAGCCCGGGTTCCCCACGGCCAGTACCCATTCACCCACCCGGGTGGCCGAGGATTCTCCCAGGCTGAGGGTCGGGAGGTTCGACTCGTCGATGTGGATCACGGCCACGTCGGTGGTGGGATCGCTTCCCACCAGGTCGGCCATGTACTGCCGCCCGTCCGGGAGGAAGACCCGGATCGTCTGGGCCTCCGAGACCACGTGATCGTTGGTGAGGATGTAGCCGTCCTCGGTCACCAGGAACCCGCTCCCTCCGGTGGTCCGAGGCTGGGGCTGTTGCCGGGGCTGCTGCCTGCCCTCTTCCTGGCCGCCCGGTGGATCGAAGAACCAGTCGAAGAGGGGGGGCATCTGCTGGGGCTGGCCCCGCTGAGCGGTGCGTCCGGGCCGCTCTACCTCGATCCGGACCACCCCGGGGGTCACCGCTTCGGAGATGTTGATGAAGGCCGTGCTCAGGTCCACGGCCGGCTGCACCAGCTCCTCCGACACCTGGGGCTGATCGTTGAAGATCGGTCCGGCGATGGAGGGGGAGGTCCAGCCCAGCAGGGCGGCGCCGCCCAGGCCAAGGACGCTGATGAAGGTGACCGCGAGAAGGACCCGGGTCTTGGACTTGAGTGGATCAATCATTGGGGTCTCTTTGGGAGCTGCGTGGAATTCATGCTGTTGGCCACCGTTGGTGGGTCTGATCAAGCTGTTCCTACCCGTTGAGCCCGGAAGCGATCCCCGGATGGGGGCCTTGCCGGGCGCGGTCCCGAGCGAGCCCCGGGCATGGGTCCACCACGGGGTCCACCACAGGTCCACCACGGATCCACCACGGGGTCCACCACGGGTCCACGTTGGATGCCGAAAGGGGCCCGGACGGTTGCCCGGGCCCCTTCGGTTCTCGTTGCGCGAGGTGGAGGTTTATTTCTTCTCTTCGTCCACGATCTCGTAGTCGGCCTCCACCACGTCCTCGTCCTCTTCGGCCCCGGCCGGTTCCTCCTCTACGGTGGGTCCGGCGTCCTGGGCACCCTCGGTACCCTCCGGGGCGCCCTCGGCGGCTCCGGCTTCGGCGGCCTGGGCCTGGTAGACCTGCTGGCCCGCGGCGCTGAAGGCCTGCATCAGGTCCTCCCGGGCCCGGTCCATGGCCTCGTGGTCGTCTCCCTTGAGAGTGGTTCTGGCGCCTTCCAGGGCCGTCTCCATCTTGCCCTTCAGCTCCTCGTCCACCTTGTCGCCCCACTCCTCCGAGTCCTTCTCCACCTGGTAGACGAGGGAGTCGAGCTGGTTGCGGGCCTCGACCTTCTTCTTGCGCTCCTCGTCCTCGGCGGCGTGGACCTCCGCGTCCTGCACCATGCGGTCGATCTCCTCCTCGCTGAGGCCGGAGGAGGCCTCGATCCGGATCTTCTGCTCCTTGCCGGTGGCCCGGTCCTTGGCCGAGACGTGGAGGATCCCGTTGGCGTCGATGTCGAAGGTGACTTCGATCTGAGGCACGCCCCGGGCCGCCGGGGGAATCCCGGTGAGCTGGAACTTGCCGATGGTCTTGTTGTCCTGGGCCATCTTCCGCTCACCCTGCAGGACGTGGATCTCCACCGTGGTCTGGTTGTCCTCGGCGGTGCTGAAGACCTCCGTCTTCTTGGTGGGGATCGTGGTGTTGCGGTCGATGAGCGGGGTCATGACGCCGCCCAGCGTCTCGATTCCCAGCGAGAGCGGGATCACGTCCAGCAGAAGCACGTCCTTGACGTCGCCTGCAAGCACGCCGCCCTGGATGGCGGCGCCGATGGCGACGACCTCGTCGGGATTCACGCCCTTGTGAGGCTCCTTTCCGAAGAACTCCTGCACCACTTCCTGGATCTTGGGGATCCGGGTGGAACCGCCCACCAGGATCACCTCGTCGATGTCGGATGACTCGAGCCCGGCGTCCTTGAGGGCCGCCTTCATGGGCTGGATCGTCCGCTGCACCAGGTCGTCCACCAGCTGCTCGAACTTGGAGCGGGAGAGGGTCATGTTGAGGTGCTTGGGCCCCTCCTGCGTGGCGGTGATGAAGGGAAGGTTGATGTCGGTCTGCATGGTGGAGCTGAGCTCCATCTTCGCCTTCTCCGCAGCCTCCTTCAGCCGCTGCAGCGCCATGGCGTCCTTGCCCAGGTCGATGCCCTGGTCCTTCTTGAACTCGTCCACCAGCCAGTCGATGATCCGCTGGTCGAAGTCGTCACCGCCCAGGTGGGTGTCTCCGTTGGTGGACTTCACCTCGAAGACCCCGTCGCCCAGCTCCAGGATGGAGATGTCGTAGGTTCCGCCGCCCAGGTCGAAGACGGCGATCTTCTCGTCCTTCTTCTTGTCCAGGCCGTAGGCCAGGGCGGCGGCGGTGGGCTCGTTGATGATCCGGAGGACCTCGAGGCCGGCGATCTTTCCGGCGTCCTTGGTGGCCTGCCGCTGCGAGTCGTTGAAGTAGGCGGGGACGGTGATGACCGCCTGCTCCACCTTCTGGCCCAGGTAGTCCTCGGCGGTCTGCTTCATCTTCTGGAGCACGATGGCCGAGATCTCAGGCGGGTTGAAGGTCTTGTCGGCGTTGGGGACCTTGATCTGAACGCGCCCCTGGCCGTCGCGGGCCACCTCGTAGGGGACCAGGCCCCGCTCCGCCTCCACCTCTTCGTAGCCCCGCCCCATCAGTCGCTTGATGGAGGCGATGGTGTTGGCGGGGTTGGTGATGGCCTGGCGGCGAGCCACCTGGCCCACCAGGCGTTCCCCGTCCTTTCCGAATCCAACCACCGAGGGGGTCGTGCGTCCCCCTTCCGAGTTGGGGATGACAACGGGCTCACCACCCTCCATGACTGCGACGACGGAATTGGTGGTTCCCAGATCGATGCCGATGACCTTACCCATGAGCGCTCCTTCGTGAGAGCTGTGAATGCAGTTGAATACCGTGAACGCGATGTCCGGTGTCGTTTCCGTTCGGCCCTGTCGGCCGAGTCCACCCCTGGAGAGTGCAACCTCCATGCCGGACGATTTCCCCCTTATTTCGCGTCACGGCCCGCCCGCAGAGGGGGTTTCCGGCCATTTCGGCGGCCTTCACCTGCCGGATCGGCGGGAGTGGCAGCGGACTGCCATGGGCCGTATCCTAGGGCGGCTTCCGTGGGCGGCTTCCAGGCCGGCTCCCCGGGAGCGCTTCGATCCAGCCTCGCGTTTGCATTGATCGTTTCCTCATTTTCCACACCCCTGAGAGGACTCTTCGGACATGCGTCGACCCACATCCCCCACCCTGGTCCTCTGGTCCCTCGCCGCGGTGCTCCTCCTGGCTGGCGCCTGGGCCGGACTGGCGGAGGGCACCTTTCCCGCCGCCCCCGGTCCCGGCGTCGGTGTCGCCGCGGTCACCCAGTCCGCTGACACGCTGGCCGCCGACACCCTCCCGGCGACCCTGCGGCTCATCGACCCCCGGGCGGCGGACCCAATCGCCGACGCCGAGGCGGGGCCGCCGACCACCGGTGTGGGGGCGGCGGATCCACCCATTGACCAGGCGCAAGAGGAGCCGCAGGAGCTGATTGACGACGCGCTGGTGGTGGAAGGGTGGACGGTGGACGATCTGGACACGCCGCTGTGGGACCGGCTCCGGTCGCTTCTGGGGCTCCTGGTCATCGGGGTGCTGGCCTGGCTGCTCTCGGTGAATCGCAAGAAGATCCCCTGGCGGGTGGTGCTGTGGGGGTTGGGGCTTCAGATCGCCTTTGCGGTGTTCATCCTGAAGACCCCGGTGGGGGCCGAGCTCTTTGCGCTGCTCAACACCCTGGTGGTGGCGCTGCTGGGCTTCACCGTGGAGGGAGCCCGCTTCATCTTCGGCGACCTGGTCTTCAACAACGTTCCGGTGGGGGTGGGGGAGCCGGGCAACGCGCCCATCCAGCAGGAAACCGAGATGGTGGCCCAGACCGGGGCGTTCTTCGCCTTCAACGTGCTGCCCACCATCATCTTCTTCTCCTCGCTCATGAGCCTCCTCTATCACGTGGGGGTCATGCAGATCCTGGTGAAGGCGGTCGCGTGGATCATGCAGCGGACCATGGGGACCTCCGGGGCCGAGACGCTCTCGGCGGCAGGCAACATCTTCGTGGGACAGACGGAGGCACCGCTCCTGGTCAAGCCCTTCGTGGAGAAGATGACCGACTCGGAGCTCATGGCGGTGATGACCGGTGGGTTCGCCACGGTGGCCGGGGGAGTGCTGGCGGCCTTCGTGGGAATGCTGGTGGCGTACTTCCCGGACATTGCGGGACACCTCATCGCCGCCTCGGTCATGTCGGCGCCGGCGGCGCTGGTCATCGCCAAGATCATGGTTCCCGAGACCGAGGAGTCGGAAACGGCCACGGGGCTGGCTGTGGATCCGGAGACGCGCTACGTGAACTCCATCGATGCGGCGTCCGGGGGGGCCGCCGAGGGACTCCACCTGGCTCTGAACGTGGGGGCCATGCTCCTGGCCTTCATCGCTCTCATCGCCATGTTCAACGCCGGGGTGGGGTGGGCCGGCGGGTACGTGGGAATGCCGGATCTGACCCTGGAGGGGATCCTGGGGTGGGGCCTGGCGCCCCTGGCGTGGGTCATGGGGGTGAGTTGGGCCGATGCCCAGACGGTGGGCTCGCTCATGGGGCTCAAGACGGTGGTGAACGAGTTCGTGGCCTACCTGGCCCTCTCGTCGATCCTGGCGGAGGAAGGCCTCGAGCCCCGGTCGGTGATCATCGCCACCTACGCGCTGTCGGGGTTCGCCAACTTCAGCTCCATTGCCATCCAGATCGGAGGGATCGGAGGGATCGCCCCCAGCCGCCGGCAGGACCTCTCCCGGCTGGGGCTGCGGGCCATGATCGCCGGCTCGCTGGCCGCCTTCATGACGGCCACCATCGCCGGGATGCTCCTCTGATCCTGCACTGAGGCGCTTGGCCGGAGGGCCCTTCGGTTCTGTCCCCGGGAAGTGTTGGTGGCCGGCAGGACACCGTTCCGGGACCCTATCGGTTCTGTCCCCGGGACATGTTGGTGGTGCGGCAGGACACCGTTCCGGGACCCTATCGGTTCTGTCCCCGGGACATGTTGGTGGTGCGGCGCCCTCGGTTCTGTCTGCAGGAACTGTTGGTGGCGAGGGGCCCGTGGGTTCTGTCCCCGGGTAGTGTTGGTGGGGTGCGGACACCCCTCCGGGGGTCCCGGCGGTTCTGGCTGCGGGTGTTGTGGGTGGTGGGGGGGGACTCCCCGCCGTTCGGCAAGCCGATGGAGTGGCGGCGGTCGAGGCTCCTCCGGCCGGCGGACACCGCCAAGCGGGCACCAAGCGGACACCAAGCGGGCACCAAGCGGGCACCAGCGGGCAAAATGTAGAACGGAACGGCCTTCGCAACATTCCGTTCCTGATTTTCCCCGGAATCCGGGCAAAATGTAGAACGGAACGCCCAGTGACCCGCTTCCGTTCTTGATTTTCCCCGCTTTCCGGGCAAAATGTCGAACTGAGCCAGCGGACCGACGAAGAATTCTACATTTTCCCCGGGCAGGGGTCCATGTCATGGTCCCGGTCGAGAGTCCAGGCCAGAGGTCCCGGCCGAGGGTACAGGACGGGAGATGGGTCGTAGATCCTGTCTCCGGGAGCTGGTGGTGGTGGGGCAGTGGAGGTGGGCCGTGGGCTCAGTCTGAACCGCCCCGGGTGTTGTTGGTGTCGGTTCGGGGGAGGGGTTAAGGTGGGGGCGATGGTGGGTAAGGTGGGGTAGGTGGTGAGAAGGGTGGCGGACGAATCGATCATCTGGAACCGAGAACGGACGATCATGGACGATTCCGAGATTGGGCGGGCGGCGGAGCTTCTCCGGGACCGACTGGAGTGGACCCCGGAGATCATGGGCGTGCTGGGGTCGGGCCTGGGTTTTCTGGCCGACGCGGTGGACGAGTCGGTGTCGATTCCCTTCGGCGAGATTCCGGGACTGCCGTCGGCCGGAGTGGCGGGCCACCAGGGCCGCTGGGTGGCCGGCCTCCTGGAAGGGCGCCGGGTGCTCATCCAGGCGGGCCGGTTTCATGTCTACGAGGGACACCCCATGGCGGTGGTGGCGGCTCCGGTGCGGATCGCTGCCCGAATGGGTGTGGAACGCCTCCTTCTCACCAACGCTGCCGGTGGGATCAACCGCCGCTTCACCGCCGGCACCATCATGATGCTGGAGGACCACCTGAACCTGATGTGGCGGGGGCCTCTGGTGGGTCCGGTCCGGGAGGGCGAGGAGCGCTTCCCCGACATGACCACCGCGTACGACCCGGAGTTTCGGGAGGTGGCTCGGGCCGTGGCGCTGAAGCAGGGGTTGGAGTTGGCGCGGGGCACCTATGCGGCGGTGACGGGACCGAGCTACGAGACCCCGGCGGAGATCCGGATGCTGGCGACGATGGGGGCGGATGCGGTGGGCATGTCCACCGTCCCGGAGGTGATCGCTGCCCGGACCGCCGGCATGCGAGTGCTGGCTTTCTCCCTCATCAGCAATCTTGCGGCAGGGATCAGCCCCACTCCTCTCTCGCACGAAGAGGTGCTGGAAGCGGGCCGCGAGGCGGCGGGTCGGTTCGAGGCGTTGGTGCGGGGCGTCCTGGCGGAGCTCCCCTGATCCGGTTTGTGGCGGGTGCCCGGACGGTGCGGCCCCGGGCCAAGCGGCCCCGGGACAGGCGGTCCGGGGAGAGGCCGCCCCGGGCTAGAGGGCCCCGGGATAGGCGGTCCTGGGAGAGGCGGCCCCGGGCTAGAGGGTCCTGGGACAGGCGGCCCCGGGCTGGAGGGCCCTGGGCCAGGCGGTCCTGCGACAGGCGGCCCCGGGCTGGAGGGCCCCGGGGCAGGCGGTCCTGGGACAGGCGGTCCTGGGATAGGCGGCCCTGGGCTAGAGGGCCCCGGGCCAGGCGGCCCTGGGACAGGAAGGCGACGGCGCTGTGGGTGGGATCGGGGTCGGGACCGACGGTCGCTCCGGGCCCTGGGGACCGCCGGGAACCGAGGTTGGGTCCAGGTGTCGAGGACCGCCGTGATGCGGGGAGCGGTTGGGTGCGCCGAGCCGGCAAAACTCCGTTAGGGCTCGGGATCCTGGGCGGGGAGGTTCCCGTCAACCGGGACGAAGTGACTCAAGGGGCCGCTTCCGCTGCCCAGTCCCGGAGCTTCGGCGATCCCCCGGGCCACGAAGGACAGGGCCCTGGCCACCGCCTCCTTCAGCCCCTGGTCCAGGGCCAGGCCGGCGGCGATCCCGGCGGCCAGGGTGCAGCCGGTACCGTGGGTGTGTCGGGTGTCGATCCGCGGACGCCGCCAGCGGCGTTCGAGCTTCCCATCCCACAGGATGTCGAGGACCTCGGGGCCCGTGCCATGGCCTCCCTTCACCAGCGCCGCTCCGGCGCCCATCTCCACCAGCGCCCGGGTGGCCTCCCGCTGTCCTTCTTCTCCCTCCACGGCCAGCCCGGTGAGGATGCGGGCTTCGTGCAGGTTGGGGGTGACCACGGCCGACAGGGGCACGAGGCGGTCCACCACGGCCCCGGTGGCGTCCTCGTCCAGGAGGCGGGCGCCGGTGCTGGAGACCATCACCGGGTCCAGGACGTACCGGTCGAGCCCGTGCGCCTCGATGGCGTCGGCCACCAGCTCCACCAGCGCGGCGGTGGCCAGCATCCCCGACTTGAGGGCCGCCGGCCGGAGGTCCTCCACCACGGCGTCGATCTGCGCCTGTACCACGTCCAGGGGGATGGGGTGCACTGCGGTCACGCCCTTCGTGTTCTGCGCGGTGACCGCGGTCAGGACGCTGGTCCCGAAGGTGCCGAACTGGTGGAAGGTCTTGAGGTCGGCCTGGATCCCCGCACCGCCACCGCTGTCGCTCCCGGCAATGGTGAGGGCGATGGGTGGGGGGGCGTTGGGATCAGCGGACTGGGATTCAGGGGGCATGTGGGGCGATCCGGATGGTGGAGGACAGGGTCGAGGGTGTACTCGGTGATGTGGTCAGTGGTGTGGAAACGAGGAGGACAGATGGGTCGGACTGAGCCAGGGCCCGCGCCCAGGACGTGGGCCAGGCCCGGGATGTCGGCCAGGCCCGGGATGTCGGTCAGGCCCGGGATGTCGACCAGGCCCGAGATCGTGGTCAGGCCCGAGATCGCGACCAGGTCCGAGATCGCGACCAGGCCCGAGATGGCGACCAGGTCCGAGATCGTGGTCAGGCCCGAGATCGCGACCAGGCCCGAGATCGCGATCAGGCCCAAGATCGCGACCAGGCCCGGGATCGCGACCAGGTCCGAGATCGTGGTCAGGTCCGAGATCGTGGTCAGGCCCGAGATCGCGACCAGGCCCGAGACCGCGACCAGGCCCGAGATCGTGGTCAGGTCCGAGATCGCGACCAGGCCCGAGATGGCGACCAGGCCCGAGATCGCGACCAGGCCCGGGATCGCGACCAGGGTCCCGGTCGGGGCCAGGCCGCAGTGTCCGGGGGCGGAGCCAGCCACCGACACGAAGATAGGGTGGGTGGAGAACGCGAGGAAGGTGGGGGATGGGAGAAAGGTGTCGAGCGGGAGGCAGGATGCAATGGGATCAGAGGCGGGCGATGCGCGGAGGAGGATCCCATGAGTGAGCTGAGTCGGGGGCGGCAGCGGCTTCTGCGCCGGCTGGGGGACCGGAAGGGACGGGCGAGGGAAGGGTTGGTCCTGGTGGAGGGGCGCCGGGCGGTGGGCGCCGCGCTGGCGGCGGGAGCTCGCTTCCGCTTCTCCCTCCTCTCCCACGGTGCGTCGCCCCCGGAGGAGGAGCTGGCTCGGGCCCTGGAGAACGCCGGGGTGGAGGTGGTCCGACTGCCAAAGGACGAGCTGACGGAGTTCGCCGACACCGAGAGCCCGCAGGACGTGCTGGCGGTGGCGGAGGAGCCGGCGGATGAGTTGCCGGAGCCGCAGGTGGAGGCCGCGGTGGAAGAGGAGCGCCTCCGGGAGGTGATACTGGTCCTGGACGCGGTGCAGGATCCGGGCAATGTGGGCACGCTCATCCGGTCGGCCGTGGCGCTTGGTGCGGACCGGGTCCTGGCGTTGGACGGGACGGTGGATCCATGGAATTCGAAGGTGGTGCGGAGCTCGGCGGGCCTGATCTTCCGGATCCCGGTCCATCGGCTCGAGCTGGGGGCGGCGCTGGACTGGATCGAGGCCCGGGGCTTTCCCCTCCTGGTGGCCGATGCGGCGGGCGCAGACGTGCGCGAGCGGCTCGGCGACTTCGGAGGCGTGGGAGGTGCCGGCTTCGCCCTCCTCCTGGGAAACGAAGGTGCGGGGCCCCGGGAGGAGGCCCTGGCTCGGGCTACAGCCCAGGTGGCACTTCCCCTGGAAGAAGGGGTGGATTCGCTGAACGTGGCCATGGCCGGCACCCTGCTCCTGTGGGCGCTGGGGCCGGGGGCGCGGTGATGGGGGCCGGGGGAGGTCGGCCGAGGACCTGGGGAGCATCTGCAGGTCGGGCAGCGGAGGAGCGGGGGCCGTCGATGGCTCGAGGGGCAGGGCCTGACCTCTTGTTTCAGGACGAAACGTCCGTTTCAGGGTGGAACGTCGCTTGCCCGATCGCCGATCGGGGGTTCGTTTGCCGGTCACCTTCTCACCGAACGGGAGTGATGCGCTGATGGAAGTGTGGCTCGAAGCGGGGTGGGTGGTCGTCCTGGTGGCCGGCCTCCTGGGGCTGGCACTGGGCTCCTTCCTGAACGTCTGCGCCATCCGGTGGGCCCAGGACGAGTCGGTGATTTCGCCCCGGAGCGCGTGCCCGGGATGTGGAAACGAGATCGCCTGGTACGACAACATTCCGGTCCTGAGCTGGATCCTGCTCCGGGCCCGCTGCCGGAGGTGCGGCGAGTGGATCTCGGTCCAGTATCCGCTGGTGGAGCTGGCCACCGGAGGCATCTGGGCCGGGATGGTTCTCCTCTACGGACTGGAGCCGGAAGCGCTCCGAGGCGGGCTCTTTCTGACTCTCCTCCTGGGCATCGCGGTGGCCGACGCCCGCTTCTACATCATCCCGGACGAGTTCTCGGTGGGCGGTGCGGTACTGGGGTTCCTGCTGGCCTTCTGGAGTCCCGAGATCGCCTGGACGGAATCGCTGCTGGGCGCGGTGACGGGCTTCGTCCTCCTCTGGTTCGTGGCCTGGGCCGGGGAAAAGGCATTCGGGAAGGAGGCCATGGGCGGAGGCGACATCAAGATGATGGCAATGATCGGGGCCTTCCTGGGGGTCTGGGGCATGTTTCTGACCCTCTTTCTGGGGGCGGTGCTGGGGGCGGTGATCTTCGGTCCCATCTCGCTGAAGACGGGGAAGCTGATTCCGTTCGGGATCTTTCTGGCCGCCGGTGCCGCCGTCACCTTCGGCTGGGGCGACATGCTGGTGGACTGGTACATGGCCTGGGCCTTTCCGACGGGATGAGGCGCGAACTCATCAGGCTCGCGGTGGGGACGCTGGGCCCCGGAGAGCTGGAAGGCATAGATCTGGCGACATTGGATGCCCGGGTGCAGTCCCTGGGGCTGGAGGCGCATGCCTTACGGACCCTCAGCCGGATGAAGAAGGGAGCCGGGGTACGGGAGGCTGACGGGCAAGGGTCGGGTGGCCGTGTTGGTCCGGATGCCGGGGCTGGACCGGATGTCGGGATCGGATCGAATGTCGAGGCCGGGAAGGATGCCGAGCCGCGAGGACCTGAGGCGGACCGGATCGGGGCCGGCGATGGGCACTTCGAGGACCCCCTCCTCCAGTCATGGATGAAGGAGCTGCGGGAGCGGGTTCGAGCCGGAGCGGCGCGGAACGAGAGGGCGGACGAGTGGATCCGGGAGTTGGTCCGCCGCTTGGCTGCCAATGAAGTGCCGGTGATGGCGCTGAAGGGTTCGGCGATCCGACGCGTCGTCCCGGGCATGGGCGGTCGGCCAGTGGAGAGGGTGGCCCTGATGGTGCCCAGGGATCGGCTGGCGGTGGCGGAGGCGCTGCTGGAGGAGGTGCCGTACCGGAAGGAGGACCTCACGGTGGAGCTGCACTGGCGACCCACCGACGACGTGCCCCCGGGCATCGTGGAGCGGTGCTGGGCCGGGAGCCGATCGTTGGACGAGGAGACCGGGAGCCAATCGCTGGACGAGGAGACGGGGATGCGGGTGATGGCCCCCGGCCACCGGGTCCTTTTCGGAGCGGTCCACGCCGCCCGCCTGGCGCTGGACGGCGAACTCCGTCAGCTGGCCGATCTGGCGCTGGAGTTTCCGCTGGAAGACCGGGAGGCGGAGGTGCTGGCCGAAGAGGCCCGGGCCTGGCCGCCCCGGATGGTGCACGGACCCCTCTGGCTCCTGGCGCGGTGGGGTGTGCCGGTCCCGGCGGCACTGGCCGAGAGAAGCCAGGTGCGCTGGTGGGAGGCCGGTCTCAGCCTGCGGGTGCTGGAGCGGGTGGTGGCAGGGGACGGCCTGGCCTTCCTTCCCCATCACCGCCTCGTGTCGGCGGCGCACCGGTGGCTCGCCCGGAGCGGATCCATGACGGCGTCACTGCTCCACACGGCCGAGCGGCTAACGCCGACGCCCTGAGCCTGGCCCTGAGACTGGCCCTGAGCCTGGCCCTGAGCCCATGCTCCCCGGATGGGCGGAGGCACGAACAGGCAGAGGGTCGGGTGGGCGGAGGGAGGGATGGATGGATGAGGGTCGGATGGATGAGGGATGGACGGATGGGGATCGGATGGATGAGGATCGGACGGATGAGGGTCGGACGGATGGGGTTCGGACGGATGAGGATCGGACGGATGACCATGGGCGGGTTCCGGCTCATGGACCGTTGGTCATGGCCCGGGAGTCGCCGCTCATGGATCGTCGACCGTCGATCGTTGCTCAGGCGCGGGCTGACCCCGTAGGTTGCCGGGCGGGCCTTGCTTGAGCGATCCCCCCCGCCAGCCACTCCGCCCTCCAAGGAGACCGAACCATGCGACCCGTCCACTTCAACTTCCACTCGCCCCGAAGGGTGGTCCCCGCCATGGTTGCCGTGCTGGCAGCT
>PWLA01000166.1 GCA_003559555.1 Gemmatimonadota bacterium | reverse complement strand
CCCGACGTGGAGATGGAGACCCAGATCCTCATCGGGAAGCCCTTCCAGTGCATCCTCCAGTGGGCCGAGGAGATCGAGCCCTCGCTGATGGTCCTGGCCCGGCACGGCGGCCACCGCATCGAGGGCACCGACATGGGCTCGCAGGCCCAGAACCTCTGCCGGCTCAGCTCCACCAACGTCCTCCTCATCGGCACCACCGACGTGCGGCCCGACGAGATCCCATGGATCGAGGAGGACGGGGAGCAGGGGCTGGAGTGGGCCCCCGAGGCCGAGGTCCGGATCCTCCGGGTGCCCCCCTTCGCACTGGGCATAGCCCGGAAGGCGGTGGAGGACTTCGTCATGGACAACTACGGACCCGGCGCCGTGCGGGAGAAGGGCTGGGGGCAGGACGGGCCCGGGCAGGCCCCCATCCCCCGGGGCGACGGCTGGGTGGCGGTTGAGGAGGAGGCCGCCGCCATGGAGCGGGCCAGGCAGGAGGGGACCGTCTACACCGGCGCTCCGGCCGAGGGGAACGGCTCGGACCCGGCCCAGGGCAACGGCACCGCGCCGGAGGCCAACCCGGCCTCCCTTCCCATCGTCACCAACGAGCGGCTGGACGAGGCCATCAAGAAGCTCCTTCCCACCCACATGCAGATGATCATGGGGATGGGGACCGCCGAGGAGCTGGCGCTGGCCGAGGTGAAGGCCGAGGAGGCCATGAAGCGCACGGTGGTGCAGACGTACGACTCGGACCCCGAGCCCGAAACGCCCATGATCACTACCGATTGCCCCTACACCGGCCACGAGCAGACCCGCCCCAGAAACGCCTCCGATCCGGTGGTCTGGACCCACGAGGCCTACGACCGCCTCAAGGCGGTGCCCCTCATCGCCCGGCCCTTGGCCCGCAATACGGTCGAGCGTTTCGCCCGGGATCACGGGCTGTGGCGGGTCACCACCCGGGTCATGGACGAGAACAAGGAGGCCATGATCGCCGCCGACGAGTTCGACCTGGACACCATGCTCGTCATGTTCAAGGAGCTCCAATCCAAGCAGCTCAAGGCCCAGGCCGAAGGGGTGGACGGCCTCTCCGACGAGATGCGCAAGTTCATCGAGGAGGCCAAGGCCCAGGGGGTGACCCGCTGCCCCATCCGCGACATCGAGGAGCAGGCCGAGGCCTGTCCGGTGGACATGAAGACGGTGAGTCCCAAGGACGCCCGGGCTGCAGTGGAGACCTTCATGAACCAGCAGAAGGAGGACGAGGAGTGAGCGAAGCCTCGTCCCGTCGCACCCTTCCCACCCTTCCGGGGGCCGGCCGGGGTCCGGTCCTGGAGGAATGGGGCCTGCTCGGGGATCAGCCCGTCCGGGAGCCCGTCGGGGGGAAGGGGGACGCCTCGGACTTCCTCCCCCACGTGGTGGCCTGGAACCTGACCCGCCGCTGCAACCTGGCCTGCGCCCACTGCTACATTGCGGCAGGCTCGTGGCATGCCGAGGCCGAGGAGCTCTCCACCGAGCGCTGCCATGAGATCCTGGACCAGGTCCTGGAGGTGAACCCCCGGCCCATGCTCATCCTGACCGGCGGCGAGCCCCTCCTGAGGGACGACCTGGAGGAGCTGGCCCGGCACGCCTCCCAGGCCGGCGCCACCGTGGTGGTGGGCACCAACGGGACTCGTCTCACCGATCAGCGAATCGAGTCGCTCATGGAGGCCGGGGTGAGCGGGGTGGCGGTGAGCGTCGACTCGTTGGACCCGACCTACCACGACCGCTTCCGCCACGGGGCCGGCGCGCTCCAGGACACCCTGGACGCGGTGGAGCGGCTCCGGACCCACGAGCTGGACTTCGTGATCCAGACGAGCCTCACCCGGGGGAACCGGGACGAGCTGGCCTCGCTGGTGGAGTGGTCCGCGGAGAAGGGCGCCGTCTCCTTCAACCTCTACTTCCTGGTGCCCACCGGCCGGGGCGAGGGCATGAAGGGGCTCTCGCCGGACGAGAACGAGGAGGTGCTGGCCCAGCTCACCGCCCTGGAGGCCCGCTACCGGGGCCGGATGATGATCCGCTCCAAGTGCCAGCCCCAGCTCATGCGCCACGTGCTGGAGGCCGACGACGCCTCACCCCTGGCCAACTACCGGACCCGGTGTCCCTGCGGGGTCCACTACTGCCGGATCACCCCCGAGGGGAAGGTGACGCCCTGCCCGTACCTGCCGGTGGAGGCCGGCGACCTGGCCGAGCAGACCTTCGGCGAGATCTGGCGGGAGGCGGCGGTCTTCCACGCCCTCCGTCACGGCGAGCCCGGGGGCAAGTGCGGGATGTGCGAGTACCTGGAGGTCTGCGGGGGGTGTCGGGCCCGGGCCCACGCCACCACCGGTGACCTGCTGGGCCCCGACGAGTCGTGCGCCTACGAGCCCTCCGGCCGCCGGCCCCTGGTGGAGCCGCCGGCTCCGGTCACCTACGGCCAGGAGGCCGAACCGTCGCTGCCCTGGACCGACGAGGCCCGGGCCCGCCTCGACCGCATCCCCAGCTTCGTGAGGGGCGTGGTCACCTCCCGGGTGGAGGACTTCGCCCGGCGGGAGGGCCACGACCGGGTGGACCTGGAGGTCATGGGGGCGGTGCGTCGCAACATGCCGGTGGACTTCTCCCGGCGCCTCCCCTTCTTCCTCCGACGCGGAGCCGACGACGCATGAGAGAAGCCGTGAGGCGGGTGCTGGCGAGGGTGGTGGAGCGGGTGTAAGGGGCCCGTTGGTGGCCTGCGGCCCAGAGGTTGGCGCCTGTGGCGCTGGGGATCGGCGCCCTCCTGATTCTGGCGGTGCCGCTCCTGGCCCAGCAGGGCTACACGCCGCCGGCCTACGGCGAGGACTTCCCACTCATCGGGAGCCGGGCCGCCATCTGGATCGTAGCCCAGGTGCACCTCATGTTCGCCGCCTTCGTCCTGGGCGTGCCCATGTTCGCGGTGGTGACCGAGGCCATCGGGATCTGGGGCAAGGACGAGCGCTACGACCGGCTCTCCAAGGAGTTCACCCGGCTCCTCCTGGTGGCCTACAGCGCCACCGCGCTCCTGGGCGGCCTCTTCCTCTTTCTGCTGGTCACCCTCTACCCGGCGCTGTTCAGCTACCTGAGCGAGATCTTCAAGATCTCCATGTGGGTCTACGCCGGGCTCTTCTTTGCCGAGTCGGCCACCCTCTACATGTACTACTACGGGTGGGATCGGTGGAAGGAGGGCTGGGCCAAGATCGGGCACTGGGGGCTGGGGCTCCTCCTGAACGTCTGGGGCACGGCGGTCCTCTTCATCGCCAACGCCTGGCTCACCTTCATGATGAGTCCCCCGGGCGACATGACGCCGGATACGGCGCCGGCCATGGTGGAGTTCTGGAGCGCCTTCGCCAACGCCACGTGGATGCCCATCAACATCCATCGGCTCATCGCCAATGCGGTCTTCGGCGGCTCCATCGTGGCGGCCTACGCGGCGTACCGCTTCCTCAAGTCGCGCACCCCCGAGGAGCGGGCCCACTACGACTGGATGGGCTACGTCGGGAACTTCATCGCCATCGGCGTCTTCCTCGTGCTCCCCTTTGCCGGCTACTGGCTGGGCCGGGAGATCTACGAGTACAACCAGCAGATGGGCGTCACCATGATGGGCGGCTTCATGAGCTGGCTCTGGATCGTCCAGGCCTTCCTCATCGGCGTCCTCTTCCTGGCGGCCAACTACTACCTCTGGATCGGGCTGGGGCGCATTCCCGGGGGCGAGCGGTTCAGTCGCTATACCAAGTGGATGCTGGCCGTCCTGGTCATCGGCTTCATCGTCTGGGCCACCCCCCACTCCATGATCGCCGACCGCGACGAGCTGGCGGCCATGGGGGGCACGCACCATCCCTTCCTGGGGGTGCTGGGGCTCATGAGCGCCAAGAACACGGCGGTGAACCTCATGATCCTCACCACCTTCCTGTCGTTTCTGATGTACCGGAGGGCCAACAAGATCCCCACCGTG
>PWLA01000358.1 GCA_003559555.1 Gemmatimonadota bacterium | reverse complement strand
GCAATGGGACTGGCCCGGCGGGCTCCCTCCCACTGGATGAAGCGATCGCCTCCCGCCTCCCACCGGATGGTGGCGGCCCGTTCCTCCGCCCACAGGCTCCGCTCACGACGGAAACGACTTCCGGTCAGGCCGGCCTGGACGCGTTCCCAGACCCGGGCTTCGTAGCTTTCGATGCCAACGATCTCCCGCGTCCGGGCCCGGCGGGCACGATCCAGGAGCACCTCCACCTGGCCGTCAGCGTAGGTGTCCACTGGAACGGTGTCAGAAGCGGGTGCCGAAGGGGCGGCACACAGCGCGCAGGCGAGGAGGGTGGGGATCAGCATGGGGGATAGTACGAAGGAAAAGCCCCGGAGGATTCATCCCGGGGCTCCCCGTCCTTCCACTGCGCTCTGCTCCACCCGGTAGCCAAGTGGACGCTCAAGCGGTGGGAAGTCCCTCCACCAGCTCGATCATCCGCTGCTGCTGCGCCTCGTTGGGGAGGCGGCCCCGGGCAGCCCCCAGGTTGTCGGCCATGTGGCGCGGCTGGCTGGTGGCCGGGGTCACTGCAGTGACCGCCGGATGGGCGGCGGCGAACTTCAAGAAGAACTGGGCCCAGGAATGGGCATCGAACTCGTGCGCCCACTCTGGCACCTCCCGTCCCTCCACCCGGTTCCACAGCCGCGTGCGGCCGAAGGGGGCGTAGATCAGGACTCCAATCTCCCGCTCCTGGGCCAGGGGGAAGATCATCTCGGCGGCACTCCGGTTGTCCACTGCGTAGTCCACCCCGATGAAGTCGATGGGCTCGTTACGCATGACGGCGGCCAGGTCCGGATAGCGGGCCTCACTGGTGGAGGTCACCCCGATGTAGCGCACCCGCCCCTCATCCCGGAGCTCCTTGAGAATCCCGAGCTGGGTGGGGATGTCTCCCAGGTTGTGGACCTGAATCAGGTCCATGGTGGAAACGTTGAAGTGGCGGAAGGAGTTCTCGATCTGAGCCCGGGCCGCTTCCGGGTCGGCGCTTCCTCCTCCACGACCCGCCACGTTCACCTTGGTGGCCCAGAAGATCTGGTCCTGGATGCCCAGTTCGTTGGCCACGGTCCCGGCCACTTCCTCCGACGCGCCGTAGCCCGGCGCGGTGTCGAAAACCGACCCTCCTTCCTCCACCATGGTCCGCAGGACGCCTCGAATGGCATCATAGTCCTCTGCACGGGCCGCCTGGGAGAAGGTGGCCGAACTCCCGAGACCCACGATGGGGAGCCGCTCGCCGCTGGAGGGGATGGCCCGGGTGATGAGCTCCCGTCGCTGGATCGCCTCCAGGAGCCGGGGATTGATGGAGAGGGCGGCGCCGGCCGCGGCGCCGGCGGTGGTGAGCTTGAGCCATTCCCGTCTGCTGAGCATAAGGGTGTTTCCTCGTCTGACGTTCGTGCGTCAGCTCACCAGCCTGAGGGTGAGCGGGTAGCGGAAGTGTTCGCCGTTGCTGGCCTTCACCGCTCCGACGATCATCATGACGACGTCGAAGAGGAGGACCAGGGGCAGAAGCAGAATGCCCACCAGGACCAGAATGAGCAGCCCCGACACGATTGCGTAGATGGTGATGCTGATCTGAAAGTTAAGTGCCTCGCGACCATGGTGGTCCACGAAGGGACTGGCGTCCCGCTTCAGAACCCAGATGACCAGCGGAGCCAAGATGTTCCCGAAGGGGATGAAGTATCCGGCGAAGCCGCCCAGGTGGGCAAAGATGCTGAAGTTGCGGGCCTCCTGATCGGGAGCCGTGACTGCGGTCTCGCCCTGGGCCCAGGCGTCCATCTCGTCCATACTGGATCTCCTGCCGAATTGGGTGGTCAAAGGAATACCACGATGCCAGCTTCCGTGATCAAAAGTTAGCGCGAACCCCCCGACTCGCGCCAATCGGAAGCACGATCCCGAGAGAGCCCGCACACGCCTTGCCCTCTCCCCCATTCAAGGGTACTCTCCCGCACTCTGCCCCTGCAGCCCCGGAACCGGCATTGCACCGACTGGAGCCTTCTTCATGACCGGACCCACACCCCGCTCCTTCACCTTCGGCGAACTTCTGGACGGGGCCTTCACGCTCTACCGACGCAACTTCGCCCTCCTCTTCGGGGTGGCGCTCCTGCCCCAGGTACCGGTGGTTCTCTTCTGGCTGGTGGCACCGGCCACCCTGGGCTCCATGGGCACGGCCATCGGTTCGATCCTCCTGGCCCCCTACTCCTGGTTCGTGACCTTCCTCATCCTGGGAGCCCTCACCCACGCGGTGGCGGCGGCCTTCGACGGGCAGGCACCCGGAATCGTGGACGCCCTCGTCCGGGGACTTCGGCACTGGCTCTTTGTGACCATCGCCGGGATCCTGGCAGCGATCCTGGTCCTGGCCGGATTCCTCTTTTTCATCATCCCGGGGTTCTTCTTCATCGCCCTTCTCTTTGCGGTGGTGCCGTTGGTGGTCATCGAAGGGCGGGGGCCCCTGGAAGCGCTGGGGCGCTCCGCCCGCCTCTCCAGCGGGGGACGGATGCGAATCCTGGGGATCATGGTCGTGACCTGGCTCATCACCCTTCTGCCCATGTGGGCGGCGTGGACCCTGGTGGCGCTGGGAGGTGGTGGGCTCGAGATGTTCTCTCCCGACGCCGCAGATCCCACCTCCGCCTCCATGTGGCAGGCGGGAGTGATCCAGGCGGTGAGCCCGATCGTGTCGGCCCTCACCTGGCCCTTCTGGGCCGGCGTGACGGTTCTCCTCTACCTGGACCGCCGGGCCCGCACCGAAGCTCCGGACCTGGAGGCCGCGGTGGATGAGCTCCAGGCAGGGGCCTGACGCACCCATGCAGACGCCGGAGCCGGCCGCGGTGAGCCGGGCCCTTGAGGAGGTCTACGCCCGCCCCGAGTTTGCCGAAAGCTCCCCGCCCTGGCCTCTGGAGCTCCTTGCCGACCTCCGGGACGCCGTCGTCCAGCTCCTGATCGGGACACTGGACTGGCTGATCTCCACCCTGGCGCAGTCGGTGCCGGAAGGCTGGGCGCCCGTGCTGAGTCGAGTCCTTGTGGTGCTGTTGGTGGCGGTGGCGGTGGTAGCGCTGGGGTACATCCTGGCAGGGGCCGGTCGCCGCCGTCGAAGGTTCGACGTCCCCGGGCAAGAGGGCGACCCGGGCCAGGCCACCCCGGGCCCGGCCCGGGACGCAGCCGGGTGGGAAGCAGCGGCTGAGGAGGCGGCCCGGGAAGGACGCTTTCGCGATGCGGCCCTGGCCCTGTATCGGGGCGTCCTCCTGCGCCTCGACGAGCAGGGTGTGCTCCGGATCCGGGATACCAAGACCCCAGGTGACTACCGCCGTGAGGTCCGTGCCCGGTCGGGAGACGGCGCCCCCTTCGACGCCTTCCTCCGCAGCTTTCTTCCCCTGGCGTTCGGTAGCCGGAGCGACGACCCCGGAGCCTTTCAGCGCCTGGTGCAAAGCGCAGCGCCCCTGGGGAGCCGGCTGAGCTGGCCGTCGCCCGGGCCGCACCCGGAGGCCGACGGTGGATGACCGGCGGCGAAGACTGGCGGTGGGGGTTCTGGTGCTCTCCCTTCTGGGGCTGGTCCTCCTGGTGGGGCCCCACGCCGATCCGGACGAGGCCGACGACCCCCGGCGCTCCAGCTATCTATCAGGCCCCCAGGGAGCCCGGGCTCTCTACCTGACCCTCCGGGAGCTGGGCGTGCCGGTGGAGCGCCGGCTCGAGCCCTGGCGGGCTGACGCGCCGGAGGACGGACTGGTGGTCCTGGCACCCTCCCGTGGTCCCGGGCCGAATGAGGTCGAGAGCCTCCTGGCATGGATCCGGGAGGGGGGTATCCTCCTCCTGGCCACCTCCCCCGGGACCGATCCGCTGAACCGGGAGCTTGGGCTCCGGATCGTGTCCACGGCCCCCGACACCCTGGGTCCCCTGGAACGGGTGCGGTGGGAGGGGGTCGAAGCCTCGCCGGAGCCCCACCGCTGGACCGACGGGGTGGACGCCGTGCCCGGTTTCCGATACCTCTTTGCCGAGAACACTCCCCTGCCTGCTGAGAAAGCGGCGGAGGGCAAGGCGGAAATGCGTGCGGAGGGCATCGCGGAAGGGGACGACCGGGAGGAGCCTCCTGCGACGGAGGTCGTCCTGCGGGGGCCCGGCGGCCAGGCGGCTCTGCTGACGTTCCCCCTGGGAAACGGACGCGTGGTGGCCTGGAGCGACGCGGCTCCTCTTCAGAACAGCCGCCTCCGGGCGGGACCCGCGGCCCTGCTCTTCGCCCGGATGGCCTTGGAGGCGACGGAAGCCGGCGACGATCCCGGCGATCCGGCGACCCTCCGCTTCGACGAGTACCACCACGGGTACCGGGCGGATGGAGGTCTGGCAGTGGCGATCCGCGATGTCGCCCTGCACACGGGAATGGGGCGGTGGCTCCTGCAGGGGGCGGTGGCCATCCTGGCCCTCCTCCTCCTGGCAGGACATCGGCTGGGGGCGCCGCTTCGGCGCATCGACACCCGGCGCCGCTCGCCCCTGGAGCACGTGGAAGCAGTGGCGGGTGCATACCGCAAGGCGGGCGCCCGGCGCACGGCCAGAGACCTCCTCCTGGCGGGAATGAACCGGCAACTGGGACGCCGGAGCGCCGCGGGAGGGCATTCAACGCCCCCGGGCGATCCGGACCAATCGGCGGCTGCCCGCCGACTGCACGACGAGTGGAAGCGAGGGGAGGAGGCCGATCTGGCCGCCCTTTCCTCAGCCATGGACGACTTTGTCAGGGAGGTGCGAGGGTGGAATCCCAAGAGATGACCCGGGCCGGTGCGTTGGCAGAAGAGATCGTCGAGAAACTGGCAGGGGTGGTGCTGGGCCAGGAGACGGTCCTCCGCCAGATGATGGTCACCCTCCTGGCCGGGGGCCATGGCTTGGTGGAAGGGGTGCCGGGCACGGCCAAGACGTTGGCGGTGCGATCTCTGGCCCTGGCCCTGGACGTCCGTTTCGGACGGATCCAGTTCACCCCCGACCTCATGCCCACTGACATCACCGGGGTGAACCTCCTGGACCGACGCGACCAGACCTTCGTCTTCCACGAGGGGCCCATCTTTGCCGACCTCCTCCTGGCCGACGAAATCAACCGGGCTCCGGCCAAGACCCAGGCCGCCCTCCTGGAGGCCATGCAGGAGCGCCAGGTGACGGTGGACGGTGTGAGCCGCCCCCTCCCCCCGGTCTTCACCGTCTTCGCCACCCAGAACCCGGTGGAGCACGAGGGGACCTACCCACTCCCCGAGGCTCAACTGGACCGGTTTCTGCTGAAGGTGGTGGTGGACTATCCTCCGGAGACGGCCGAGCGGGGGATCCTGGACCGTTACGCCAAGGGCTTCCACTCCGAGCGGGTGGCAAGCTACGGAATCGAGCCCATGGCTTCGGCCGAGGAGTTGGCCCGACTGCGGCAGGCCGTGGAGGAGGTCCACGTGGAGCCGGCCATGCGGGACTACATCGTCGCCATCGTCCGGGCCACGCGGCAGGATCCCTCCCTGACGCTGGCGGCCAGTCCCCGGGCCGGGGTGGCCCTCTTCAGCGCCTCCCGAGCCCACGCCCTTCTGGAGGGTCGGGACTTCGTGATCCCCGACGACGTAAAGGAGCTGAGCCTGCCCGTGCTGCGCCATCGGATCCGGCTCACCCCCGAGGCCGAGGTGGAGGGAGAGAGCGCCGATCAGCGGCTGGGGCACCTTCTTGCACAGGTGAAGGTACCGACCTGAAGCCGGCCGTCCGCATCCTCCGTCCCGATCCACGATGAGCCTGGCGCTCCCCCTCCTCCCGTCCCGCCGACTGGCCGCCGCGATCGCCATGGCTGGAGCCGGATTCCTGGTGAGTCCCCGGCTGGCCCTGACGCTGAACCTGGGCCTGCTCCTCCTGGTGGCGGTGGACGGCGTGGCTCTCTACCGGCTCCCCCTCCCCCGGATTCGACGAAGGGTCCCCGGGCGCCTGGCGCTGGGCGGGCAGGCGGAGGTACAGGTGGAGGCGGAGATAGGGGACGGCTCCTCCACCGCCCGACCGGCGGCCGGACCCCGCACGGTGGTCTGGACCGACGATCCAGGCCCCGGCCTCCACCGGATGGGTCCCGACCGGATGCAACTGATGATCCCCCCCGGCTCTCCGGTGGAGGCCAGCTATCAGGTGGAAGGCCGGGAAAGGGGGCATTCCTTCCTGGGCGACGTACACCTGCGGATTCTGGGCCCTCTCGGGCTGCTCTGGCGCCAACACCGGGAGGCCGAGCGCATCCCCGTCTCGATCCAGCCGGGACTACGGGAGCTGGAACGACATCGCATTCTGGCCCTCCACCAGCGAAGGGAGCTGGGATCCCACCGTCTTCGGGAACTGGGAGAGGGACGGGAGTTCGCCCGACTTCGGGAGTACGTCCGCGGCGACGACCCCCGGAGCATCGACTGGAAGGCCACGGCCCGCCACGGCGAGGTCATCGTCCGGGAATACGAGGCTGAGCGGAGTCAGAGCCTCGTGCTGGCCCTGGACGCCGGTCGCCTCATGGGGGAGCGGTTCGAGGGCCGGGAGCGTCTGGACCACGCTCTGGCCGCGGCACTGGTCCTGGCCGACGCCGCCTCGGTCCACGGAGACTCGGTGGGGGTGTTCCTCTTCGCCGACACCGTGCAGGCCTTTCTTCCCCCGGGACGCCATTCCCTCTCCAGGGTCGCCGACACCCTGGCGGCGGTGAGAAGCCGGCGGGTGGAACCCGACTATCCGGGCGCGTTCCGATACCTGGGCCGGCAGCTCCGGCGTCGCTCGCTGGTGGTTCTCTTCAGCGACGTGGTGGACGCCCGGGCCTCCCGGGCGCTCCTGGCCCACCTCTCGGCCAGCGCCCGGCATCACCTCCCCCTCCTGGTGGCCCTCCGCAATGTGGAGTTGGACGCGGCGGCAGTGGCCCCCGTCTCCGGGGATGAGGAGGCCTACCATCGAGCCGCCGCCCAGGAGCTCCTTCAGGAACGGGAGGTCGCACTGGCCACCGTTCGACGTCAGGGGGTCCTGGTGGCCGATGTCCGCCCGGGCGCCGCCGTCACCGAGGCCATGGCGCGCTACGCGGAGGTGAAACGTCGGGGCCTCCTGTAGAAGGCTGTTGAAGAACTGGAAGGCCGTTGAAGAAGGGCAGGGCGCCACCGTTGGGAGCCCCAGGGGGCCAGCGGGCGAGCTACGGCATCACACCTGCTTCCGATCGCAGGTAACAAAGCAGTACCAGCGGAGCACGACCGCAACCGGCACCGAGGCAAGCCCTCTACCCCCGCCTCGCCAACCGAACGCTCCCGCCGGTGGAGGCTGTCTCGGGGCCAGCCACCACCGCCGCCTCCTCGGTCTCCATCTCCCCTTCCCTCCCCCCCAATGACAGAAAGGGAAAGAGCACCATGGCCGTCAGGAGTCCAACCGCCAGCTTGACCTGATCGGGAAGAACCGAGGGAGAGATGAACCCCTCGATGAGCCCGGCCACCAGGAGGAGGATCACCGTGCCTCCCAGGAGTGAGACGGCCTCCCCCCCCCGGTCCACCAGGGCATCGCGGCGGGTGCGTCGCCCCGGAACCACCAGTGCCGAGCCGAGCCAGAGGCCGGCCCCCCCGGCAATGCAGATGGCCGTCAGCTCGATGACCCCGTGGGGCAGGACGAAGGCCCAGAGATGCAGACTCTGTCCCTGGGCCTGGAAGATGCCGGCCACCCCTCCCAGGAGGACCCCGTTCAGGATGAGGATCCAGGCGGTCCCCAGTCCGGCCAGAACCCCACCGGCGAAGGCCAGGAAGGTCACCTGCACGTTGTTGGTGATGATCTGGCTGGAGAAGATCGGCATGAAAACCTCGGGCACCTCGGCGTAGCGTCCTCCCTCCGCCTCCCGCTCCTCCGCCGTCTCGGCGTGGGCGATCATCCCGGCCGGCACGATGGCCGCGGCCCGGCCCGGGTTCTCCACCACCACCCCGAAGCTCACCAGCGCAGGTCCGAAGAGGAGGAGGGCGGCCAGGAAGATGGCCGGGGCTCGCCTCCGGGAGAGGGCCGGAAAATCGCGACTGAACCAGCGCCACGCCTGCCGAACGGTTTTCCGGGGCGCCGAGTAGAGCAGATTGTGGCCGGTTCCCACCCAGCGCTCCAGGGTGGACAGGAGCTCGGGAGAAGCTCTGTACGTCCGAGCTCGAGCCAGATCGGCCGCCACCTCCCGGTAGAGGGCCGCGAACCGGGACACCTTCTCCTCCGGAAGGGACGCCAGACCCTGGGATTCAGCCTCCTCCAGGAGACCCCGGTACTCCTCCCACCGGGGTCGCTGGTGGCGAAGCAGGGTGGCCGCGGCGGGTGAGCCGGAGCCCACGTCCACTCCACTGGCCATCCTTCGGCCCGATTCCTCGGCGTAGAGGCGGAGGAGGGAGGCGTCGGCTTCGTCTCCCCCACCCTCCCCGGGTCCGCCGAAGTGCTGGATCAGTCGAGTGGCGAGCCGGCGGCGGGCCGACGGCTCCAGGTCGTCCCGGCGGAGGGCGTAGGAGCGGAGCAGGTCGTACTCCGCCTGGGTCAATCGAGGGGGGCCCCGATCCGGGGCTTCCTCCGGGAAGGCGCCTCCCCTCCGCTCCCGAACCACCACCGTCCCCGCCGCCAGGTCCCCGGGTCGCTGGGCCCGGGGATGAAAGAGGATGAACACCCCGCCCACCAGGCACGAGGGCATGGGCTGAATATCCACCACCCGTAGCAGGTTCCGGATGACCGCCCCCCGGAGCGTCACCGGGAAGCCGTTGTCCTGGACCACCCGGAGCCCCAGCCACGCCTTCCCCGGCGTCTGTCCCTGCCGGAAGGCTTCGAACCAGATGAAGTACCCCCAGACCAGGACGAAAACCAGAAACAGGGACACCGCCATCAGGACGGAGAGGGCCGGAAGAGGAAGACCTGCGGAGGTCATGGCCGCACCCACCATGAAGACCCCGACCACGAGCAGGATCAGGGCCGCCACCAACACGACTCCGTCCAGGAGAAAGGCGGCGAAGCGGGATCCGGGGCCCGCCAGCTCGTACCCCACCGCCACCTGCTCCGGCGTCTCGATCTGGAGATGCCGATCCCTCAGGGCCGTCCCGCCTGGGCCGGAGCCGGAAACGTCGGTCATGATGAGGCCATGGAGTCTGGGTGAGGGACGTGGAGCGGACATGGAGTCTGGCGGACGCGGACTGAGTCGGATCGACGGCAACGAGGGCCGGCCAGGGAACGGCACTCCCGCCCCCTGCTCTCCTTTGTGTTTCCCGCTGCCAGGCGTTACGGTTCGGGTTCAATCTGACACGGAGAAGCCGAACAATGAAGAGACTTCCGATCATGGCACTGGCCGCCGCCCTCGTTCTGGGCGTAGCCGCGTGCGGCGGAGACGACGAGGTCCGGGACGCCATCGCCCAGGACTTCTACGAGAGCTCCATGGGAATGATCAGCGAGGAGGAGGCGGAGTGCGCCGCCGACGCCATCATCGAGGCGCTGGGCCGGGACCAGGCTGAAATGTACTCGGCAGCCCTCTCCGGCGACATGGAGGCCGCAGCCAACGCCGAGCCTCTCACCGAGGAGCAGCAGACCGCCATGGCCGAAGGCTTCGAAGCCTGTGATTTTGCCATGATGCAGGAGCCGTAAAGGCCCCTTCGGGCGAATTGATTTCAGCATGAGCGAGTCCGGCGCATTGAGGGCGCTCTGGATCAAGAGGGCCCGAAAGGGGTCCATGGATCCGGTGGAGGAGATCGGCCCATGCAGGGCCCGAATCCTCGGTGAGCCCGTCCCCTGCAACCGGATGGACGACGCCCTCCCGGGCCTTCAGGCCGCCGTGGTGCCGCAGTGGCGGGGTGGGGCGTACGGCGCGGTCACCACCGGAGACTCCGGCCAGGTCGGTGACCCGGTCCGCTTCAGCGACGCCGCGTCCGCCTCCTCCGGCACCGAAACCGGCGGCACCTGAGCCGGATTGTTCGACCAACGAGACACTCCAGACGACGCATCGGAGCACGAGTAATGGCAGCAAAGGGCAAGAAGAAGAAGGGGAAGGGACGCGGCCCGCAGCCGCGCCCCATCAAGGGCTTCCGCCCTGGAAAGGAACCGGCACACCTGAAGAAGAAGCGGGCAAAGGCCCAGCTCGGCGACGATGCCCATTGGGCTCAGGAGAAGATGATCGACGCCGTGGCGGACCGGAGTCCCCGGGAGGTGGAAGCCATGCTACGGAAGTGGACCACCGCGCTCCTGGTGGTTGCCATCGTCCTTGGGGCCGGGGGTGCCTTCCTCTACCGTTGGACGCTGGTGGGCGGGATCGTAGCCCACATCCTCACCGCCCTGGCCCTTTTTCTCTGGTACCGGATGCGCCGCCAGGGCCGCCAGATGGTGGAGATGGCAGAGCGCCTGGGTGCCTGACACGCCACCACGCTGGCCGGCCCGGGACCCCAGAAGAACCTGAGCACCCATTCCGAACAACAGAGAGGATCCCAACATGTTCGTCATCGCGACCTCCGGACCCGACCAGCCCAACATAGCCGTCCTCCCTTTCGTGGCCCTGAAGGGCGCCATCGAGTCCGGGGAGTTTCCCGGTGAGTCCCCGGTGGTCTTCCTGATGCAGGAGGCCACGTACATGGCCAGTCGGGCCACGGACCTGCAGGAGGTGAAGGCCGTGGGGTTGCCGCCGGCCGGGGACGTGATCGCCTTCTTGAAAGATCATGACCTGAGCGTGATCGTCTGCTCCCCCTGCGCCAAGGCCCGGGGGATCGGCGAGGACGACCTGGTGGAGTACGCCAGGATGGGTGGGGCCGGGGACATGGCCCGAATGGCCAAGACCCACAGCGTGACACTCACCTTCTGAGCAGACGCCACCGACAACTCGGGGGGGCGCCAACGGCTCAATCCAGGAGGTAGCCCCGTGCCAGCTCCTGGAACGCCTCCACCTGGTCGGCTTCCCACTCCTGGTCCCGGCCCAGCTCGACGGCCATGAGCCGAGCCGCTGCCGGCGCCATCTCCAGCGCGGCTCGGGCATTCAGCTGCAGGGCCCGGGTCCGCCGGGCCAGCGCATCGTCCACCGTCCGGGCCATCTCGTGCCGGGCCGCCCACACGATCTGTCCGGCATAGATGGGAAGATCCTCGTGGAGTCGCTCGTCCAGCCCCGGATCCGACGACATGAGCTGCCTCACCCGGGGTGCGTCGGACCCGTAGAAGGCCAGATCGCCGAAGTTGTCGGCGTGCCGATGATACCCGTGAACGTTCAGGGTGCGGGTCACACAGGGCTGCTCCTCGAGCCTGCCCAGCATCATGGCGTGATCGACGCAGTCTTCCGCCATCTTCCGGTACGTCGTCCACTTGCCCCCGAAGATGGAGAGCAGACCCGCCTTGTTGATGTGGATGGTGTGGTCCCGGGATAGCGCCGCCGTGCCCGATCCCTCGGTGGCGCGGACCAGGGGCCGGATCCCGGCGAAGGTGCTGAGCACGTCCCTCCGGCTGGGGGCCTTGATGAGGTACTGCCCTGCCGTCTCCAGAATGAAGTCGATCTCCTCCTTCAGGGGGCGGGGCTCCAGGGTGGCCTCGTCCACCGGGGTGTCGGTGGTCCCCACCACCACGTGGCCATGCCAGGGGATCGCGAACATGACCCGACCATCGCTGGTCCGGGGCACCATGATGGCCGTCTCTCCCGGAAGGAAGCTCCGATCCAGGACCACGTGAACGCCCTGGCTCGGGGCGATCATGGGAGGAGCCTCCGGCTCGGACATCCGAAGGATGCTGTCGGTGAAGGCCCCCGTGGCGTTCACCACGCACCGGGCCTGGATCTCCACGCGCCGACCCGACTCCAGGTCCAGGGCCACGGCCCCCTCCACGAACCCTTCTTCGTTCCGGAGCAGGTCGGTACACGGGAAGTGGTTCACCAGGGTAGCTCCCTGCCGGGCCGCCGTCTGCACCAGGTTGATGAGAAGACGGGCATCGTCGAACTGGCCGTCGTAGTAGAGGACGCCGCCCCGGAGCCCCTTCTCGGCCACGGTGGGGATCCGCTTCCGCACCTCTTCGGACGATAGCAGCCGGGAGCGCTTGAAGCCGTACTTGCGAGCCAGCATGTCGTAGACCTTCATCCCGATCCCGTAGAACGGCGCCTCCCACCAGTCGTAGTTGGGGACCACGAAACCCAGGTCGTGGACCAGGTGGGGGGCGTTCTTCAGGAGGATTCCCCGTTCCTTGAGGGCCTCCATGACCAGGGTGATGTTCCCCTGCTGCAGGTAGCGCACTCCCCCGTGCACCAGCTTGGTGGAGCGCGACGAGGTGCCCTTCCCGAAGTCGCTTCGCTCCAGGAGCGCCACGCTGTACCCCCGGGAGGCGGCATCCACCGCGGTGCCCACACCGGTGGCTCCTCCTCCGATGACGAGGATGTCCCAGGGCTCCTCACCCTGCTTGAAGATCCGCTCCACCATCTGTGCTCTGGTCATCATCATGGGAAGGTCCAGAAGGACATTGAAGAAGTACGGGGCGCCACGGAGAAGGGGGCCCGCGGCTCACCTCCAACCCCGATCTTACGCCCCAATCTTACGCCTGGGATTCCCGCAACGCGAGCCGGGCCACTTCGTCGATGAGACGTGAGAAGATGAAGGCATGGGGCAGAAACATGGCATACCAGTAGAGCAGACCCAGGAGGCCGGCAGGGGCGAAGAGGGCCTTCTGCACGAGCCGCGTTCCCCCTTCTTCCGGGAGGGACTCCCACTGGAGCCAGGCCCGCCCGGGCACCTTCATCTCGGCCCGCAGACGCAGGAGACGCCCCGGTTCCACCCCTTCCACCCGCCAGAAGTCAACGGCCTCGCCCATCTGCAGTTCGGTGGGGTGGCGCCGTCCTCTTCGTACGCCGGGCCCTCCCACCATCTGGTCGACCAACCCCCGAAGGGCCCATCCCCAGTTCCACACCAGCCAGCCACGCTGACCGCCCAGAGAAGTGAAGGCCCGAAAGACGGCCTCCGGCGAGGCTTCCACGTGACGAGAACGGATCTCCCGTACGATCCCTTCCCGATCCTCGTATTCGAAGGTGCTCCCGTCTCGGAGAGCCCCGCTCCAACGAGTGGGCACATCTCCGGTCTGGATGCGCTCGAGGGCAAGCTCCACCGCTTCGTGATACGATATGGGGTTGATGGTCGGAAAGAGCTCCCGGGCCCGGCGAACGTCTCCCACCACGGGCTGGACCACCCCCATGACCAGGGGAAGCGCGATGCTGTTGGGGATGGGGGTGACAAGACCGACCCAGAGTCCGGCCAGGTACGGGGTCAGAACCGGCACCGGAACGATGAGACGCCTCAGTCCCCGCACCTCGGCGTATACCTGCATCATCTCCCGGAAGGTCAACGGTTCGGTACCCACCTCCACCACACCCAGGGCATCCCCACGCTCCATCGCAGCCACCAGATAGGTCAGGATGTCCCGAATGGCGATGGGCCGAACCCGATTCAGGATCCAGCGGGGCGCCACCATGGCCGGAAGGCGTTCCGTCAGGTACCGCACCATCTCGAAGGAAGCGGAGCCGGAACCGATGATGGGTCCGGCCCTGAGTTCGGTGGTGGGAAGACTGTCTCGGAGAATCCGACCCACCTCGGCTCGACTGCTCAGGTGGCGCGAGAGGGTCTCGTCGTCTCCCTCCGTTTCGGGCAAGATGCCTCCCAGATACACCAGGAGTGGGAGGCCCCGGGCGGCCTCACAGAAGTTGCCGGCGGCCTCCCGATCCCGCTGGGCGAAGTCCCCTCCAGCCCCCATGGCATGGACCAGATAGTAGGCCGCATCCATTCCCCGGGCGCACCCCTCCAGCGAGGCCGGATCCATGAGGTCGGCCTGCACCACCTCCACTCGCTCGGCCCACTCCCGGCCCCGGAGCCGCCGGGGGTCCCGGGCCAGGACCCGAAGCTCGTGCCCCTCCTCCAGGAGACGGGGGACGAGCCGCCCACCAATGTAGCCGGTGGCGCCGGTGACCAGGATTCGCATGGGGCCAGCTCCGCAGGTTGAACGATAGCTCGGAGGACGGGACTGGAGCGACTCGGGTGCGGGATCGGCCCTCCGGCGGCAGAGTGGCTACCTTCAGGCCGCCAGATAGGTCCACCGCCAGAGTCGGTGGCGGGGACGACCACGGGCGACCCAGCAGGGGCGACTGGCCTTGCCCCCCTTCCCGGAGCGCGGGCATACTTCGGGCATGTTCACAGAGCGTCCGTTCCCGGTCACCTCTCCCTTCACCCTGGCTCGACCGCCCATGGGTCTGGCCCGGGTGGGCCTGGCCTGCCTGGCCCTGGCCGGATGCGGAAGCGACGCGCCGGCCGCCGCTGGAGCCATGGGGTTGGACCACGTCACCTTCGACACCGTGGCCACGGTCGGGATCATGGACGGGGATGACCGGGAGGTCTTCGGCGCCATCTGGGAGGTGGCCTCCGGGCCCGGAGGGGTCTTCGCCGTCCTGGACCGACAGACCCCCAGAATCTCCATCTTCGACGCCGCAGGCGATTTTGTCGGCGAGGTGGCCGGCCAGGGAGCGGGTCCAGGTGAGCTGGCCCGTCCCTACGCCCTCACCTGGACGTCCGACGGCGAACTGCTTGCCCTGGATCCGGCAAACGCCCGGATTTCAGCGTTCCGGGTGGAGGACGGGGAGGCCGAGGGACTCGAGGGGGCTCTCCGCGCTATCGCCATGGAGGACCTGGCCGCCGTCCGCCTCCACTGCGAGCCGGAACGGGGACGGATCCTCGAAGTGGGGATCATGAACCCGCGAATCCAGCTCCTGGAGGCCGGTGGAACCCCCGTGTGGACCACCGAGCTGGACGAGATCTTCCCCCTGGTCCCGGAGGTGGTGAACGGGGGAGGCGTCGGGATGCGAGTGGACCCGGAGACCGGCGCCCACCTCGCTCGCTCCATCGTCCCGTGGGACCGGGAGCACGTCCTGATCCTGGAGCGTCGATAGGTCTACCAAACGCACGGACGGGGAGAAGGGCGCGCGGCCCCCCTCCCCGTCCGGCAGTCGTCAGCGCCCAACAGCTCGACTCAGGGGTCGATGTTGGGGTTGGAGTTACGTTCGTCGGCGCTGATGGGCAAGCAGAGCTCGCCCAT
>PWLA01000204.1 GCA_003559555.1 Gemmatimonadota bacterium | reverse complement strand
TCGGTGATCCCCGACGGCACCCCCACCACCACCCGGGGCTTGATCCGGAAGATCCGCTTGGACGTCACCTGCTTGAGAAAGTGCCGGAGCATCATCTCCGTCACGTCCACGTCGGCGATGACCCCGTCCTTGAGGGGCCGCACCGCCTCGATGTTCTCCGGCGTTCGGCCCAACATGCGCTTGGCCTCGAGGCCGATGCCGAGGATCTTCCTGGACCCCTTCTCAACGGCGACCACCGAGGGCTCGTTCAGGACGATTCCCTCGCCCTTCACGTAGACGAGGGTATTCGCCGTGCCGAGATCCACGGCGATGTCATTGACGGGAATCAGGGAACCTGAGCTGAACCACTTGGAGAACGAGGCCAATGCTGGAGCCCGTGGAGGTCGGTTGGTGGGCCGGATCTGTGAATCCTGAGAACAGCCCGGGCAGTCCTACGGTTCGTCCGGGCGCCCCGGATTGTAAAGACCCCGCGGGTCCTTTGCAAGACGCGTTCCCGATCCCGCAGCGGACGCCGGGTCCCTCGCTTCGTGGACACCGGCCCGATCCGGGTCAAGCTCGGCCGGTGCTGCCGAAGCCCCCCTCCGCTCTGTCGGTGCTCTCGAGCTCCGACGCTTCCACCACTTCCGGGGTCTCGAACCGGGCGAAAACAAGCTGGGCGATCCGGTCGCCCCGGGCGATGCGCACGGGCGTCCCGGAAAGATTTCGCAGGAGGACCTTCAGTTCCCCCCGGTAGTCCGGATCGATGGTACCGGGGGCGTTGGGCACGATGAGTCCCTTGCGAAAGGCCAGGCCCGATCGGGGACGTACCTGACACTCCACCTGCGCCGGAAGCTCCATGACGAGCCCGGTGGCCACGGCTCGGGTTTCGTCCGGCGCCAGCTCGAAGCTGTCCTCGGCGCAGCGCACGTCGTAGCCGGCCGCGCCCGACGTGGCCCTCGAAGGGAGAGGGAGATCCGGATTCGTCTCCAACCGACGGAACCGGACCCGGAGCGATGGAGCGGCTTCTCCCGTGTGCGGCACGGAGTCAGCGCCCCGCCAGGACCGAGTCCACGTCCGACAGCCCCAGGTCGAAGGCCTCGGCTACGCCCTCGTAGGTGACCTGCCCGCCCACGACGTTCACCCCCAGCTTCAGGGCCTGATCCTCACGGCAGGCCGCCTCCCATCCCTTCTCGGCCAGGGTCCTGACGTAAGGGAGGGTGGCGTTGGTGAGGGCCAGGGTGCTCGTCCGCGCCACCGCGCCGGGCATATTGGCCACGGCGTAGTGGATCACGTCATCGACCACGTAGATGGGATCCTCGTGAGTGGTGGGATGGATGGTTTCGACGCAGCCTCCCTGGTCCACTGCCACGTCCACGATGACCGACCCCGGACGCATGAGGCTGAGGTCCTCCCGCGTCACCAACGAAGGCGCCTTCTTTCCGGGGATCAGGACCCCTCCGATGAGGACGTCGGCCCGGGCGATCTGCTCCCGGATGTTGTACCGATTCGAGTACATGAGCTCGACGTTGGCCGGCATGACATCGGAAAGGTATCGCAGGCGGGGAAGCGAGATGTCCATGATCGTAACCCGGGCCCCGAAGCCGGCAGCCATCTTGGCGGCGTTGGTCCCCACGACCCCCCCTCCCAGGATCACCACCTCGGCCGGGAGCACACCGGGAACGCCCCCCAGAAGGAGGCCCCGGCCCCCGTAGAAGCGCTCCAGGTACTTGGCGCCTTCGAGAATGGACAACCGGCCCGCCACCTCGGACATGGGCGTAAGGAGAGGCAATTCGCCGTTGTCCAGTTGGACGGTCTCGTAGGCGATGGCTATGGACCCGGAATCCATGAGGGCCCGGGTCAGTGGCTCTGAGGCCGCGAAGTGGAAGTAGGTGAAGAGAAGCTGGTCCTCCCGGATGTGCGGCCACTCCGGCTCGATGGGCTCCTTCACCTTGATGATCATCTCGGCCCGGGCCCAGACCTCCTCGGCGGTGTCCACGATCTCGGCACCGGCCTTCCGGTACAGCTCATCGGAGAAACCGCTCCCCTCACCGGCACCTGCCTCCAGGAGCACTCGATGACCGTCCCGGACCAGGGCCTCGGCCCCGGAGGGAACGAGGGCCACCCGGTATTCATTCGTCTTGATCTCCCTCGGTACGCCGATCAGCATGGCCGCCTCCTCCCTCCCGGGATCCTGTTCCTGTGAAACCATGGAAACGGCGCCCTGGGGAGCCGCCCCTCGAAGACTGTAGCAGTCTGTATACACTCCTGCATCCCGCCCGCCACCGCCGCCAAATGTGACGTTTCGGAGCTCTGCGTCAACCCGCGGCGGCCGATCCCGGGCCCAGCCGCGTCACGACCTGAGCATCGGGATCGAAGTAGGTGGCGGCAGCCTCGGCCACCTCCTCCAGGGTCACCCCCTCCAGGAGCTCCAGGAGTTCGTCCAGCGTCCGGTAGGGCTGATCGTAGAGGGCGAACCCCGCCAGCCGGTAGAGCCGCGATGAGGTGGACTCCAGCGACAGCATGACCTGGCCCTTCACCTGGTCCTTCACTTCCTGAAGGCTCTGCCGGTCCAGCCCCTCCCGGCTCAACTTCCGGTACTCCTCCAGGATGGCCTCCAGGGCTCGATCCGCCGCACCGGGCCGGGTTCCCACGTACACCCCGCTGATCCCGGCCCGGGAATAGAACGACTGGAACGAAAAGACCGTATAGGCCAGAGCCAGTTCCTCGCGAATGCGCTGGAAGAGCCGAGAGCTCATCCCGCCGCCGAAGGCCGAGGAGAGCAGCACCAGGGGGAAGCGCAGGGGATCGCTCCGGGGAGGCGTCCGGGTGCCCACCACCATGTGGGTCTGAGCCGAGTCTCGGTGCACGTGGGACTCCCGGGCTCCGGGCGGACCCGGATGGGTCGGAATGGACGCCATCGTTCCGCCACCCATGCCCTGGAAGCGCTCCTGAACCATCTCCACGAGCAGGTCGTGATCCAGGTGGCCGGCCGCAGCCACGATGAGGTCGCCCTGGAGGTAGGACTCCCGGTGGAGCGTTCGAAGCTCCTCGACCCCCATGGAGGAGACGGACTCCCTACTGCCCAGAATGGATCGGCCGTAGGGGTGCCCGCCCCAGAGATCACTGCCATGCAGCTCGAAGATGAGGTCGTCGGGAGTGTCCAGCACCGTGGCGATCTCCTCCAGGACGACCTGCCGCTCCAGCTCCAGGTCCTCGGCCCGAAGAAGGGGGTTCCGGACCAGATCGGCCAGAACGTCCAGCGCCTCCGGCAGGTGCTCCGAGAGGATGCGGGCCTGATAGGAGGTGTGCTCCCGGGAGGTGAAGGCGTCCAGGGTGCCCCCCACCCGCTCCAACGCCAGGGCGATCTCCCGGGGTCCCCGGGTTTCGGTGCCTTTGAAGACCAGGTGCTCCAGAAGATGGCTGGCGCCGGTGAGTTCTCCGGGCTCGTGGGCCGAACCCTGACGTACCCAGATGCCCGCCGAGACCGAACGGACACCGGGAATGTACTCCGAGAGAATACGAACCCCTTCGGGCGTAGTGGACTCCCGCATCCGGCCCCCTCCGGGGCCGTTGGCCGGTTCAGGAGCGCGGGAACCGGCGTCGTCCGCCGCGTGGTGGTTCATCCCTGAACTGGAAAACGCCGGAACGGGGGATTGCTCCCCCCCGTCCCGGCGTCCCCGCTCGAAGCCGTGGGACATCAGCGGCTGGCGGCCTCCACCTCCGCGACCTGCTCCCCTTCTTCCTCCACGGCAGCCCGACGGGAGAGCCGCAGGCGACCCTTCTCGTCGATGGCCAGGAGCTTGACCCGGGTGATCATCCCACGCTGCAGGACGTCCTCGGTCTTCTCCACACGGCCATCCTCGAGCTCGGAAATGTGGCAGAGCCCTTCCACTCCGGGAAGGATCTCGATGAAGGCCCCGAAGCTGGTCACGTTCTTGACCGGTCCCTCGTAGACCCGGCCGACTTCCGGCTCCTGCACGATGGCCTCGATCATCTCCCGGGCCCGATCGGCGCCTTCGCCCGAGACGGAAGCGATCTTGACCAGTCCGGAGTCGTCCACCTCGATGGTGGCGCCGCTCTCGTCCTGGATGGCCCGGATCGTCTTCCCCTTGGGTCCGATGATCTCACCCAGCTTCTCTGGGTTCACCTGCATCGTCGTGATCCGGGGGGCGTGGGGCGAGAGTTCCTCGCGGGGCTCGGCGATGGTCTCGTCCATGATGTCCAGAATATGGTTCCGGGCCCGGGTGGCCCGGGTCATGGCGTCTTCCATGATCTCACGGCTGAGGCCCGCCACCTTGATGTCCATCTGGATGGAAGTCACGCCCTTGCGGGTGCCGGCGATCTTGAAGTCCATGTCGCCCAGCGCGTCTTCCATGCCCAGGATGTCGGTGAGGACCGCCACGCGCTCCCCGTCGGTGATCAGCCCCATGGCGATCCCGGCGCAGGAGGCGGAGACGGGCACCCCTGCAGCCATCAGTGCCATGGAGGTGCCGCACACGGAGGCCATGGAGGACGAGCCGTTGGACTCCAGCACGTCGCTCACCACGCGGATGGTGTAGGGGAAGTCGTCGTAGGCCGGCAGGAGGGGCTGAATGGCCCGCTCGGCCAGCACTCCGTGTCCCACCTCACGGCGGGAGGTGCCCCGGAAGGGCTTGGCCTCCCCGGTGCAGAAGGGCGGGAAGTTGTAGTGGAGCATGAACGACTTGCTCACCTCTTCCCGGACGTCGATGGAGTCGATCCGCTGCTCGTCCCGGGAGGTGCCCAGCGTGGCGACTGCCAGCGCCTGGGTCTGGCCTCGGGTGAAGAGAGCCGAGCCATGGGTCCGGGGAAGCACGCCCACCTCGCAGGAGATGTCACGGACAGTGTCCAGCTCGCGGCCGTCCGGGCGCGCACCTTCGGAGAGGATGAGCTCCCGCATGGCCTCCTTCTCCACGCCCCGGAGGATGTCGCCGATCTGATCCTCGGCGGACTCGAACTCCTCAGGGGCCAGCTCCTCCTCCAGACTGTCGGTCACGTCCTCGCGGACCGTGCTCAGCGCCTGGTTCCGCTGCTGCTTCTCGGCGATGGACATGGCCTCCTCGATCCGGGGCCGAACCATCTTCTCCACCTTCGCCTGCAGGTCATCGTCCGGGCTCTGCGACTTCCATTCCATGGTGGGCTGGCGCAGTCCCTCCACCAGCTCCTCCTGGATCTCCACGAGCTGCTTGATGCCCTTGTGGGCCACTTCCAGCCCCTCGAGGATCTCGGACTCGGGGACCTCGACCGCGCCGCCCTCGACCATCAGGATGGCGTCGGCGGACCCGGCCACCACGATGTCCACATCGGAGTACTCGAGCTGCTGGAAGGTGGGGTTCAGGATCCAGTTGTCCCGAACCCGACCGATACGCACGGCGGCCACGAGGGTGTCGAACGGGATCTTGGACATGTTCAGCGCCACCGAACCGCCCAGGAGCCCCAGCACGTCGGCATCATTCTCCTGATCTGCCGAAAGAATGCTGCAGACCACCTGGGTCTCGTTCATGAACCCCTCGGGGAAGAGGGGCCGGATGGGCCGGTCGATCTGCCGGGCCGAAAGAATCTCCTTCTCGCCGGGGCGGCCCTCCCGCTTGAAGAACCCACCGGGGATCTTGCCGGCGGCGTAGGACTTCTCCCGATACTCCACCGTCAGTGGGAAGAAGGGAAGGTGGGTGGGTCGGTCCCGCGCGGTGGCGGTGCACAGGACCACGGTCTCGCCAAACTGGACGAGACAGGAGCCGTGGGCCAGCTTGGCCATTCGACCGGTTTCCAGAGTCAGGGTCCGTCCCGCGAACTGTCGTTCTACTCGATGAATCATCGTCGTCGTTTCCATTTCACTGCAGAGGTTCGTCTGGGCATGGCGGGGGGATTCTCCCGCCGCGCAGCCCGCTTCGGTTTGATCCGTGCTCTGCAGATCCGGGGCCGGTGCGACCGCTGCGCCGCCGCGGGACCCCTTTCGATGGGGCCGAGGGCGGGACAGCCAGAAGGTCAGGCCGACCGTCACCGGTCATTGAGCACGAAAGCACGACACGGCGGCCGGAATATTCCGGTCCGCCGTGTCGTGGGTCCTACCTCCGGAGCCCCAGGTCCTGAATCAGTTCCCGGTACCGCTCCAGATCTGTTCGTTTGAGATATTCCAGAAGGCGCCGACGGCGCCCCACCATCCTCAGAAGCCCGCGGCGACTGTGGTGGTCGGCCTTGTGGTCCTCGAAGTGGGAGCGGAGATCGTTGATCCGCTGGGTGAGGAGGGCCACCTGAACCGGGGCGCTCCCCCGGTCGTTTTCGTGTAACTGGTACTTCTCTATGATGTCCTGCTTGGTTTCGGGCATGTAGCTTTCGTAGCCTCCGCAAGAGTCATACGCTGCAGGGGAAGCCGACTGAACGGTGCTGTTCCGTACGGTCGTGCGTTGGGTCCCACTACCAGGTCAGCCTTGTAAGGTATCAGTGCCTGCTTGTGACAACAAGGTCCATCGTCCTGCATGACCGCCCTCGAAACGGAGGCGGGAGGTGCCTGGCCTCACCCTGCTCCCCGAACGGCCCGCCGGCGGACGAAGCGCCCCACTCATGGCCGCCTGTCGGCCGCCAGAACCTCCCTCGATCGGGCCACATCGGCCCGCATCTGCTCCACCAGCCCCTCCACGGAGTCAAAGGGCTCCACCGGGCGGAGGTACTCCACGAAGTCCACCCGAACCTCCTCTCCGTAGATGTCGTCATCGAAGTCGATCAGGTGAAGTTCGACGCTGGGGTCGGATCCGCGGAAGGTGGGTCTCGGCCCCAGGTGCAGCGCGCCGGGAAGGATTCCCTGGCGGAGCAGGCCCCGCACGGCGTAGATGCCCGCAGGGGGAAGCAGCTTGTCGGAACTGGCCACCTGCAGGTTGGCCGTGGGAAATCCCAGGCCACGTCCCCGACCATCGCCCCGGACCACCACCCCCCGGAGGGAATACGGACGACCCAGGCCTCGCCGGGCCTCGTCCATCCGCCCCGCGGCCACCGCTTTCCGGATCCGGGTGCTCGAGACGGGACCGCCGTCCAGGGGCACCGGGTCCACCACATCGACGGCGAATCCGAGCTCGGCGCCGAGCCGCTGCAGGGTATCGGCATCCCCGGACCGGTCTTTGCCGAAACCATGATCGTATCCGATCACCAATTCCTGCACCTCCATCCGACCCACCAGGATCTCCCGCACGAACCGCTCCGGCGAATACCGGGAGAGGGCCGGCGTAAATCGAAGAAACACCGCATAGTCCAGGCCGCTTTCCGCCAGGATCTCCTTCTTCTCGTCGGGCGTGGTCAGAAGAGCCGGCGCGATCTCCGGTTTCACGATCCGAAGCGGGTGGGGATCAAAGGTGACCAGGACCGCTCGGCGATCCGTTGCCGCCGCTCTTCGGCCAATCTCCCGCAGGACCTCCCAGTGCCCCCGGTGAACGCCGTCGAAGGTCCCCACCGTGACCACGGTTCCCCGTCCGTCGTCCGGAATCCCCCGGGCGCCCAGGACGACCCGTTCACCCACGGGGGAAGACCTTTCGAGGCCGCAGGCGGCCCTTGTGCAGCGTGGCCACCGCCAGGAACCGATCCTGGCAGGCCACGGCCAGGGGTTCCCCCTCCACTCCGACTCCTCCCGCCCACCTGGCATCGAACGGGAGGCTCTGGCCGGACTCGAGTCGGGCCGCCTCCTCAGGCGCCACCTCGACCCGGCAGAGGTGCGCCAACGCCTCCAGGGGCGAGATCCATGCCGAGGCGACAGCCGCCTCATCGGCCAGTTGCTCCGGGGTCAGCCCCTGGCCGACCCGAAAGGGTCCGATGGCCGTCCTCCGAAGCGCGGCCAGGTGTGCGCCCACCCCCAGGGTCTCCCCCAGATCCCGGGCCAACGCGCGAATGTAGGTACCGGTGGACACCAGGACTCGAAATCGAAGGTGGGGAAGGTCCAGCTCCAGGACCTCCAACTCGTGGATCTCCACCGGCACCGGGGCCAGCTCCACCGTCTCGCCTCGGCGGGCCTTCAGGTAGGCGGCCTCGCCCCCCACCTTCTTGGCCGAGAAGGCCGGTGGCCTCTGCTGGCCGGGACCGACGAGGTCAGCCATGGCCTGGCGGAGACGATCCTTCTCCAACGTCCTCCACGACTCGCTCTCTCGAACCACCGGCCCCTCGGTATCCAGGGTGGCGGTCACCTGGCCGAGGCGCGCCACCGCCTCGTACTCCTTGGGGAGTCCGTCCAGGTACTCCGCCAGACGGGTGGCCCGATTCACGCAGAGCAGGAGGAGGCCCGAGGCGAAGGGATCCAGGGTGCCCGTGTGCCCGATCCGTCGGGTGCCCAGCGCCCGTCGGGCAGTGGCCACCATGGCGTGGGAGGTGGGCCCCTCCGGCTTCACCAGGGGCAGGAGCCCGTCCCCGTCTTCGGGCAACTTCACTCCCGTGGGTCTCCGGAAGTCCTGGCTTCTCGGGCCGAGTCCGACCCTTCCGGTCCCTCGCCGTCATCTTCGGACGACTCGGACACCTGGGCCTCCCCGGCGTCGTCAGAGGGCAGAACCTCTCTCAGGAGGGCCTCGATTCGCATGGCCTTCTCCAGAGTCCGATCCAGTTCGAAGCGGAGCTCGGGGACCCGCCGCAGCGTCAGGCGTTGTCCCAGCTCCCTCCGGACGAAGGGCGTCGCCGCCTCCAGCCCGTCCAGGAGTTGCTGGTCGGCCTCCTCTCCCTCCCGCTCCGGCCCAGGGCGAACGTACACCCGGGCCGACCAGAGATCGGGGGTGGCGTCGACGCCCGTCACCGTCGGTGCACCGATGCGGGGATCGCGGGTCTCCCGTCTCAGGATATCGGAAATCTCCCGCTTGAACTGCTCGTTCAGGCGGGCCGCTCGTCTATCGCTCATGGCTCCTTCCTTCTGTGGAGTGGGACGGGCCCGGGAAACTACAGAGGGCCCCGAGAAGGCTCGGTCCGGCTGGTCCCCTTCCCTCAGACCTGCTCCCGATGGAAGGAGAGGATCACCATCCGGCCATCTTCGGCCACGAAGTCATCCACCCGATCGGTGAGGGACTCGGCCAACCGTCCATCCGAGGTCACCACTGCCGCGGTGATCTGAGCCCGGTCATGCACATCCTGATGATCGGTCTCGGCCACCGAGAGGTTGAAGCGCTGCCGCATCCGATCCCGGACGGAACGGACGATCATGCGCTTCTCCTTCAGCGACCGGCATCCCGGAAGGGAAAACTCCCAGGTGAGGACCACGACGGTGCTGGGCACGGGTCATCCAACGCTGGCAGGAAGCGACGTCAATCCTGGGCCGAGGTGCTGGAGGCCGCCAGACTCCGGGCGAACTCCTCCACCTGGAAGCACTCGATGAGGTCGCCCACCTTGATGTCGTTGAAGTTGGCGATGCCGATTCCGCATTCGAATCCCTCCCGAACTTCTTTGACGTCATCTTTGAACCGCTTGAGGGACTCGATCTCGCCGGTGTAGACCACCGACCCGTCCCGGATCAGGCGGACCTCGCCTTTGCGATCGATGATCCCGTCGGTGACGTAGCAACCGGCAATGGTTCCAACCCGGGAGATCTTGAAGATCTCCCGAACCTCGGCGGTGCCCAGCACGGTCTCCCGTTCCTCGGGCGACAGCATGCCTTCCATGGCCTGTCGGACCTCGTCCACCGCCTCGTAGATCACGTCGTACGTCCGGATGTCCACACCGCTCTTCTCAGCGAGCTGGCGTGCGTTGGTGTCGGGCCGGATCCGGAACCCGATGATCACCGCCCCGGCCGTCTCGGCCAGGAGCACGTCGGACTCGTTGATGCTCCCGACGCCCCGGTGCACGATCTCTACCCTCACCTCGTCGGTGGAGAGCTGCTCCAGCGAGTCGGCCACCGCCTGCACCGAGCCATCCACGTCGGCCTTCACGATGACGGGCAACGAGCTCACCTCGCCTTCGGCCAGGAAGTGGGCGAAGTCGCCCAGCTTGAGACCCCGGTCCTTGATTCGCAGCTGCTTTTCCCGCTCCAGCCGCTGGCGGGTGCGACCGATCTCCGCCGCCCGATCCGCGTCCATGACCTGCAGCGTGTCTCCTGCCTGCGGAACGCCTCCCGCTCCCAGGATCTGGACCGGTCGGCCGGGAGGGGCCTCCTCCACCGGGTTCCCCCGTTCGTCCAGCATGGCCCGGACCTTCCCGTCGAACTTTCCGCAGATGAAGGCATCGCCGACTCGCAGCGTGCCCTTCTGCACGAGCACCGTGACCACGGCTCCCTTCCCCACGTCCAACTTGGACTCGATGACCGCGCCCTGGGCTTCCCGATCCGGATTGGCCTTCAACTCCAGGATCTCGGCCTGCAGGAGAATCTTCTCCAGCAGGTCGTCCATGCCCTCACCGGTCTTGGCCGACATCTCGGCCACCAGCACGTCGCCACCGAATTCCTCGACGGTGACCTCATGCTGAAGGAGTTCCTGCTTGACCTTCATGGGGTCGGCGGCGGGCAGGTCCATCTTGTTGATGGCCACCACAATGGGCACGCCCGCGTTCTTCGCGTGGGAGATCGCCTCAATGGTCTGGGGCATGATGGAGTCATCGGCTGCCACCACCAGCACCACGATGTCGGTCACGTCGGCGCCTCGGGCCCGCATGGCCGTGAAGGCAGCGTGTCCCGGCGTGTCCAGGAAGGCGATGGAACGGCCGTCATCCAGCTCCACGTGGTAGGCACCGATGTGCTGGGTGATCCCGCCGGACTCGCCGGCCACCACATTGGTCTTCCGGATGGAGTCCAACAGAAGGGTCTTTCCGTGGTCCACGTGCCCCATGATGGTGACCACTGGGGGCCGGGCCTCCAGCAACTCCGGATCCTCGACCTCCTCTTCTTCCTCGACCTCGTCGGCGCCCGTGTACTCTTCCTCGCGCACGGCGTTGAAGTTGAACTCCTCCAGGAGCAACTCGATCTGGTCGAAGTCCAGGCGCTGATTGATGGTCACCATCAGCCCGAGGTTCTTGAAGGCGGCGCTCACCAGATCCGTGGACGGTACGTCGATGAGCTCGGAAAGCTCGGCCACCGTCAGGAACTCGTTGACTCGGACGGTCTTGGCCTCCTCCTCTTCTTGTTGACGGACCTCCTCTTCCTGGGCCTCCTGCTCTTCCTTGCTGGGCCGGGAGGAGCTCTTGCGGCGGCGCTTCTTGCCGCCGCCCTTGAGCTCGGCCATGACCCGCTGGATGTTGTCCTGAACCGCGTCCTGGTCCACGCGCTGTCGCCGCTTTCCCTTCTTCTTGCCCTTCCGGCGCCCGCCCGGGGTGTATCCGTCAGCCTGGATCCGCACCTGCCCCCCCGGACCGGCGCTGGCCGCCGGCACGGGCTTGGCGGCCGAAGCCGAATCCTTCTTCTTTGCGCCCCGCGACGCGGCGGCGGGCTTGCGCTGGGACTTGGGCTGGTCCTTGCCCGCCATGTCCGAGGGAAGCTTCAGCCGCCGTCGGGGACGCTCGCCAGTGGATTCGTCGTCACCTTCGGCGGAGACATCTTCCGCCTCCGCCCGATCCGGCTCGTCATCCTTCTCGTCGGAGGGCTCGTCGGCATCCGCTTCGGCAACGGTCTCGGCGGGCTCGTCGTCAACCTCGGTGTCGTCCTCGGTCGCGGGGGTGTCGGTGACCACCTCAGCCGCCTCTTCGCCGCCCTCCGCATCGGCGGTGGGGGACGTGTCGGCCATGGGAGCGGCCTCGACCTCGTCCTCCTCGGCCACGGTCACTTCGACCCTGGGTTCGGCCTGCTCGTCCCCGGACTCCGGTTCGGCGTCGGCACCGTCCTCGGTGTCGGCCGCCTCTGCGACTGCGACTTCCTCCGCCGCCTCGACTTCTTCTGCCGCCTCGGCTTCTTCCTCATCCTCGGCGGCGGTGGTGTCGGGATCCGGCGAGCGACGACGGCGGCGGCGGCGACGGCGGGTGGACTGGGATTCTTCGATGGCGGCTTCCACCGCCTCGGAGGCATCCTTCTTACCGGAACGCCGCTCCCGTTCGACCCGGGCAAGAACCCGGGCGACGTCGGCATCCTTGACCTGCGCCTCCTCATCGGCCACGGGAATCCCCATGGCCCGGAGAAGAGAAAGCATGGCCTCAGTGGAGACCTTTAGGTCCTTGGCTAGTTCAGCGACCTGCATCAGTACTGGATTCCTCCTTGGGCCCCCGACCACCCTGGTCCAACCCCGTTCCCCTAAGGGTCCGGGCCGGAAGGCGGCTCAGAAGCTGTTCTGCAAACGATTCATTTGTGATGGCCACGGCCGACAGCGCGTCCCGGCCCAGGGCCGAGCCCAACGTGTCTCGACGGTCCATCCACCGCAGTGGCACATCCCGATGCTCCAGGAGCGCCATCACCTTCTTCAACTGGCCCGCTGCGGCGTCGCCGGCCAGAATCACGAGACAGGCGTCGCCAGCGCGCAGGGCCTGACGAACCGCCTCGACACCCGGGATCGCGGCGCCGGCCCGATGGGCCAGCCCCAGGAACCCCCGGACCTCCTGGTCAGGAACGGGACGTTCCGTTCCCATCCTCCTCCTCGTCCTCGCCGGACGAGGATCCCGCAGTCACCGGAGCGGCGGCATCCTCCTCTTCGACTTCGTCCGTCTCGACTGCCTCCTCGGCCGACACGGGCTCCTCTTCCGTATCAGCCGCCTCGGCTTCTTCTTCCGCCTCTGGCTCCTCGTCCTCTTCGGCCGCTGCTTCGGCCTCCGTGGCCGCGTCGGCTTCGTCCGCTCCGGCAGCCCCTTCGTCGTCGGCAGCCTCAGGAGCCTCGGCATCAGCGTCTTCGGCAACGTCGCCTTCCACGGCCTCGGCCTCCTCGGCCTCGACCTCCACGGTGAGCTCGTCGATGATCCGAACGAGCTCGTCTACCGCGTCTTCACCCAACCCCTCGATCTTCTCGAAATCGCTTCGCTCAAGGTCGATGATATCGAGAAATGTACTATACCCAGCGCCCTTCAGCGCCGCCAGAGCCCCCAGCGAGAGATCCAGCTCCGAGAGGGAGAAGTTGGCGGTCTCGAGGCTGTCGTCCTCCGGCTCACCGAAGAGTTCCGCCGAGGCGCCCTTCTCCAACCATTCCCTGGACCCGTACAGGTCGATCTGCCAGCCGATGAGCTGGGAGGCCAACCGCACGTTCTGGCCATTGCGCCCGATGGCCAGGGAGAGCTGATCTTCGTCCACGACGGCCGTGATCACCTGGCGCTCGGGGTCGGACATCACCTTGGAGACCCGGGCCGGCGCCAGAGCGCGACGGGCGAAGATCTCAGGGTCCGGGTGCCACGGAACGATGTCGATCCGCTCGCCCCCCAGCTCCGACACCACGGCCTGCACCCGGGAGCCCTTCAGCCCCACGCAGGCACCCACCGGGTCGATGGACTCGTCTTTCGAGGAGACGGCGATCTTGGTCCGTCCTCCCACCTCCCGGGCTCGCTCCCGAATCTCCACGATGCCCTGGTAGACTTCGGGCACCTCGAGCTTGAACAGGGCTTCCACGAAGAGTGGGTCGGCCCGGGACAGGATGAGCCGCGGTCCCTTCGGGGTCTCGTCCACCTTCTTCAGGACGGCTCGAATGGGGTCGCCCTGGCGAAAGCGTTCGCGCGGGTTCTGATCCTTCCAGGGGATGATCGCCTCGGCATCCTTCGCCCGGTTCATCATCACCACGATCTTGCCCCGCTCCACCTGCTGCACCTCACCGGAGAGCAGCTCTCCCACACGATGGGAGAACTCCTCACGGATCTTGTCCCGCTCCCCTTCACGGACCCTTTGCACGATCCGCTGCTTGGTGGCCATCACCGCATTCCGGCCGAACTCGGAGAACTCCACCGGAATCTCCATCACATCCCCCACCTCGAAGGAGGGGTCGTCCCAGCGGGCCTTCTCCAGAGAGATCTCAGCAGAGGGATCCTCCACCTCTTCCACAACGCGCTTGAGCACGATGATCTCGATCTCGCCACTGTCGTCGATGTGGATCTCGGCCCGGACGTTGGGTCCGAAGATCCGAGCCAGTCCGGCGGTGATTCCGTCCCGAATCAGCTCATTCATCTCCTCGTGGGAGAGGCTTTTTGTGGCCGCCATGTCTCGAATCGCGGCGACAATCTGTCCGGCGTTGGCCATGTTCACCTCGTTACAGGTCTCAGCTCCGGTGGGGGAAACCCCCACCAAGCGGGAGCCTCCCGGTTGTCGCAGGCCGTACGGGCCCGCGGACATTCACCGGAAGTCGGGGTCGCCCTTGGATTTCAGGGTCCGACCCCACTCCGACATCTTTACTTAGTGTCCCCAGTCACTGCCTCTAGTCACTGTCTCTCAGATTACATACCCCGATCGCCCCGGGATGAGCGGTTCGGGGGCAACCACACTCCACTCGCGGTCCCCCACTCACTGCACCCATGCCCGGAGGCGCATCGCTCACTCCTTCCACCGAAAGACCAGTTGTGCACGCACGATCTGGGTCCGGGGGATGGCGACCACATCGCCTCCCTTCCTCCGGATCCTCACCGTGTACTCCTCGTCTTCCGGCCCGTCCTCCACTCCAGCCAGTTCACCCTCGAGCCGGCTGGACTTTCCGCCGGCCAGAGGCGCGGTCCCCTTGATGGCCACCTCCTCCCCTGCAAACCGTACGAAATCCCGCCGTCGAATGAGCGGGCGCTCCACCCCCGGCGACGACACCTCGATGGTGTACTTTTCCGGCAGGAGCGGGTGGTCGTCCAGCCACGGCTCCAACTCCCGGCTCGCCCGAGCGCAATCATTCACCGTCACCCCGGCTCCTGGTTCGGAATCGGGAAAATCCACCCGAACCCGGAGGATGGGGCGACGATCACTTCCCGCCCATTCCACCTCGACCAACTCCATCCCCAGCGCGTCGATCCGGGTCTCGAGCTCCCGGTCGATTTCAGGAATCGGTCTCGCCATCTGTGTACTGTCTCCCACCTGGTTCAAGCCCGTTTCCGGACCTCCGTACCCCAGATACCGGAGTAAAAAAAAGCGGGGGCCACCCGCTCCCCCACTCCAAAAAAAGCCGCCCTGCGGCAGCTTCGTCCGAACCGTATGATAGAAGAATCAGACTCCCCATTCAACCCTTCTCGGGACC
>PWLA01000069.1 GCA_003559555.1 Gemmatimonadota bacterium | reverse complement strand
TGTAGCCGGTGAGGATGCCCACCGCCGCCAGGAGGTCGGAGACCTCCAGCGCCAGGACGGCGAACATGATCAGGACCAGCATGAGCCAGAGATCGATCTGCCAGGTCATGGGGATCCTCCCGGCGTCCCGCCCGCCACCTCGCCCGGGGGCGTCCCACTCGTCGGTGCCCCGGATGACTCGGCCTTCCGCCGACGATCCTTCGGTTGCACCCAGATGTCCTCGCCGGCCCGGAGTGCGGCCCGGGTGAGGGCGTGGATGCCGGTGGGGTTGGTGGCGGCGATGAAGAGGGTCACCAGGAGGAGCTTTCCGCTCTCCAGCACGAAGCCGTGGTGCAGCGCCAGCCCCACCAGGAGGAGGAAGGAGCCCAGCGTCTCGGACTTGCCCACGGCGTGGGCCCGGCTGAAGAAGTCTGGCAGGCGCAGGAGCCCCACCGTGCTGACCACCAGGAAGAAGGCGCCCCCTGCCAGAAACACCACCGCGATCCAGTCCAGGGGCGTCATGGTCCCTTCTCCCCGTCCGGGCCGGACTCGCCGGGCGTCACCGCTGCGGTCATTCCGGCGGCCGCCTCAGCCTCCTCTCGGCGGTCGGCGGTGTCCAGGTCCAGGAACTTGGCGATGGCCACCACGCCCACGAAGTTCAAGATGGCATACGTGATGGCCAGGTCCAGGAAGCCGGAAAGCCGGCTGAACATGAAGCCGAAGAGGGCCAGCAGCAGCACTGCGTGGGTCCCGATGGCTCCCACCCCCAGGAGCCGGTCGTAGAGCGTGGGACCGGCAAAGATCCGGTAGAAGCTGGCCGCAATCAGCAGCGAGATGAAGACGGCCAGGCCGACGATGATCTCGCTCATGTGCCCGCCTCCCGGCTCTCGTCCTCGTCGATCCGCCAGTCGTGGATCTCGTGGTAGGAGGTATGCCAGCGCACGTCGGGCGGGGGATCCTCGCCCTCGCCGAAGATGGGAGCCACCTTGTTCTGGAGGCCTCCGCCGGTGACGGCGCCGGCCGATCCCGGATGGATGGCGTGAACCAGGTACCGGTCCCCGTCCAGGTCCACCGTGATGGTGCCCGGGGTCAGCGTCATGGAGTTGGCCACCAGGACCCGGGCCACATCGTTCTTCAGGGTCGTCCGGAAGACCATGAACTGCGGCCGGATGGGCATCCGGGGGTGGAGGATCATGATGGCCACGTCCACGTTGGCCTTCAGGACCTCCCAGGCGAGCCAGACCAGGTACCGGAAGAAGTCCACGCTGGAGCGGAGCCGGTCGCCGAAGCTCCGGCGGGCCTCGGGATCGTGCTGCCCGAACGGTCGCTCGGGATTGATGGCCAGGACGATGGCGATGGAGACCGCCATGAAGATGAAGTACGTCAGCCCGAAGAGGCCAGAAAGGACGATCCAGAAGACGGCGAGGATGACCACGAGGGCGACAGTACGACCCAACCGCCCTCCGGAGCGGTCGCTTTCCGGGCCGGAGCCCGGAGCGGTCGTCTGTGGTGAGTGCCTCTCGGTGTCAGCCATCGCCTTCCTTGCCGCGAGTGGGTTCAGGGTCCTGCAGCACGGCCCCTGGATCCGGCGTCCCGCACCAGGGGCGGCGGCGCCGGAGCGAACGAACGGGCGCCGTAGCCGGCCCACCTTCCGGGCGGGTCGGGGAGGGGATCTCTCGATTTTGAAGAACACGAATCTGTCAACGAACTCCCGCCGTGGCAACCGTTTGGTCGGGAGGGACGGCCGGTCCGTGCCAGCGTACGCCTGCCCCAGCGGGGGGTTCCGGTCCGGCGGTCGGCCCGGTCTCCTTGCGCCCCCCGGGGCTCAGAGGAGAGCCCGGGCCCGCTCCACCATCGCCTGGGAGGTGATGCCGTATTCCCGGAAGAGAACCGCACCGGGGGCCGACGCGCCGAAGCCGTCGATCCCCACCACTGCGCCTCCGTCTCCCACCCAGCGCTCCCAGCCCAGGGGCGTGCCGGCTTCCATGGCCACCCGGGCCGTCACCTGGGGAGGGAGGACCTCGTCCCGATACGCCTGCTCCTGCCGGCTGAAGAGGAACCATGAGGGCAGGCTCACCACCCGGGTGGGTACGCCCTCGCCCTCCAGGGTCTCGGCGGCCTCCACTGCCAGGTGGAGCTCCGAGCCCGAGGCCAGGAGGATCATCTGGGGCTCGTCGCCGGACTCGGCGCGGAAGACGTAGCCGCCTCGCCGGATTCCGGCGGGATCGGGGGTCCGGGAACGGTCCAGGGGGGGCACGCCCTGCCGGGTGAGGGAGAGGAAGGCCGGGCCGTCGCTTCGCTCCACCGCCAGCTTCCACGCCTCGGCCGTCTCTGCCGCGTCGCCGGGCCGGAGGTCCATGAGGTTGGGGATCGCCCGGAGGGCCAACAGGTGCTCCACCGGTTGGTGGGTCGGGCCGTCCTCCCCCAGACCGATGGAGTCGTGGGTGAAGACGTACGTCACCGGCACCCCCATGAGGGCGGCCAGCCGCATGGAGGGCCGCATGTAGTCGCTGAAGATGAGGAAGGTGCCGCCGTACGGACGGAGCCCCCCGTGGAGGGCCATCCCGTTCAGGATCCCGCCCATCCCGTGCTCCCGGACGCCGAAGTGGAGGTTCCGCCCTCCCGGCGTCTCGGGCATGAGCGAGTCCGACTCCTTCAGCTCCGTCTTGTTGGAGGGGCCCAGGTCGGCCGATCCCCCGATGAGGTTCGGGATCCCCGCGGCCAGCCCCTGCAGCACCTTCCCGGAGCTGGCCCGGGTGGCTTCGGCCTTCTCCTGGTCCATCAGGTCGGGCACCCGTTCCTCCCATCCTTCAGGGAGCTCACCGGAGAGGAAGGAGCGATACTCGGCCGCCAGCTCCGGATGAGCCTCCCGGTACGCATGGAATCGCTCCTCCCAGTCCGCCTGCAGGGCCTCACCCCGGGGGATCGCACGGGCCCACTCCTCCCGGGCCGCGTCGGCCACCCAGAAGGGCTCCTGGCTGGGGTAGCCCAGGTTCTCCTTGGTCCGCCGGATCTCGTCGGCGCCCAGGGGGGCGCCGTGGGCCGCCGCCTTTCCGGCCATGTTGGGGCTGCCCCAGGCGATGGTGGTGCGGAGCGCGATGAGCGACGGGCGGTCCGACTCGGCCCGGGCGGCCCGCAGCGCCCGGTCCAGGCCCTCCAGGTCGTTGCCGTCCTCCACCTGCTGCACGTGCCAGCCGTAGCCCTCGAAGCGCCGGAGCTGGTTGGTGGACGAGGCCAGGTCGGTGGAGCCCTCGATGGTGATCTCGTTGTCGTCGAAGACCCAGATCAGCTTGCCCAGCCGCTGGTGCCCGGCGATCTCCGCCACCTCGTGGCTGATTCCCTCCATGAGGTCGCCGTCGGAGCAGAAGGCATAGGTGTAGTGGTCCACCACCGGGTGGCCGGGCCGGTTGAAGCGGTGGGCCAGCCAGCGCTCGGCCAGCGCCATCCCCACCGAGTTGGCCACCCCCTGCCCCAGGGGGCCCGTCGTCGTCTCCACCCCCGGGGTCTCGTGGAACTCGGGGTGGCCCGCCGTTCGGCTTCCCCACTGGCGGAAGTTCTTGATCTCCTCCAGGGGCAGGTCGTAGCCGGTGAGGTGGAGGAGCGAGTAGATGAGCATGGAGGCGTGGCCCACCGAGAGCACGAAGCGGTCCCGGTCGGGCCAGAGGGGGTTGGCCGGGTTGTGGCGAAGGTGGTGCCGCCAGAGGAGGTAGCCCGCCGGCGCCAGCGCCATGGGCGTGCCCGGGTGCCCGGAGTTCGCCTTCTCCACGGCGTCCATGGAGAGGACCCGAACGGCGTCGATGGCCAGTCGGAGGGTGTCCGGGTCCGGAAGGCGGAGGCCAGGGGCGGCGGGGTCGGACTGCATCAGCTTCTGCGACATGGCTTGGCTGCCGGAAGGTTGAAGGGTGCGAAGGGCAAGGGGGTGCTTCGGTGGGCGGGGCGGCGCGTCGGCTGGCTCATCCCACCACCAGGTTCAAGAGGCGGTCCGGCACGTAGAT
>PWLA01000230.1 GCA_003559555.1 Gemmatimonadota bacterium | reverse complement strand
TGAGATCTTCCGCAGGGGATCGCCGGCGGATGTACTCCAGGTCGAACTCGACCTTTCGGCGCACGTCGTCGAGACACTGGTCGTAGGAATGGTTGACCTGGGCCCATCCGGTGATCCCCGGAAGCACGGTCTGTCGCTGGGGATAGCTTTCCACCTGGTCCCTGAGTTCCTGAAAGATCTCCGGCTGCTCGGGGCGGGGGCCCACCACGTTCATGTCGCCGAAAAGGACGTTGAAGAGCTGGGGAAGCTCGTCGAGACGATAGGCGCGGAGCACCGATCCCACGGGGGTGATCCTGCGATCATCGGGCGTCGCCCAGACCTCCCGGGACGCGCTTTCGCTCGAGCGGGTGGCCATTGTGCGGAACTTGTACATCGTGAAGACCTGGCCGCCCGCATCGTTCTCTCGTCGACCGATATCCGGGTCCCGTTGCCCGTTGCGGCTTCCCTGTCTCGGACCCCGACGGTCGTGCCCCACCCGCTCCTGGGAGTAGAGGATCGGACCGGACGAGGTCAGCCTCACGGCCAGCGCGATCAGGACCATGAGGGGCAGGGTGATCACGATCCCGACAGCTGCCACCAGGACGTTCAGGCGCCGGACATTCCGGTCGCTGACCGATCTCCACCGGCTGTTCGCGGTGCGACCGGTCCCGCCCCCGGCCACCAGCTCCGGGAGGGGCACGGCCTGAGCTTCAGTGCGCGGCACGGCCTGGGATTCAGTTCGCACGGGTCATCACCGTCCCCGTCACCCGCTTGATGGCCTGGCCGGCGCGCAGTTGGGCGGTCTCGGCCAGCCCATTGATGAGGGCGAGCTCCGCCAGCGGGATGCTCGAGGGCATCTCCGAGTTGAACTGCTGGAGCGACATCGCCCGAGGAACCCGCTCGATCCGGACGCGCAACGGCTGAGCGGCCAGAGCAGCAGGATCCGTCAGGCGGTCGAAGCTGTCGCGGGAGCGGGAGAAGGCCGGGCTGTACGATGCAAATCGGTCGGCGACGGAGTAGGAGAGGATGCCCCACGTAGCCCCACCGTATTCGATGAAGGTCACGATCCCGCGCACCGACTCGCCCTGGCCGCCCTGGGCGGAAAATTCGGCGGTCACTGCACGGTTGCCGTGGATCGTTCCAGTCGAGGAGGCCCCCGCCTGCAGTCCGTCCTGACCGAGGAATCGGCGGGAGGCCTCAGCCGCACTCCCCTGGGCCCCTCGAAGCTGAATCACCGCATCCCGGTTCGGGCTGATGGCCGTGACGGCGTCGGCGGCATTCTGTGTCGCCCAACCGTCCGGAAATGCCAGCACGAACTGGAGGTCGGGATGGAGGAAGAGGGATCCCCGGAAGTATCCGGCCCGGGGGTCTTCCCCGTACGCCATACCGTCGAGATGCCGGAGAAACTCGTCGCCGCCGACCCTCTTGGAGTTGAAGTCCTCGGGCGATGCGGCCACCATCCGTTGTACGTCCTGGATCCGGTTTCCGGGATCGGGGTGGGAAGACTGCCATTCCGGAAGGCGGCCGACTCCGGCCAACTGGGCGTCTCGCCGGAGCATATCGAACACGTGGCCCATCTCGCGGGTGTCATAGCCCCGGTCCAGCGCGTAGTGAAAGCCGAGCTGATCCGCCTGGGTCTCGTGGCTCCGGCTGTAGCTCAGAAAGAGAAGCCCCAACCCCAGGCTCGCTACCTGTCCGTAATCCGCGATGGTCGGAGAGAGCACCGAGCCGAGGCCCAGGCCCAGCGAGGCCAGCTGCTGCCGGCTCATCTGTTGAACGCTATGTCGAGCGGTCACATGGGCGATCTCATGCCCGAGCACGGAGGCCAACTGGGCCTCGTTCGTCATGTGCGTCAGCATGCCCCGGGTCACGAAGATGTATCCTCCCGGCATGGCGAAGGCATTGACCGAGGCATCTTCCAGGACGTGAAACTCCCAGGCGAGTTGCGGGCGCTCGCTTTGCCGGGCCATCCCCTGACCGATCTCGTTCACGTAGGTCTGGAGGCCCGCATCGGGAACCAGGCCGATGGCACCGATCACCTGGGCGGACCCCTGCCGGCCCATCTCGATCTCCTGAGCCTCGGAGACCATCACGAACTCTCGCTCGCCGGAGACGGGGTTCAGGGCACACGAAGTGGCCGTGAACAAGCCCAGGAACACGGCGGCGCATGCGAGGCCGGAGAAGGCACCTCGGATCGGGGTTTTCATCGATGCATCCTTCTGGCTTGGAGGAAATTGGAGCCCTTGCGTAACCCGAGGGGCCGTGACCCGGGGAAGGAGGCTGCTGGATCAGGCGACGCGGCGTCCCGAGAGGAACTGCAGCACCACCACGACGAGGGCTACCACGAGGAGCAGGTGAATGAGTCCGCCCATGGCGTAACCGCTGACCAGGCCGAGGGCCCAGAGGACGAACAGAATGATGGCGAGTGTGAATAGCATGGTTGATTCCTTGTTCGGAGATGAGTGCTCGTACGGTTCTCGTCGGCGAGGGTGGGTCCAGAGATCCGGCAATCCGGCGAAATGAGACCGGTACAGCGGGGGAGCTTCCAACGGATTCCCCTGGACTGAAGATCGCGAGGCCGCGACCGGAAACCCATCGGCCATCAGGGTGAACGGTGGATCACATGCGGAGGAGGTAGGCTCGATCGCCCGGGTCATCCAAAAGGATCAGTTCTTTGCCAGTACCCAGTGCCGATCGGTTACCTGCAGTCGACACTCGGTGCATCGGCCGTCCAGATCCCCAGCCCCACCGGCGTCCTCGACCAGGAACCATCCCGCGCCGCGAACGGCGATTCCGATTCGGTCGGGATCGATGCCGTATGCCAGAAGGCAGGTCCTGATCGAAAGAACACGCCGCAGCCCGAGCTTCATCCCGAATTTGAGGGTTTCCTGGTGGCTGACGATCCCGCCAATCACGATCCGCATGGCTGGGTTCGCCTGGAACAGAGGCAATTTGTCGGCGAGAGTCGCCCTCGCTCTGGCGTCGAGTTCCCATGAATGGTCTTCGAAGTAGATCCAATCCTCCACGACCTTGCGCGCTCCAGCCACGAGCGTCCGGTTGGGCTGGCAGACCAGCCAGTTGAAGAAGACCGAGCTGTTCGCTCCCTCCCACGTGCGCCAACCCCCGGCCAGCCCGAGGTGGGCCTCCTCGGCTCTGATCTGATCGTCAGAGATGGCCCTGGGGATCCTTGGCTCCTGAGGAGATCGCCGTGGGGTGGACAGCATCCGCTTTTTCATAGGACCTTTCCCGCGTACACTGAGAGACACCGACCGACCTGACGCGATGTATCAAGATGGGTCGACAGGCAGCGGAACGTAATCCGTGAATGGGATGAAAAACGTGTGATGGCCGAAAGAGGGTGGGATCGCCCACCGCACCCCTCGAATGAACTACTCCCTCCTGTCCCCTCGGCAGTCGGCGGGTGCAACCCGGAAATCCCCCCGATGAACGATGGTCACCGGGCCCCAATCTCGGCTAGGTTCAGTAGAGGCGATCGGCCTCATCAGTGGGTACGCGGCAGCGGGGGATCCATATCCTCCTCGTAATCGTCACGATCGTGGTGGTCCCGCGTACCTCTTCTAAGGAGGACGGTGCCTCGAGCGCCGTAAGGGGGAGGTATGAAACTGAACGAGAGCAGCCCACCACACCGGTCCATCTGGGCTTACGGGTATGTGTTGGTTCCCCCGGTCGAACGTCATCGTGTCGGCCCGCTGCAAGCCGCCCTGGACAATGGGAACCAGAAAGCCCGACTCGGCGCACACACCTGGGAAGCTCGACTGATCAACGGGGACGACATCACCCACATCCTCGTCGTCAGCGACAGGCCCGAGCAGGACCTGGACGCAAACCAGTTGCTGGAGGTGGAACTGAACCGGCTCGACGCTCCATTCGAGATCACCCACGCGGTCCAGATTGGAGACCGTCCCGTCCCCGACTCCCCACCCGACCCCACGGGAGAGCTCGGAGCCTGACGTCACCCGATGGAGCATGACGCCCCGAGGGAGT
>PWLA01000101.1 GCA_003559555.1 Gemmatimonadota bacterium | reverse complement strand
GGGTGGTGGAGATGGGGGCCGACTGGGTGAAGATGCACGTGAACGCCGCCCGGGGCCGGGACACCTATCCCCAGGTCATCGCTGCTGCCAAGGCGCGCCCCATGCCGGTGGCGATTCACATCGAGGAGTTGGTCGACGCCATAGGGGTGCTGGAGGCGGGGGCCGATCTCCTGGCCCACAGCGTCCGGGACCAGCCGGTCGACGACGAGTTGATCGAGGGCATGCTTGAGCGGGACGTGTGCCTGGTGCCCACCCTGACCCGGGAGCTCTCCACCTTCGTCTACGCCGAGCGGCCGGACTTTTTCGACGATCCCTTCTTTCTGGAACGCTCCGCCCCCGACGACCTGCAGGCCTTTCTGACCCCTCAGCGACAGGCCCAGGCCGAGAGTGAGAGCGCTCGATACTGGCAAGAGGCCCTTCCCCTGGCCAAGGAGAACATGGTGCGGCTCCATGAGGCGGGGGTGGGGATTGCCATGGGGACGGATTCGGGGCCCAGCGGGCGCTTCCAGGGGTACTTCGAGCACCTGGAGATGGAGATGATGGTGGAGGCCGGGATGGCGCCGGCGGACGTGCTGGTCTCTGCCACGGGAAGGGCCGCGCGGTGCATGGGGCTGGAGGGCGTGCTGGGGACTCTGCAGCCCGGGGTATGGGCCGACCTGGTGGCGCTGGAGGCCGACCCCCGGGATGACATCCTGAACACCCGGGAAATCTACGGAGTGTGGACGGCAGGCAACCGGGTGCGGTAGGGGCGGAGGAGCAGGGAGCCTGGCGTGAGAGGCGGTGCGGCGTTCAGCGCGGACGGCCGAGCCCAAACCCTTGCGACACAGGGGGCTGGGGACGCAAATTAGAAGATACGGGCGGAGAGGCGTGGCACTCTCGATCTCCGCCCCTGGTCCCGGGGCCATGATTCGACCCGGGTCCCAATGACCCCCCGAAGGCCATGGGCTGAGGGGTCGACCTTCTTTCCAGGCGGTTCACGTGACTGGCTCCGTGATCGATCTCGTCACCCTGGGGCGAGCCGCCGTTCTCCGGAACGGACGGGCGCTCTCCATCTCTCCGGAGAGCCCCGAGTTCCTTCTTCTGGTGTACCTGGCGGTGGAAGGCCCCACCCCCGGTGGACGTCTGCGGGAGCTCTTCTGGCCCCGACACTCGCCCGACGAGGGAGAGGAGCGTCTCCGAGCCACCCTGGAGGGCCTGGAGGCCCTGCTGGAGTCGGAGCTGGTGCACCGTGACGGGGACGAGGTTCGGATCGATCCCCGGCGCCTGGATGCGGATGTGGGGCAGATGCGAAGCGCGCTGGCGGAGGGACGGCCCTGGGACGTCTTCTCCATCTACCGCGGTCCCTTCCTGGAGGTCGTGGACCTGGAGAAGTACGAGGACGGGGGGGAGATACCGGAAGAGCTGGAGACATGGATTCTTGAGACCCGGAGCCACCTCGCTTCCACCGCCGAGCGGGCCCGGATGCAGGCGTCGTGGGGACCGGAGACCCACCGGGGGTTCTGGGGCAGGCTCGTCCGGGAGGTGCGCTCCCGAAGCGTCCTCTACGCCACCCTCCTCTACCTGGGCTTCGCCGGCGGCTCGATCCAGGTCTCCAGTGTGCTGGTGGAGAACACGGGCCTTCCGGACTCCACCTTCTACGTGGTGCTGGGGCTCCTGGCTGTGGGTCTCCCCCTGGTGGTCGTCGGCGTCTGGATCCTGGAGGAGCTGGAGAAGGAGCGGACCGGCGCCGCGGATGGGGAGGCTCCCGGCTTCAAGGGCGGAGGGCCCCTGGCCCGGACACGGCTCCGGAACGTTCACCTGGTGAGCCTGCTGGGCGTCCTGGCACTGGCGTCGGTGACCGGCTGGCTCGTGATCCAGTGGGGTGCGGGGACGGGTGTGTCCGATGCCTGGGCCGAGCTGCCTCAGGAGAAGGGGATCGCGGTACTGCCCTTCCGCACGGCGGACGGGGAGCCGTTCCGGGAGGCCTTGAACCACGACCTGGTGGAGGCCATCAACAGCTATCTCTCCCGGGTGGAGGGGCTCCAGGGGACCCTCTGGGTTGTGCCCCAGGCGGACATCCAGGAGCAGGAGACGCGCACCGCCCAGGATGCCCACCGGCAGTTCGGCGTCAACCTGGTGGTGTCCGGATTGGTGGAGCGTAGTGGAGAGCTCGCCGAGGTGACCCTGGAGCTGGCGGATGCTCGCATGGGTGAGGTGCTTCGGGTCTCACGCTTTTCGACGCCTGTGACCGACGCACGCCGGATTGAGGCGGAGGTGTGGAGTGGACTGGCGGACCTCCTGGATCTGCAGGTGTCGGACACGGAACGGGACGCCCTGGCCTCCGGGAGAACGGCGGATGGTCTGGCTCACGGCCTGTACGCCCAGGGGCGCCAGTACCTGGAGCGGTTCGAGAGAGAGCAGTACGTGGAGTATGCAATCCAGCTCTTCAGCCGGGCCCTGGACCGGGATCCGGAGTACGTTCTGGCCCGGGCGGGTCTTGCGGAGGCCTACCTGAAACGCTACGACCTGACCCGGGACCTGGCCGACCTGGAGCGGGGCCGGGAGGTGGCGGAAGAGGCGCTGGCCCAGACGGACCAGATCGCTGAGGTGCATGTGACCATGGGGCTCATCCTGGTGGAGACCGGTCAACACGAGAGGGCCATCGAGGCGCTCCAGCAGGCGCTGGACCTGGAACCACATTCGGCCGAGGCCCACCTGGCGCTGGCCCAGGCCTTCCAGGGGATGGGCCGAACCCGCGAGGCGGAAACCCACTACCGGGAAGCGCTGGAGCTGCGTCCCGGCTACTGGGGCGGCCACAATAAGCTGGGGAGCTTCTACCTCAACACCGGGCGGTTGGAGGACGCGGCCGAGGCGTTCGCCACAGTGGTGGAGCTGGCGCCCGACAACCATCGAGGTTGGTACAACCTCGGGGCTGTACGGCATTACCTGGGCGAGCGTGACGGAGCCGAGGAGGCGTTGCAGAGGTCCATTTCCCTGCTCCCCAACGCGGGTGCCTTCTCCAACCTGGGCACCCTGTATTTCGGCGAAGGCCAGTACGGGGCGGCGCTGGAGAACTACCAGCAGGCGTTGGAGCTGGACGACCGGAACTATCGAGTCTGGGGCAACCTGGCCTCGGTGATCCGGCAAGGAGGTGTGGGCAGGGAAGGCCGGGCGGAGGATGCGTGTCGGCGGGTGGTGGAGTTGGCCCAGGACCACCTGAATGTGAATCCCCGCAGTACCGACGCCATGATCCGGCTGGCCGCCTGCCACGAACTGCTGGACGACGAGGACCAGGCCAGGGTCATGCTTCGCCGGGCGGCGGATGAGGCCCCGGCCAATCCCATCGTCCTCTTCCACGTGGGGCACATCTACGAGGACCTGGGCGACCGGGAACAGGCGGTCCGCCGGATCTCCTCAGCCCTGGAGCGCGGATTTCCGGTACGGGAGCTCGAGGGGGCCCCGGGGCTGGCCGATCTGCGGCAGGACCCCCGAATCCAGGAGGCCATGCAACGAGCCCGGCAACCTACGGACCCGTGACCGGGGCGGGTTCACCCCTATCTTCAACCTCAGGAGGCAGTATGGGAAACCAGCGAGACGACGCCAACCAGACGATCCGCATCTTCACGGCCGGCCAGACATCGGTCGCCAGGGCCGTGCCCGGTCACGCGGTGGTGGCACGGGGAGAGACCGTCGTCTGGAAGAACCTGACGGAGCACGAACTGCGAATCACCTTTCCCGATGGCGATGAGGTCTTCGAGAACGGAATGGACCGAGTCCTCCGGATCCCGGCGGGGGAGCTCAGTTCCCCGGCCCGTGTCCGGGAAGATGCACGGCGGGGGGGACATCCCTACATGGGTGTCTGCCAGGACCGGGGCCGAGCCGGCCTGTTGGTGCAGGGAGGCTCCCATCCGATGATCATCGTCGATTAACGCGCCGCATCGCGGGACCACCCTGCTGCAGGGGCGGACGTGACATCGCCCGGGCACGCATTCGAAACACCCAACAGGAGAAAAATGGAACCGGTCACGGCGGTTTCGACCCC
>PWLA01000310.1 GCA_003559555.1 Gemmatimonadota bacterium | reverse complement strand
CCGTGGGCGGAGCGGGGATAGACCACGAACTCGGTGGGCACCTGGCGCTTCTTCAGGGCCACGTACCACTGTTCGCTCTCGCCCACCGGGGTGCGGTAGTCGTACTCACCCACCACCACCAGGGTGGGGGTCTCCACGTTCTCCACGTACGAAATGGGTGACATCTCCCGGTGCAGTTCCCGGGTCTCCCACGGCGAGCCGAAGAACTCGAACTCGGTGAGCCCTTGGGCGTCGGTGCTCCCGTAGAAGCTCTCCCAGTTGGCGATCCCCGCCCGGGCGATGCCGGCCGAGAAGCGATCCGATCGGGCGGTGAGCCACATGGTGCCGAACCCGCCGTAGCTTCCCCCCATGACCCCGAGCCGCTCCGAGTCGATCTGCGGGTAACGCTCGAGCACGGCGTCCACCCCGGTGAGGAAGTCCTCTTCGTCCATCAGCCCCCACTGACCGCGGGTGGCGTAGGTGAACTCGTGCCCATAGGTGGTGGAGCCCCTGGGATTCGGAAGGAAGACGAAGAACCCTTCGGCCGACAACACGTGGAAGGTGCTGCTGAAGCTGTAGCCGTAGGCCGAGTGCGGGCCGCCGTGGATGCTCATGACCATGGGGTAGCGCTCCGAGGGGTCGAAGTCCACCGGCGGAATGACCCAGCCTTCGATCTCGGTCCCGTCGGAAACGTTCCAGAGGATCTGCTCGGCGGGTCGCCGGTCCACCTCGGCCTTCCACTCGTCGTTGAAGCTGGTGATGCGGTGCGCGCCCTCGCCCTCCCAGTCGCTGAGGTAGATATTGGTGGGGGTGTGGGTGTCGGTCTGCGTGTAGGCCAGTGTCCGACCGTCGGCGCCCAGATTCATATTCCCCAGACGGCGGGGGCCGTCGGTGACCTGTCGCCGCTCTCCGTCCGCCGCGGTGATCTCGAAGAGGTGGGTGGCGCCGCGGATTCCGGTGGTGAAGCGCAGCGCCTGGCCGTCGGGAGTCCAGGTGGGGGATCCGGGGGGAAGGTCCCAGTCCGCGGTGAGCGTTCGGGGTTCATCGGTGAAGCTCCCCTCGGAGTCGATCGCCACCACCTTCAGCTCGGAGAGGGAGCCCCGCTGGCCGTCGGACCAGGTGAAGGCGAGTCGGCTGCCGTCGGGGGACACCGCAGGTGAGGAGAAGGCACCTTCGGGAGCCGAGATCCGCCGGACCTCACCGCCGTCCCGGGCCACCACGTAGATGGAGCGGATGGTCTCGTCGCGGTACTCGTCGTCCTCGTTCTCGCTCCCGGTAAAGAAGAGGTACTCCTCGTCGGGCGACCACTCCACCTGGCCCACATTGAAGGGGAGGTCGGTGAGCTGCACCGGCTCGCCCCCGTCGGCGGGGACGACGAAGAGCTGGGACTTGTCCCGGACGGACGGGTGGGGCAGGAGCGAGAAGGTCCCGTCGCTCTTGAAGTTCATGTGGGTGATCACCCGGCCGTCCATGCGCTCCCGGTCCAGAGTGCTGGTGATGGCGTCCGGGGCGATCCAGCCGGCACGGTCCTCATTTCCGTTCTCGTCGTCGTCCGGCGTGCGGGTCATGGCGATCCACGTTCCGTCAGGTGACCAGATGGGCGTGCTGTCCACCCCTTCGATCTGGAACGCCTCGCCGGGCCGGTCCACGCGCAGGAACCAGATCCGGTTGTCCACGTCGCCCCGCCGGGACGAGAAGGCCAGGGTGGTGCCGTCGGGCGACCAGGTGGGCGACGACGAGGTCTGGGCCGGATTGGTGAACTCGAACGGCTCCCCCACCGGAGCGCCTTCGCTCAGCTCCTGCATCCAGATGGTGGTATGCCGATCGTTCTCCTCTTCCCGGACGTCGGTCCGGGTGAAGGCCAGGTGCTCGCCGGCCGGGGAGAGGGCCACGCCGCCCACCGACACGATCCGGTAGAGGTCCTCGGGGATCACCCCGCGCTCCTGGGCGAGGGCAGGGGTGGCGGAGACGAGGAGAACGAGTCCCAGGAGAACGAGTGCAGGACGGGGAAGCAGCCGGTTCATGATTCAACCCTCAGGGGGGGATGCGTGTCGAAGAGCAACGGTAGGGCACGATACGCTACCGGGGGTCGGTCGGCAAACCCTCCCGTGGGTGGCCCTGCTCTCGAGCGCGGGTGTCATCCTGCCGGGAAATGTTGTATGATCGCTTTAGGAGTCTGATCGGAAAGTGGGGCGAGCCGCGTTGCGAGCGCCACGGAGTTCCCCAGTAGGCGGACAGCCGCAGGCGATGCCTCGGGCGCATCGTCGAGGCTGTCCAACGCCCTGGGGGACTCCGTGCCGCCGCAACCCTCTGGGCGCGGGGGGATTGCGGCACCGGAGGTCGTCACTCCTCGCTCGCCGTAGCACTGCGGCTACGGCTCGTCGTCGTTCCTACTCCGGCACGCGCAAGACCCCCGCGCGCGGCCGCACCCCACTTTCCGATCAGACTCCTAACATCATGATGCTCGAATCGTGCGTATCGTCCCACCGGATCCTCCCAGGGGAACTGGCGGCCTGCTCCATTCCGACCCACGTGGTGCGCAGATGGCGAACGAGTCCACCGACCTCATCCGAGATCCGACCCGCCTCCAGGCCGTCCGGGGCCTCGGAGCCCTGGACACCCCTCCGGACGAGGGGCTCGACGCCCTGGCGAACCTGGCCCGCGACATGCTCCAGGTTCCCGTGTCCCTGGTGACGCTGGTGGATGAGGACCGCCAGTTCTTCAAATCGTGCCTGGGCCTGGGAGAGCCGTGGACGGAGGCCCGGGAGACACCCCTCTCCCACTCCTTCTGCAAGCACACTCTGGACGCGGACGACTACCTGGCCATCGACGATGCCCGGGAGAATCCCCTGGTGGCGGACAACCCGGGCATTCAGGATCTGGGCGTGGTCTCGTACCTGGGGGTCCCCCTTACCACCACGGACGGCCAGCGGGTGGGCGCGCTCTGTGCCATCGACCGGAAACCCCGCCAGTGGACCGAAGAGGAGACCATCAGCCTCCGGCCCCTGGCCGATGCGGTGATCCAGCGCCTGGAGTTCTCCGCCCGGCTGGAGGAGCTGGAAGACGCCACGCGGTCCCTCTCGGCGCGGGAAGCCTACTTCCGCTCCCTCATCGAGCGGGGGATGGACGCCGTGACCGTCATGGACGAGACGGGCCGCATCGTCTACTCGAGCCCCGGGAGTGAAGAGATCCTGGGAAGCGCCCCCGAGGCGCGGGAGGGTCGCTCGGCGCTGGATGACATCCACCCGGAGGACCGGGACGTGGTCAGGAAGGAGATGGAGCGGGTGACGGCGGAACCCAATCGCACGAGCCGCATCCAGTTCCGCCACAGGCATCCCGAGGGGCGGTGGATACACCTGGAGGGAGTCGGCCGAAACCTCCTGCACGTGCCGGAGGTGGAGGGCGTGGTGTTCAGCTTCCGGGACGTGACCCGGCGGGTGGAGCTGGAGGAGGAGCTGCGCCAGCGGCGAAAGATCGAGACCATCGGCGAGCTGACAGCGGGGATCGCCCACGACTTCAACAATCTCCTGGCCGTGGTGCTGGCCAACGCCGAGTTGCTCCGCGACCCGCTGGCCGAGGGCGCCGACGAGGCCCTCGAGGACCTGGAGGACTTGCAGGCGGCAGCCCGAAGCGGGGCGGAGCTGATCCGATCGCTCATGACCTTCGCCCGGCAGGGGAAGCCCTCCATCCGTCCCACCGATCTGGGCTCGGTGGTGGAGCAGGCCGGACGGATGCTTCGCCGGATCCTCCCGTCGGCCATCCACGTGCGCTGGGAGGTGGCGTCGGATTTGCCGCCGGCCCTGGCCGACCCCCGATCGGTGGAGCAGGTTCTGCTGAACCTGGCCACCAACGCCCGGGACGCCATGCCCGAGGGAGGGGCCTTCACGATTCGCCTCTTTGCCGAGGAGGTGGGTTCCGACGGCCCGCCGGGTGCGGACCGAGGCCTGGTGCTTCAGGTCGAGGATACCGGCAGGGGGATGGACCAGGAGACGGCCGGCAGGGCATTCGAACCCTTCTTCACCACCAAGCCGGAAGGAAGTGGAACTGGCCTGGGGCTGGCCATGGTGGCGCGGGTGGTGGAGGCGCACGGTGGAGCGGTCCAGCTCGAAAGCGAGGGGGAGGTGGGGACCCGCGTGACGATTCGGCTTCCCTCGGCCACCGCGCCCGTGAGGGGAGATCTGGTTGCGCCTTCCGGGCTGCAGCGGGCCCGGGCAGGTGAGGTGGTACTGGTGGTGGAGGACGAGGAGGCCTTGCGTCGCACGGCCCGACGGGTTCTCGAGCGGGCCGGCTATGAGGTCCTGGAGGCCACCGACGGCAAGAGCGGACTGGAGGTCTTCCGGTCCCGGAGGGACGAGATCTCCCTGGTGCTCTCCGACCAGGACATGCCCGGACTCTCAGGAATGAAGCTCCTGCAGGAAATTCGGGCGCTGGGGAGCCGGGTCCCCTTCCTGCTGACCACCGGATTCACCCGCAGCGAGGTTACCACGAACCACGATCTGGCCGAGGAGATCGTGGTGGTTCCCAAGCCCTGGTCGCTGGAGGACCTCACCCGGGAGATCCGGGGCGCGCTGGACCGAGGGAGTGCCCGAGATTCGTAGGCGCGGTGCGATCATCCTCTTCGCAGCCGCCAGCTCGATGGTCGCTCTGGGTGTGGTTCTGGCAGCCCAGCGTTTTCCCGGCGGCTTCGACTGGGTCTATACGGTGATCTCCCGGCTGGCGTCCCACCGGAGGAACCCGGAGGGTGCGGCCTGGCTCGCCGGCTCTGTGCTGGTGGCGGTGGGCCTGCTCTGGCCCGTGGTGGGGCACCTGGAGCGAAAGCTGACCCTCGGGCCGGAGCGCCGGCCCCGGGTCTCGCCCCGGGTTTCGCTTGGAGCCCTTCGGATGGGGCTGCTGGCTGCCGGGCTCCTGGGGGTGGAGGGGGTCCTGGACCTCCGTTTTTCAACCATGCTCCACAAGGCCCACGAGGCCCTGGCCATCCTGGCCTTCCTCGGGTTCTACGGAGGGGTGCTGGGACTGCACCTCCACCGGGTGCGGCACGCCGAGGCCTCGCCCTGGCCTCCCCTGCTGGTGGTCCTTCCGCTGGTGGCGGTGGGGATCACCCAGCTCGCCCTCTACTTTGACCAGCGGGACCTGGGGTGGGTGGACACCGAGTGGCGCCTGATGGGGATCCCCTTCTGGCTCAGCTTCGCCTTCTGGCAGTGGCTCGCCGTGGCGTTCCTGGCGCTGGGGCTGGGGTGGCTGGTGGCGGTGAACGGGACTTCCGACCCTCACCGAGCCAGCCGATAGCCCACCTTGCTCACGGTCAGGATGTGGGTGGGTTGGGAGGACTCGTCCTCCAGCTTCCGCCGGAGCTCGGCCACGTGGGTGTCCACCGTACGGGTCACCACGGCTCCCTTGTGACCCCAGACCTCCTCCAGGAGGTCGAGTCGGGAGGCGGCGGCCCCGTCCCGACGCAGGAGAGCCATGAGAAGGTCGAACTCCTTGGGGGTGAGCGATACCGGTTGTCCGTCCTTGGTGGCGGTGCGCGCCTCCGGGTCCACCTCCACGTCACCGAAGCGTTCCACGGCGCCGGAGGATCCATTGTCACCGGGTCCATTCGCCCTCCGGAGGATGGCCCGGATCCGGGCCACCACCTCCATGATCCGGAAGGGCTTGGTAACGTAGTCGTCGGCTCCCAGGCGAAAGCCCAGGAGCTTGTCCATCTCCTCTCCCCGGGCGCTCAGCACCAGCACCGGGGTGTCCCGCCCTTCGTCCCTCAGTTCTGAGAGGACGTCGAAGCCGCCCTTGCCCGGGAGCATGAGGTCGAGGACCAGAAGGTCGGGATCGGATTGCCGAGCTTGGCGGAGGGCGTCTTCTCCGTCGGGGGCGACCTCCACGTCGAACCCCTCCACCTCGAGGCTACGCTGCAGCCCAAAGGCCAGGTTCTCATTGTCTTCGACCACCAGGATCCGGGGCACGGTCAATCCTCCCATGTGACTGCGGACGAAACGGCGGCAGCAGGCCGGCGCGTCGCCGGCGGAGGGGCCGGAGACGCCGCTGGGCTCCTGTCACTGGCCTGGGCGGCGAGGGGGAGGAGGACGACGAACCGGGCTCCCCCTCCAGGGGCATCCTCCACAGCGACCTGGCCCCCGGTCTCTTCTACCAGGGCCTTGACCACCGCCAGGCCGATCCCGCTCCCTGCGGCGCCGGTCCCGTTCGTCCGGGCCAGCCGTTCATAGGGTCGCCAGATGCGACGACGCTGACCTGAAGGAACCCCGGGACCCCGGTCGTCCACCTCGATGCGAGCCCATTGGCCCTGGGAGAAGGCTCCCACCCGTATCTCCTGGCCCCGGGGCCCGTACTTCACGGCATTGTCCAGGAGGTTCACCACGACCCGGTGCACGGCATCGGGGTCGGCCAGCGCCTGAAGTCCTTCTTCCACTGAGAGCTGGATCCTCGCGCTCCGCTCCCGGGTCAGGGGGCGGAACCGGTCCACCACCTCGGGGAGGAGTTGGTCCAGTGCCACCGGACGGGTGGCTGGATGACGTGCGGTCGTCCCCATGCGGGCAAAGCCCAGGACGTTGTCGATGAGGTGATCGAGTCTCCGGGACTCCTCGTCGATGACCTGCAGGGCCCGGTCCCGGTCGTCGGACGAGTCCAGGGTGCCCAGGGTCAGCATCTCCGAGAACATGCGGATCTGCGCCAGGGGGGTCCGGAGCTCATGGGTGACGCCGGCCACGAAATCGGAGCGAAGCCTCGCGAGTCGGTGCACCTGCCTCAGGAGGAGGACGGCGGCGATGAGGAGTCCCCCGGTCAGGACCAGCAGGAGGACGATGAGGGGAAGGCGAGATCCGGGCAGCCCACCGATCACCAGGGCTTCAGCCCGTTCCTCGGGAACCATGACCCGCACGTGCAGGTCGCCGGCCCATCCGGGGAAGCGGTCTCCTCCCGTCACCACCTCGCCGTTGCCCCCGGGCCCTTCCGAGGCCAGGAGGGTGGTCCCTTCCGGCGTGGCCACCTCCAACCGGAAGAGGGAGTCGGCGGGAAGCCCACCGGTGAGGGATTCCGGGAGGAGGCTCCGGGAGGCGAGGATCGGCTCCAGGACGGCTTGAGCCACTTCCTCCGCGTCGGCTGCCCAGCCGTAGATGGCGTCGACCTCCCCGCTGGTGGGATGGAAAAGGTAGACGTAGGCCCGAGCGTCCCGGGCTTCATCCCGGAAGAGGAGGCCGCCGCCGGGATGGCGCTGCGTGGTATCCAGGTCGGGGGACTCCTCTCCCCGCTCGGCGGCCACGGTGGTCAGGGTGTCGGCCAGCCACTCCCGGGTCTCCGTCGGCAGGGGATCTCCTTCGACCTGGAGCTCGTCATCCTGGAGGAGGAAGAGGGTCGCCGGGGGGTCCACCCTGACGCAACCACAGTCGCTCCAGTCCTCCATGGCGCTGGAAAGCCGATGGAGGGGAGACGGGTCGGCCGGGGAACTCCCTCCGTCCGGCATCTGGCGGAGCGGCATCATGAGGCTCTCGCTGATGAGGTCCACGGTTCGCATGGAGCCTCGCTCGGCAAATTGCCAGGCCGCTGCCGAGGCCAGGTCACTCACCGCCTGCTGTGCAACCTCCTGGTGAGAGCTGGCGGCGTCGTGGGCCTGGTAGGCCAGGACGCCGGTGACGATCAGGGCGACCACGATGAGGGCTGCCAGAAGAGTGGGCCCGGTCCCCAGGTTGAGAGATCGCCCGGAAGAGAAAGACCGGCGTCCATTCCGGCGCGCTGGGGTCTCGGATTCGTCCGGGGTCATGTCAGGGCCCCTCGAAGCTGACGGGATCCAGTGAACGGGCAGTTGGCGTCTCCTCTCTATACAAAGCCCCGACCCGGGAAGGTTCCGAACACGTTCCGGTGGTCAGGTGCGTGGAGAGGGCGGGGCCGACGCCTCGCTTCCATTGGAAGGTGGCGTTGGCGGTCCAATGCCGCTCCGAGGTGGAGCCGTCCAGGGCCAGAGAGAGGCCCGAGTCCACCTGGACTCCGATTCGAACCTCGAGATCACCCACGGAAACGTTCACCGTCATGCCCACGCCCGTGGACTCGCTCAGCCCGGTGTCCGACGGGCCGGCCTGGGCCTGGACCGGCGAAGGGACTGGCGCCGTGAGCAGCACGACTGCGATCGCCAGTGCGAGCGGTGATTGCCACATGGATGCCTCCTGTGTCCTGCGAATTCTGGCCGGCGGGTGCCGGCGGATCCTCGGCCGAAGGGCGGCCGATTCGAACACTTTCAAGCTCGCACGTCGGGCGGGCCTCGTGGCGAAGAAGCGGGAAGGGAATTGAAGCGATCTGATGGGAGAATTGTCAGGAAATCATCCGGATGCCCGGGGTGGATGATTTTCTTGCACGAACTTCACCAAAGGACCACCGGGGCATGCGTTGGCAAGGTCATCATTCCCAAGGACAGCAAGAGAGCCACGACCACAACCCCAGCACAGGGAGAAGCCGATGAAACGCCAGCGCATTCGAATCCCAAAGGCACGCCGCAGCGGAGGAGCCCTGCTCTTCGCACTCGCGGCGGTGATCCTTTTCGCCGTTGCCCAGCCAACCTCAGCCGAGCTCGCCCAGTCGCACTCCGTTCAGGAAGAGCCGGCCGCCCTGGGGGGGATCCCCATGGAGGTGATCCAGCGGCCGATCCCCCTGCGAGGCGATCTGTCCACGGTGCGGCACCCGGTATCCACGGAGTCCAGTCGGGCCCGGGCGTATCACGAACAGGGGCTCACCTACCTGCACCTCTACGGGTACCTGAATGCGGCCCGGAGCTTTCACGCGGCGCTCCGGCTGGATCCGGATCTGGCTGCGGCCAGGATGGGGCTGGCGCTGGCGTACCGGCGCCTCGCCCGGAACGATCCGGACGGTCAGGAGCAGGTCCGTGAGATGGCCGCCCGAGCCGTAACCGCAGTGGGTGGCGCCCCGGATGAAGGAGAGACGAACGGGGCCGACGGAGAGTGGGTTCGCCTCCATGCGGCCCGCCTGGGGCTTGACGAGGTCCCGGGTGCCGGAGACGCCGATTCCATTCGGAAGCTGGTGGCCCGAGCCACCGAGCGTCATCCCGGCGACACCGAGCTCCTGATGCTGAAGGCCGGCGGCCGTCCCACGGACGAGCGAAAGGCGGTGTACCACGAGGTTCTGGCCAACCACCCGGATCATCCGGGTGCCCACCACATGCTGGTCCACCTCAACGAGCGGCGGGACGGGGACGTCTCCCTGGCCGTGGAGCACGGTGAAGCGCTGGCGCGACTGGCCCCCTCGGTGGCCCACGCCCGCCACATGTGGGGGCACAACCTGCGGCGGGTGGGTCGGGTCGCCGAAGCCATCCGGGAGTTCGAGGCGGCTCGGGACATCGAACACTCCCTGGAGAGGGCGGAAGGGATTCCGGTGCGCTATGACTGGCACCATCCCCACAACCTGGCGCTCCTGGGGATGTCGTATCACCACCAGGGCCGCACAGGAGAAGCGGAGACGGTGTTCCGGGAGCTGGCGGAGCTGCCTGCCGAAGAGGACCGGCGCCGGCTGGGGCAACGGATGAGCCTGCTGGAACTGCAACTGACCCAGGCCCGCTGGAATGATGCCCGGGCGCAGGCCCGCAGGTGGGTGGAGGCTGAGAGTGCCCTGCTCCAGGCGGCCGGGCACCTCTACAAGGGGTTCGTCCACCTGGGCTCAGGAGCTCCGGAGAGGGCTGCAGAGGCTCTGGCCGAGGCGGACCATCACCTGCCTGACGGCCGGCACCCGATGGCCTTCCACGAGAGCGCCCTGACCGTGCTGTTGAGTTACATCGAGGACCAGGAGCCGGACGTGGAGGGCCTGGAGGAGCTCCTGGACGATCTCCGGGCCCGGCCGGGACCCGATGCGTGGGCCCGGGCCCACATGCACATGGAGATCCTGGCCCAGGTGGGTTGGGTCACTCGGCAGCTCGACGTAGTGGACCTGGTGGCCCAGGCTCTCCGGGAGCACGACCCGCACTACCCCGGCGGTCGGTACTGGACGGAGCTGCTGGCGGCGGGGCGTTCGGATCCGGGCCGCCAGCCGCCGCTATGACGCCGTCTGTCCCTGCCGGTGGCACCTCCCAGCGTCAGCCGTCGTCCGCCTCACAGGAGGCCCCGGTGATGGTGTAGGCCACGCCGTCCACTTCGTCACCCTCGCCGACGGTCACCTGGCCCGGTGCCACCCCGGCGCTCCACTGGAGAGCGGCGTCCTCGAGCTCCAGCTCGTCGATGTAGGACAGGACGTACTGGTCCGGCGCCAGTCCCAGGATCTGGAAGGTGCCGTCCTCGGCGGTGAAGCCGGTGCGGACGATGGGCGCTCCTTCGTCGTCGGTGAGGGTCGCCGCCACCGCCAGGGGCACGAAGTCGGTGAGGTCGCGGGCGGTGCCCTCGGGGCACTCGGGGATTGAGACGGTGGGCTCGCCCTCTGCGTCGGTCTCCAGCGCCACGGTGCCGGTGATCTGCCCCATCTCGATCATCCGCACGCCGTGGATCACCGGCCGCATGACCCACATTCCCGACTGGCCGGCCTGGCGCCCGAAGCTCTGGGTCACGTCGAAGTCCAGGAGGAAGTCGTTGGCGCCCTCCTCGAGGACCACCTCGTCACCCTGCAGGACCACCTTGATCCCGGTCTGGGAGCAACTGGGGCAGTGGAGCTGGCCCGTGCTCTCGGAGCCGTCCGGGTGCTGGGCGCCGTCCTTGGTGAAGACGGCTCCACCCTTGGTTTCGAGGACGGCGCCGCCGATGACGAAGCGGAGCTGCCCGTAGGGGCCCGGCTCCACCTCCTCGTCCTGGATCAGCGGCTGGGTGATCCCCACCAGCGCGGTGAGCTCGATGAGGCCGGTGGGCTCGTCCAGGAGGACCACGCGGCCGTCGGGACCCCCCTGGAGGTAGATCTCCTCAACCTCCACCCAGACGGCCTCCACGTCGCCGGGGGCATCGGTGAGGTAGACCGAGACCAGCGAGAGGCCGTTGTCGTCGTCGCCGTTGGTGGCGTCGACGACGCCGTCATCGCAGGCTGCCACCACCATGAGGAGGGGCAGGAGGAGGGCAATTGCGGTGTATCGGATCCGGGTCTTCATGGCTCATCGTCTCCGGTTCGGGTCATCGCTGTTGCACGTTCGTGCACCCGGGCGTCCCTGCGTCCCGGGCGAGACTGCTCTGCTGACTCGGGGAGCAAGGTGCGTTCCAGGCAAGAACCCCCTTTGGTTGCAGCGATCCGGTCGGTGGGGCGATGGCTGGAGCGGCAGCATTTTCCGGGTTGACTGGGAAGCGTCCTCCGTGTGGGGAGATCCCCCACACCGGAACCGGGCCCTTCCCGATAGCCGGCGCGGCGCTCCGGAGGCCATCTTTCCGCCAGCATTCCTTCTTCGAACCCCGAACCGGGATCCCCGGGAGGTGTCATGGCCGCCCCAACTGCACCGCACACCAGCGCTTCGTCCGGGCCGAGCCCCCACGGGGAGCTGGATTTCGATCGGGCGCCCATGGTGCTGACCTGGGAGATCAGCCAGGCTTGCGCCCTCCAGTGCGTGCACTGCCGGGCCGAAGCCCGTCCTCACCGGCACCCCGACGAGCTCACCACCGACGAGGCCCGGGCCGTCATCGATCGGGTGGCGGACTTCGAGCCTCGCCCGCCTTACCTGGTCTTTTCGGGAGGCGATCCGCTGGAGCGTCCGGACCTTGAGGAGCTGGCGGCCTACGCGGTGAGCCTGGGGGTGCAGACGGCGGTGACCCCGGCCTCGTCCCCCCTTCTCACCCGGGAGCGACTGGAGCGGCTCCGGGATGCCGGGGTGGTTCGGATCGCCCTTTCGCTGGACGGGGCGACGGCCGAGGCGCACGACGGGTTCCGGGGCGAGCCGGGTTCGTTTGCCACCATCATGCAGGCGGCGACCCATGCCCAGGAGCTGGGGCTGGCGGTTCAGGTGAACAGCACGGTGACCCGGAACACGGCCGGGGACTTCCCCAGGATGGCCGAGTTGGTGGAGGAGATGGGCGTGGTCATGTGGGAGGTCTTCTTTCTGGTTCCCGTGGGGCGGGGTGCGGTGCTGGAGGCGCTGGGCCCCGACGAGACGGAGGGGTTCCTGGAGTGGCTGGCCGAGACCCAGGAGCGGGTGCCCTTCCGGATCATCACGGTGGAAGCCCCTCACTACCGGCGGATCGCCCATCGGCGGGCCCGGGCCCGGGGCGATCGGGGTGCCCGGGTGGGGTCCACCGGTGACGGAAAGGGCTTCGTTTTCGTCAGCCACACCGGCGAGATCTACCCTTCAGGCTTCATGTCCCTCTCCGGGGGAAACGTTCGCCAGGACGACCTGGTGGAGGTCTACCGGGACGCACCGCTCTTTCGCGAACTCAGGGACCCGGACGGGTTTCGGGGGAAGTGTGGTGTGTGCGAGTACCGGTCCATCTGCGGGGGGTCGCGGGCTCGGGCATGGGCCGTGACCGGCCATCACCTGGAGTCCGATCCCTTTTGCGCCTATGTGCCCCGGCAGTACCAGAGGATGGTGGAGGCCGGCGAAGCGCTTCCTCCCGAGGACTACTTCAGGGCGCGGCGGGGTCGGAGGTTGCCGGTGTTGCCGAACTGAGGCGGCGGAGGTCTGGCCGAGTTGAGGGTTCGGGTGGCGGGGCCTTATCGTTGAGGGGCGCCCGGGGGCTGCTTCCCCGACCCTGATCCTTCCACCAGCGAACCGCTTGTGACCAACTCTCCGGACGATGGGGTCTCCTTTGCCCGCAGCCGTTTCTGGGTCTTTCTGCTGTTCCTGCTACTGCTGGTCATCGCGGTATTTGCCGGCCGAAACGCTCAGCCGGTGGAGGTGGATCTCCTGGCGCATCAAACCAGGGTGCCGCTGGCTGTCCTCCTTCTGGTGACCTTTGCTGCCGGGATGGTCGCCGGGGTTGCCGGGGCCGCTCCGGTCCTCCGAGCTCCGCCGGATCGACCGGGGAATTTTCGACTCCTGGTCCTCATGCTCGGTCCGTCGGCGGTGGTGATCCTTCTGGGGATTCTGCTCGCTCTGGGGTGGTGGTAGGGGGGACGACGGCGTCGGCTTCCACCTCAACCAGCCACTGGGGGTCGATGAAGCGTGTCACCTGCACCACTGTGGATGCGGGTCGAATGTGAGCGAAGAACTCCCCATGGACCGGTGCGACGGCCTCCCAGTCCTGGATCCGGGCGAGCATGATGCGGGTCCTGATGACGTGCTCGAGGTCGGCGTCCAGCTCGCGCAGCGCTTCCCGGATGACCTCGAAGCAGCGCCGCGCCTGAGCCGCCGGGTCGCCTGGCGCCACGGTGGTCCCGTCGGGGGCCAGGGGTGCGGTGCCGGCGATGGCGATGACGGAGCCCTGGCGTACCGCCCGGGAGAAGCCGATCTGCGGTTCGTAGGGGCTGTCGCTGGAGGCGCGTCGGCGGTTTGGCGTCATGGGTGGATGGGGGTGTGGTGGGGGCGGATCTCCGCGGTGGCGGATCCCCGGTGTGGCATGGATTCTGGGGGCGGACGACCGGGGCGTGCAACTCAGCGTCGCGGCTCCCCCGGAACCTGAGCGGCTGTTCGAGGGATTCTTGTGGGGGGCCTGATCGCCCGGCACCGCTTCTCCGCCGCTTCTCCACCGCTTCTCCACCGCTTCTCCATCCCGGAGCCCAGACCGTGAAAGCCGCCGACCTGTTCGTAGAGTGCCTCGAGGCCGAGGGAGTGGAGTATATCTTCGCCGTCCCCGGTGAGGAGAACCTGGATGTGCTGGAGGCCCTCCGGGACTCATCGATTCGGTTGGTGGTGACCCGCCACGAGCAGGGCGCCGGGTTCATAGCCGCCACCTACGGACGGCTCACCGGCTCGCCGGGCGTCTGCCTCTCCACTCTGGGGCCCGGGGCCACGAATCTGGTCACCGCCGCGGCGTATGCGAACCTGGGCGCCATGCCCATGGTGATGCTCACCGGCCAGAAGCCCATCCGATCGAGCAAGCAGGGGGCCTTCCAGATCATCGACGTGGTGGACATGATGGCGCCCATCACCAAGTACACCCGCCAGGTGGTGGGCCCGGCGTACCTGCCGGCGCGGGTTCGAGAGGCCTTCCGCCTGGCCCGGCAGGAGCGACCCGGGGCCACCCATCTGGAGATTCCCGAGGACATTCTGCAGGAGGAGGTGGAGGGCGTCGGTCCGCTCACCGCCAGCAAGGTCCGCCGGCCGGTGGCCGACGAGCTGTCGATCCGCCGGGCGGTGGGGTTGCTGGAGAAGGCGCGGCGGCCCCTCCTGGTCATCGCTGCCGGCGCCAACCGCTCCCGCACCTGCGTTCGGATTCGCGAGTTCGTGGAGGAGTACCGGATCCCCTTCATCACCACCCAGATGGGGAAGGGCGTGGTAGACGAGCGGAGTCCCTCGTACCTGGGAACGGCGGCTCTGAGCGCCGACGACTTCGTGCACCTGGCCGTCCAGGAGGCGGACCTGCTGGTGAATGTGGGCCACAACGTGGTGGAAAAGCCGCCCTTCATCATGCGCGAGAACGGGGTGCAGGTGGTGCACGTGGACTTCGATGCCGCCCAGGTGGACCCGGTCTACTTTCCGCAGGTGGAGGTGGTGGGCGACATCGCCGATTCCTTCCGGCAGATCATGGAGCGGCTGGAGGTGCCCGGGGACTGGGACTTCTCTCACGTTCCCCGAATCCGGGAGGCGGCGGAGGAGCTCTTCGAGCCTCGCTCCCGGGATGAGCACTTCCCCCTGCGTCCCCAGCGGTTGGTGACCGACGTGCGCCGGGCCATGCCCGAGGACGGGATCCTGACGCTGGACAACGGGATGTACAAGCTCTGGTTCGCCCGGAACTACCCCACCTATCGCCCCAACTCCCTTCTCCTGGACAACGCTCTGGCCTCCATGGGCGCAGGGCTCCCCTCGGCCATCGCCGCCGCCCTCGTGTACCCGGACCGGCCGGTGGCCACGGTGACCGGCGACGGGGGCTTCATGATGAACTCCCAGGAGATGGAGACGGCGGTCCGCCTGGGGGTGAACCTGGTGGTGGTGGTTCTTCGCGACGATGCCTACGGGATGATCCGATGGAAGCAGGAGGAGATGGGCTTTCCGGACTACGGGCTGAGCTACGAGAATCCCGATTTCGTGCGCTACGCCGAGGCTTACGGCGCGGCGGGTCACCGGGTGGAGGCGGCCCACGAGCTGGAGCCCCTTCTTCGGGAGCGTCTGGCGGCGCCCGGGGTGGACCTGATCGAGGTCCCGGTGGACTACGGGGCCGACAACCGGATCCTGAACGAGGAGAT
>PWLA01000266.1 GCA_003559555.1 Gemmatimonadota bacterium | reverse complement strand
TCGGGGGCCAGCTCCTGGAGGACGAGTCCGCCCCGGGGGTGAGCGCGCCACCCCACGCCAAAGACCCCACCCGCCGGGCCTGCCGCCCGTCCCAGGTCCTCGGTCCCGAGGAGCTCGCCGTCGACGCTGAACTCGGTGATCCGCTGGAGCTGGATGTCGGGGACGAGGAGGCTCGAGTCCGTGGCCACGACCGCGGAGAGTCCCTGCGGCGCAAGCTCGCCCGGACCCTCTCCCGGCCCTCCAGCCCGGGTCACCTCCCCTCCGTTCGGCCCGTAGATGACCACGACCGCACCCAGCCGGTCCAGAAGTGCCGCCCCACCGCCAGGAACAAGCGCAAGGTCGGCGAGCTCACCCAATCCCTCGTCTCCCGCCAGGCCCCAGTCGGCCAGCTCCAGCTCCTGGGCCTCCTCGATCGGCACGGTGGAGAGGCGCTCCGGGTTCTCAGGCGAGGGTCGACAGCCGAGAAAAGCAAGGAACAGGGCCAAGAAACAGGGGGCTTGAAACGAACTTCGAAGAAATGTCATGGGATCGACGCTCCTGGACGGGTTCTACCGGGCGATGGTATGGACGAACACGCGCTCGACGTCGAAGGGGCCCCGGGCGATGGCAAGGAGGTGATCGCCCTCGATCCAGACGGGAGTGACGTTGTCCGGCATTGCTACCGAGGCGAGGATCCTTCCTTCGGGGCTCAACACCCACCACTCTCCCCCCGTTCCTGGCGGCGGGCCCAGGTAGACCGAATCCGATGTGGGATCGTAGACCTTGGCCCAGATCCGGTCCGCCCCATCGGCGACCATGCCGGCCAAAGCCGGCGTATGCTGAAGCTGCGGCGGGGGCATCCGTTCGAGAACGGACTCGCGTCCGTCCTCATGGAGAACCTCACGGAGGGCGCTCCACGCTTCTTCGGCGGGTACGGACGGAGCCGAAACCTCGAAGGTGCGCACGACCCCTCCGCCATCCGGATCGAGCACCGCGATCCTGCCGTCGACGCCGTTGGTGAAGTACACCGAATCGGCGACCATGACGGCATGGGGAAAGGGGGAGAACGGGTCGGGCTGGCGGCGGAACCTGTGGAGTCCCTCTCCCTGTCCCATGAGGTGCCGTAGGGATCCCTCGCGCGAGAACCGTCCGAAGGCGGTCCGGTCCGGAAGCACCTCCTCGGCCTCCCCCGGTCCGCCGATCGTCCAACTCAGCGCGACGTCTCCGTCCCGGAAGACTCCGGCGAAGCCGTCGATCACTCCTCCACCTGGCCCTCCCGGCTGGGCCGGATCGAACCGCTCGGTCCCCACCAGACTTCCGTCCGCCCGCACGATGGTCATCCTGGCCAGCGACGCATCCCACACCTGGATCGTATCCGGCGGGCGGACGAAGACCCCACTGATCCCGAGGAACTCTCCCGGCCCCTCTCCCTGGCGCCCGATCGTCCGCTGGTAGCTGCCGCTCTCGTCGTAGATCCGTAGCGTAGCGTCGTCCCGGTCTCCCACCACGATCCGGCCATCGGACAGGAGGCGGATGCCCCGGATGGAGGAGAACATGTATTCCGGAGGACCCTCTACAACCCCGATCTCTAACTCGGGATCGTCCGAGATCGACCATTCCGCAACCTCCTGGCCGGAGAGCTGCGCCGCACCCAGGAACAGCGCGAGGGCGGTGACGGCCAGCGGCGAGACGGTCTGACTGGATCGATTCATCGTTCTCCACAACTGAGGCTGCCCGAACGGCCCGGCCGACGTCAGCGCGATGTAGACGTCAGCGCGATGTACGTGTCACGGCATGGCATGGTTAGTGGCACCAGTCTCCGCAGCAGACGATATTCTGAACAGTGGAACAGCACTGTCCGTTTTTCTCCTTGCTGTAGTCATGGCACTCTTCATCTCGGGTGAGTCCGTTCGGGGTCACCGATGACGTCGAACATACCTCCAGGGCTTCTGCCTCGGATTCGCTGATCGCTCTGGGATCGAACGTCGGAGCGATCAGCGAGCGCTTGTCCAGCTCTCCAATGTAGGTGCTAGCATCCATAGTGGTGGCTGCCGCGGGTGTAAGTAGAAGTCCAAGTCCCGCGACTATCAGGACGGCGACCCCACACATGAAAAGAACTGAAGAGTGGTGCAGCATAGCGTTCCTTCCTCAGTTGGAGTGACCAATGTGATTCCCTGCTCCGAATAGTGCAACGTGCGGATCACGAAGCAGATGTGACCCGCCCCGGCATCGCCGGAGGTTCCAAGGCTTGAGAGGATGGAGGGAAAGGTGGTCCTCTTGAACATCTGGGCGACATGGTCCGTACCGTGCCGAGCAGAGGTGCCTTCGACGAAAAGACTCCACGAGAAATATTCGGAGGAGCCCTTCAAGATTGGTGCGGTGGGTATCGACGGAGCCCGGGATCAGGGAGTGGTGCCAGTGCAGTGTCGCAACAGTCCTATGCCCGTGAGTGAGGCAGGGGATCATCCATATCGGAGCCATGACGATTCCAACGCGAAGGATCCGGCTGCGACCAGGGGACCGAGCCCGACTTGAGACGTGGCTCCGGACCCGAACGATCCCCCACCGGCAGGTCGAGCGAGCGCGGATCGTGCTGGGCTCGGCCCAGGGCATGTCGAGCTATGAGCTCGCGGAAGAGTTGTGCCTCTCCAGACCCACGATCCAGCGTTGGCTGGACCGCTATGAAGCGAACGGACTCCAGGGGCTGGAGGATCGGTCACGGAGCGGTCGCCCGTGCACGGTGACGCCCGACGTAGAGGCGGAGGTCGTGGAGAAGACCCTCAAGGAGGACCCGCCACAGGGCACGCACTGGAGCACGCGGCTGATGGCGGAGGAAACCGACGCTCACCACAGCCAGGTCGCTCGGATCTGGCGCGCCCACGGGCTGAAGCCGCACCGGGTGAAGACCTTCAAGCTCTCCAAGGATCCCCGGTTCATCGAGAAGCTGCGGGACGTGATGGGTCTCTACGTGGATCCTCCGGAACGGGCGGTGGTCTTCGCGTTCGAAGAGAAGAGCCGGATCCAGGCGCTGGACCGGACCCGGTCGGGCCTTCCCTTGAAGTAGGGTCGTGCCGGAACGATGACTCACGATTACAAGCGTCACGGGACCCCGACCCTGTTCGCCGCCCTGCACGTGGCCACCGGGAAGGGGTCTTGCGGTCCTGGTCGAGGCGGGTCGCTAAAAGCCGTGCACTAGCATCGGTGAAGCGGGCCAACGAAGACTCAGGGCCGCAACCCACCTTCCTCCTTCGGGTTGGGTCGGCAGGGGCCCGCCTCGGTCGTTGGCCCGCCTCGACGTAGCTTTCGCTATGCCTTCGACGGGCCGTCGACGATTCGGCGGGCACCCCCGCGAAGCGGGGGTCGGGCGCTCCCAACGGTGGCCCCTCTAATTCTTCAACAGCCTTCTAGCATCAGCGTTAGCTGTTCGCTGCCGCATGGGACTGGTGCAGGGGAGGGGGCGGTGGGGTATGGTGACGGGCAAGAGCCCATCGGGAGGAGGTTACGATGTCGGGAGACGAGAGGCGGAAGATCCGCGTGCGCTCGCTTAGCGAGGCGGAGCAGGGGAGTGATTTGGCGCACCTGACCCCTGGGGAGCGGATGGGTTTGATGTGGCAGTTGGCGATTGATGCGTGGACCTTCAAGGGGGAGCCAGAGCATGCTGAATCCCGACTTCAAAGACATGCTGTCCGTGTTCGACGAGGAGGAGGTTGAGTTCCTCGTCGTTGGAGCGTATGCCATGGCTGCGCATGGTGCGCCCCGGGCCACAGGTGACCTGGACTTCTGGATTCGGCCCTCGAAGGAAAATGCGGAGAGGGTGATCCGTGCGCTGATGAGGTTCGGAGTTCCGATGGACGAGATCGCGGTGGAGGACTTCGTCACGCACGACTTGGTGTTCCAGATCGGGATTGAACCGAACCGGATCGATCTACTTACCAGTATCGACGGTGTGGACTTCGGGGAAGCGTGGGAGAATCGAATCACAGCTGAGGTTGGCGGTTTGGCGGTGCCAGTGTTGGGCCTTGCTGAATTGATCCGGAACAAGCAAGCCGTTGGCCGACTGCGTGATCT
>PWLA01000290.1 GCA_003559555.1 Gemmatimonadota bacterium | reverse complement strand
TCGAGCTGACCCAAAATCGTTCCGTTGGGCTCCGCCCGGAAGTTCTCCTCCGTCTCCACCACCGCCGTCTGGGCCAGCGCCACCTTCGGGCCCAGAGGGTGGACGGGGAGCTCCGTCAGGCTTCCCACCCCCAGGAGCAGAAGGAGCATGAATGCCACATGGTGGGAGCGCCGCACAGGCAGACCTGAGCCAGGGGAGGAGCCGATGGATTGAGGTATGGATCGCATGAATGGAAACGAAGGGGAGCGGGCGGTGTTCCACACCAGAGTGCCGGACCGGCGACCACCGCCGGGCGAATCCGGGCTTCCAACGAAATCTGCTCGCGTGGAGGGGATGCGTCAAACCGGGGAGGGAAGCCCGAACCGCCTGATGGAGCACCTTGATCGGGTGCGCCGAATCCGGATAGCTTTGCTTCCGTCCACAGCATCTCTCAGCGCGATCCTCGCATCCGAACCCAGACCCCCTGCGTCCATGCGCCGAATCCTCCTCGCCCCATCCCTGATCCTCGCCGCCGTCCTCGGGGTGATCCCGGCCGCCGGTCAGGAAATCTCCTCGCCATACGAGTTCATCGATACCCGGCATGAGGGCGGCGTCTTCGTGGGTGCCGCCGCCGACAGCCGGGGGAGCCTGGATCTGGGGCCGGGTGGAGGCCTCTACCTGGGGGCCCGCTATGGGCTGGAGCTGGGCGGGCCCTTCGCCCTGGAGGGCACCGCCTTTCTCATCCCCACCGACCGGAACGTCTACGACCCCAGCAACCCGGACGAAGGACTCGAGCTGCTGGGGAGCACCACCTCCACGGTGGTGGGTGTGGACGGCCGGTTGCGCTTCACCCTCACGGGGGCCCGGACATGGAACCGGTTGGCGCCCTTCCTGGTGGCGGGTGGCGGGATGGCCTTCGACTTGAGTCGCGACAGCGCGCTGGAGGAGGACCTCTTCGGGGAGGAGCGCTTCAGCTTCGGGCCCTCCTTCCTGGGCGTACTCGGGGGCGGCACCCGGTGGCTCCCCGCCGACCGACTCACGATCCGGGCAGACGCAGTGCTGCATATCTGGCGTCTGGGGACGCCCGACGCCTTCTTCCAGTTCGAGGGAGAGAACGGCCTTGGGTCCATCTCGGAGCAGGAATGGACCGGCGTCGGAGTCATCACGTTGGGCGGGGCCTTCCGATTCTGACCCTCCTGGGTCTCATCCGCGATGCGCAACGAAGCCGAAGGCCCGGCCGAAGCTCTGGAGCCGAAGGGCGCAGGTGACGATCCGGGAGTTCGCCCGCTGACCCGCATGGCGGGGGGCCGGAGTCCCGGCAGAGGCTCGAAAGGGGCCCTGCTTCTGGGGCTGACCCTCCTGTTGGCATTGAGCGCGTGCGCTCTGCCCCGCTGGCCGACCACGGCAGAGATGACCTCCCCCTTCGGCATCCGATGGGACGGCGTGATCCCCTCGGTTCACCGGGGGGTCGACATGTCGGTGCCCACCGGGACCCCTATCCGGAGCATGCTCCCTGGACAGGTTCGTTTCGCCGGGGAGATGCGGGGTTACGGAAAGGTGGTGTGGTTGGAGCACCGACGGGGCGTTCTCACCGTCTACGCCCACCTCTCGGAGATCCAGGTCCGAACCGGCCAGGAGGTGGGTCACCAGCAGGTCATCGGGCTGAGTGGAGCCACCGGTAGGGTCACCGCACCCCATCTCCACTTTGAGGTGTGGGTCGCCGGGCGGGCAGTGGATCCGGTGGGGTTCCTGGGCGGGAGGCCCTGAGTTCGGCCCATTTCCGATGGCCGAAGAGGTCCGCCGGAACGCCGCCCCGACGGACCTCCTCGTGCTCCCCTGCCCGATCGGACCTACCCCTCGGCCTTCAGCGCCCGGACCTCCTCGGTCAGCCGAGGCACCACCTCGAAGAGGTCACCCACGATCCCGTAGTCGGCCACCTTGAAGATGGGGGCATCAGGATCGCGATTCACCGCAACGATGGTCCCCGCCGTCCGCATCCCCGCCAGGTGCTGGATGGCACCCGAGATGCCGATGGCGAAGTAGAGCTTGGGCGCCACCGTCTTTCCGGTCTGTCCCACCTGCTCGCCGTGGGGACGCCAACCGGCATCCACCACCGCCCGGGACGCCCCCAGCCCGGCATCGCTTCCCAGCGCCGCCCGCAGATCATCCAGCAGTTTCCAGTTCTCCGGATCCTTCATCCCACGTCCGCCAGACACCACCACAGAGGCCTCGGCCACGTCGGGGACGTCGCCGCCAGTGGCCTCGAACGACACCACCCGGGTAGGCCAGGCGTCGGGATCCAGATCCAGATCCACCGACTCCACCTGAGCCGTCCCGTCCCGCTCCTGGGCCGGGAAGACGTTGGGTCGGAGGGTGGCCAGCACCGGGGACGCCTCCACGTGGATCTGGGTGAAGGCCTTCCCGGCATACACCGGGCGGATGAGCTCCAATGCCCCGTCCACCACCGACGCCCTGGTGATGTCCTGGGCAAGCGGCACGTCCAGGAGCGCGGCCAGGCGGGGAGCCAGGTCCTTGCCCTGACTGGTGGCGGGCAGGAACACGGCATCGTACGCGCCGTCCTTGACCACCTGACTCGCCACCTTCGAGTATCCGTCGGGATGATAGTCGGCCAGGGCGTCGTGGGCGACGACCCTCACCTGGCTCGCCCCGAAGGCGCCCAGGGCCGCGGCCTGGTCCGACACCCCGGGGCCACCCAGGAGCAGAGCGTGGGCTTCGCCACCGGCCTCCTCGGCCAGCGATGCAGCAGCGGAGACCACCTCGCGGGACGCCCCAGGAACTTCACCATCTCTCTGTTCGACAACGGCCAGAATCTTCATATGGTCAGACTCTCCTCAGTGAGTCGGATGTTCGTATGCGACACCTGCCCGGCCACCCCACCTGCCTCGCCGATCACCCCCGTCGGGGTGACGTCGTCGTGACGTGTCGTCGTGACGTGTCGTCGTGACGTGTCGTCGTGACGTGCCGTCGTGACGTATGGGGCGCCGGCGAAGGGCGTCAGAGTACGTTGGCCTCTTCCCGCAGCAAGCGCACCAGCTCGGGAACGGCCTCGGCACCTTCTCCCACGATCTTTCCGGCTTCCCGCTCCGGGGGCAGTTCCATCGATTTCACCGAGAGGCGGGAGGGGGCCGTCTGGGCGTCTTTCGTCTCCAGAGGCTTGCGCTTGGCCGCCATGATCCCCTTGAGGGAGGCGTACCGGGGCTCGAACTCACCCTTGGTGATGGTCACGACGGCGGGAAGGGGGAGCTCCAGCACCTGGGTGCCTCCGTCCACCTCGCTCTGGCAGACCACGGCACCCTCCTTCGTTTCGAAGTTGGACACCGCCGTGGCACAGGGCCGACCCAGGAGCGTGGCCAACATGGGCCCCACCTGCTGCTGGTCGTCATCCGCCGCCTTCGCCCCCAGGAGGACCAGGGGCGGGTCCGATTCGCCGATCTCGGCAGCCAGCGCCTTGGCGGTGGCCAGACCGTCGTGGCTGACGTCGCCCTGGAGCAGGACCGCCCGATCCGCTCCCATGGCCAGCGCGGTCCGAAGGGTCTCCTGTGAGGCGTCATCTCCCAGGGTCAGGACCGTGACCTCACCCTCGCCCAGGGCCTCCCGGGTCCGGAGCGCCGCCTCCACTGCGAACTCGTCGTAAGGGCTCATGACGTACTTCACACCGCTTTGGTCGATGGACGTGCCGTCGTCACCGACCCGGATCCGGGTCTCGGTGTCGGGCACCCGCTTGATGCAGACTATGATGTTCACGAGCGAACTCCGAATTATTGGTTCACTGTCGTCGCGTCTGAATGGATCGTTCCCGGGGCCGTGGCCCTCACCGCCTACCCGCGGGTCCCTCGGGCGATCCGCGCGGCTGCACCCCCCTTCCCGATCAGATTTCAGGAACCGGGCTCACCCCCCCATGGTGGCGCCCACGGCGGCGAAGGCCAGGGTGGCCACCCCGCCGGCCAGGGCCGCATAGGGAAGCTGGGTCCTGACGTGGTCGATATGGTCGGTGGCCGCGGCCATGGACGAGATGATGGTGGTGTCGGAGATGGGGGACGAGTGGTCGCCGAAGATCCCCCCGGAGAGGACGGCCGCCACGAAGGGTGCCAGAGGCAGGCCCAGCGTCATGGCCGCCGGCACCGCGATGGGGAGCATGATGGCGAAGGTGCCCCAGCTGGTGCCGGTGGAGAAGGCGATCCCGGCCGACACCAGGAACACCAGGGGAAGGAAGATCACCGGCGGAAGGACTCCGGCGGTGACCTGGGCCACGTAGTCTCCGGTCCCCAGCGCGTTGGCCACGTCTCCCAGGGCCAGGGCCAGGAGGAGGATCAGGGCCAGGGGCACCAGTCCTCCGGCACCCTTCAAGGACGTCCGGGTCAGCTCGTCGATGGTGCTCCCCCGCTGGGCCAGGAGGAGGATCCAGGCCATGGCCAGCGCGGCCATCACGGCCCACAGCACCGACGTGGCGCCCGAGCCGGCCCGGAGGTCCCCGTCACCGGTGATCCACAGCCCCAGGGGCATCATGGCCACCATGGTGACGATGGGAACGATCATGTTCACCGCACGCGGGGGAATCCGGTCGTCGGGCTCCGGCGAGAGGATGCTCTCGTCGATCATGGGCTGGGACTCGGGCCACTCGGTCTCGCCCCCCTGGGTGCGGATCTCCGCCTTCTTCATGGGCCCGATGTCGATCTTCCAGACGATGGTGGCCAGGGCCAGCAGTGCCGCTCCCAGGGCGTAGAAGTTGAGGGGAATGGAGCCGATGAGCACCCCCAGCGGGTCTTCCACCCCCAGCGACTCCAGGATGCCCAGGTTGTAGGCGCCCCAGGCGTTCAGCGGAATCAGAATGCAGATGGAGGCCGAGGTGGAGTCGATGATGTACGCCAGCTTCTCCCGGGAGATGCGGTAGCGGTCGAAGAGGGGGCGCGAGACCGCGCCGGCCACCAGGACGGTGATGTTGCTCTCGATGAAGATGACCAGGCCGATGATCCAGGCCAGAAACTGGGAGCGGCGCCCGGTGTTGACCCACTCCCGGCTTTCCAGGTAGCGGATGAAGCCCCGCACGCCTCCCGAGGTCTCGATGGTGGCGATGAGCGCCCCGATGACCAGGGTGAAGAGGATCACGTTGGCATTGCCGGGGCTGGCCAGGACGGCCACCGTCTCCTCGATGGCCGAGGCCAGACCCGCCAGGACGCTCCAGTCGTCGACGATGATCCATCCGAGCCAGATTCCCGCACCCAACGAGAGGTAGACCTGCCGGGTCCAGATGGCCAGGATGATGGCCAGGACGGGAGGAAGAATCGAAACCCACGAGGGATCGGTCATTCGCCTCTCATCGCTCCTGTTTGCTGTGTGAAGGGCCAGGTGGGGTGAGGTCCGCATCGGCGTCCGCAGGGAGGTGCGGACCAGAAGATACGCATGGGTGCTCCCGAAGGAAGAACCGCAGGGGCCAGTCCCGGGCTTGCCGGATGCCGATGCGGCCGGAGACGGCCACCTTGGCGGCGGCCACGGGCGGGGCCGGGAGGAGCTGAAGGGGCGCGCGCGTCAGGTGGTGGCCATCCAGCTCCCCGTCCACCCCCAGGGCCTGGCAGAGACGGGCGGGCCCACTGGTGAGATCCCGGTCGCGTCCCCGCCTGCGGGCCATGACGTCGCGTCCCAGGACGGGTTCCCCGGCGCGGATCAGCACCGCCTCCGGGTGGTCCGCCTCACCGGTGACCACGTTCAGGCACCAGTGCATCCCGTAGATGAAGTAGACGTAGGCCCGGCCCGGCGGTCCGAACATGCTGCCGTTCCGCTGGGTCCGCCCGGCAGCCGCCGCTCCGTGGCATGCCGGGTCGTGCCGACCGATGTACGCCTCGGTCTCCACGATCCGGGCCGCCGTGGGCGAACCGCCAACTTGCGAGTGGATGACCATGCCCAGAAGCGCTGGGGCCACCGCCCGGGCGGGCCGGGCGGAGAAATCCTCCGGAAGCGGCTCGGGCAGACGGCCCGACGGCCCAACGAGCGAGCGCCACGCCCCCTGGGAGGGCGTGGCGCTCGTGTCAGCCGAGTTCTGACGGGTCATTCCGGAAGGGTGGCCGGATCAGCGGGAGGTGCGTCCACCGCCCCGGGTCCGGCGTCCCCGCCGGCTCCCGGACGATCCACTGTCGCTGCCGGCACTGGCTCCCGAAGCGGCTTCCTTGCGCCCGCCGCCACCGGTGGACTGGGAGCCGCCGCCACCGCCCTTCTTTCCGCCGCCTCCGCCGGAGCTCCCTCCGCTCACCCGCTCCCGGCGTCGGGCGAAGTCCTCCTCCCAGCCTTCCAGGACTCGCTCGGCCCGGGCCGGAGGGAGAATGTCCTCCACCCGGGACGGGTTCGTCTGGAGGACCCGGAACAGGTCCTCGCCCAGGGCGTCCACCAGCGATTCGGCAGTCTTCTGACCCACACCGCGGTACGAGTTGCTGAGGTACTTGATGACGCTGTCCCGCCCGGTGGGGAGCCGGAGTTCGTGGGGGTCCATCACCTCCGAGGTGCCGGCAGCCCGGTTCTCTCCGGCTGGGGCGTGGTCGCTGCGGGTCGGCTCGGCGGTCCGGCCGGAACCGGAATCCGGCTTGTGCGTCGTGGAGGTGCTGGACCGGGGAGAGGACGCCTCGTCGTCCCGGGGCGAAGAGGTGCTCCCGACCACCTGCCCCTCCATCAGCGGGGGCGGGCCGTCTCCTCCCCTTCGGCCACGCCGGCTGGACAGCCGGGGCCGCAGGCGCCGGGAGGCACTCGTTTCTGGCGCACCCGCCGCGGCCTTCTCGTCAGATTCCGGCTTGGAGGGCTCAGGCTTCGTGTCAGCGGGACGTGCGTCCCGGCTCCCGTCGCTCGCCGCGGGCGCCGCCGCAGTCCGGCCACCTTCGCCGGCTCGGGGCGCGTCCCGGGTGGACGCCGCATCCGGAGCCCGATCCGACGCGGCCGCATCCCCGAGGCTCACGTGAAACTGTCCGTTGTCTCCCTTCTTGAGCCGAACGACCGCGTCGTCGTCGGCCTGCTTCAGGAAGAGGGAGAACTTGCTGAATCCCAGCTCCGCTTCGTCGAAGTTGGACTGGATGGCCAGCATCCGGCGCTTCACGTCCGAGTCCCGAACCGCATCCCCCTCCTGGTCTTCCAGAAGGTCCTCGATGGCCCGGGTCATGAGATCATAGGCGGGCTTGAGGGCGGCGGCGCCTCGGGCTGGGGCCTCGCTCCCACGGCTGCTGGAGGCGGCCGGGGCCGACTTCTCCCGGGCCGGCTCGGACTTCCTGGACTCGTCCCGTCTGGAGCTCCCCCTGCGGGAATCCCGCTCCCGGGACCGATCGGGGGTGGAAGGTTGGCTCCGCTGGCCTCCGCCGGAGGGGATCACCTCGTACTGCCCGTTCTCCATCTTCCGGAGCTGGATGAGCCCCTTCTGAGCCGCTTCCGTGAGGAAGCGGGAAAACTTGCTGAACCCGAAGCTCTTCTCGTCAAAGCCGGGGTCCAGTTCCAGCATCACCTGCTTGAGGCGGTCGGAGCGCATGACGTCGTTCCGCTTCTTCATCTGCTCCACCGACTTCTCCACCAGAACCCAGGGGTCCTGGGCGCTGGGGCCGGTGCCGTCACTGGTCTTCCGGAGCCCCGAGAGAGAGGTGTAGGAGTAGTACTCGTCGCAGTTCTGGACCAGAATGTCGGACGACGACTCCTGGATCCCGACGCCGATGACGTACTTCCCGTACTCCTTCAGCTTGAGGACCAGTGACGAGAAGTCCGAGTCTCCGGTGAGCAGGATGTACGTCCCGATCTCGGGTCGGGTGAAGACCAGCTCCATCCCGTCAATGGCCATCCGGATGTCGGTGGCGTTCTTCTTCGAGCTCCCGTAGGCCGGGGCAAAGATGAGATCGATGGAGGCTTCCGACAGGGGAACGATGTACTGGGGGTAGCGCCGCCAGTCGGCGTAGGCCCGCTGGACCGTCACCTTCCCCTTGATGATATCGGAGTTGAGGAGCGTTTTCAGCTCCTTGGAAAGGTCGCTCCGCATCCCCATCGTGACATTGTCGAAGTCCACGAGGAGGGCCGCGTTGGGAGCCTGCGAAGGATGTGTAGAACCGTGTAGCCCCTCGATATGGGGGGCCTTGGAAAAGGGGGTACTCATGTCGTTTGAAATCTTCTTTCTCTCTGTGGTGAACACGCGTTCACCGCGAGACCTCCCCTCCCCCTCCCGGAGCGCACTCTCATTTCAGAGCGGGCTTCCGGGGGTGGGCCAGGGAGGCCTCCCGGGACTCAGGAAACGGGCGGCTTCCGCTCCGCCTCAATGAGGCGAGTGAGCTCCACCCGTCGGATCTTGCCCGTTCCCGTCGTGGGGAACGCATCGAGAAACCGAACGAGATCGGGCACCTTGTGGTCCGCGAGCGTCTCACGGCACCACTCCTGCACCTCCTCCTCGGTCACGATCGCGCCCTCCATGGGAACGATGGCGGCACAAATCGCCTCACCCAGAAGCTGGTCTCGCACTCCAACCACCGCCGCCTCCAGCACTGCCGGATGGGCGTGGAGCCGATCTTCCACTTCCCGGGGATAGACGTTGGAACCGCCCCGAATGATAACGTCTTTGCGGCGTCCCACCAAATGGACGTATCCCTCCTCATCCACGATCCCCAGATCACCGGTCCGGAAGAACCCGTCCTCGCCGAACGAGGCGGCGGTCTCCCGGGGCTGTCGATAGTAACCGCGCATGACACCGGGACCCTTCACCACCAGTTCGCCCAGGCTCTCCACCGGAAGCTGGCTGCCGTCCTCCTCCACGACCCGGATCGTGGTGTCCTCTACCGGCCGCCCCACCGTGAATCGTCGCTTCTGGCCCGGGTCATCGGGTACCGAAAGGCAGAGGGTGGAGGCCGTCTCCGTCAGGGAATAGGCCGTCAGCAGAAGGGGACAGAGCTCGGCCTCCACCGCGGTGAGCGACTCCTCGACCATGGGCGCGCCGGCCACCAACCCCACCCGCAACGAGCGCACGTCCCGGGGCGCCCGTCGCTGCTCGTACAGCTCGGAGACAAAGAGCATGGGAACCCCGTAATGGACAGTCACCTCGTGCCTCTGGATCAGGTCCAGGCTTTCGCCCGGCTCCACCTCGTCCTGGAGCACCAGCGTGGCACCGGCCAACGCCGTTCCCAGCACCCCCGGACCCAGCCCGAAGACGTGAAAGAGGGCCGTGACCCCGATGATCCGGTCATCCGCCTGGATCCCCACTCCCCTGGCGGTGGCCGCAGCCGCGTGGAGCAGGTTCCGACGCGTCAGCTCCACCCCTTTGGGCTTCCCGGTGGTTCCGGAGGTGTAGACGATGGTGAAGAGGGCGTCGGGGTCCTCCTCCACCGGGTTCTCGATCTCCCGGCCCCGTCCCGCCGACACCAGGTCCTCGAACTGGTAGATGCGATCATCGTACCAGAGGTCCTCCTCGCCCACCGTGACCAGGTACTGGAGCTCCGGAAGCTGTGGGAGCAATTCTTCGAAGAGCTGCAGATAGTCCACCCCGTACAGGCTTTCCACGGTGATGGCACAGACCGCCTCGGAGTGGCGCAGCATGTACCGGAGTTCCGCCTCCGCCAGTCTGGGGTTCATGGGGACCAGCACCACGCCCAGGCGCGCCAGGGCAAAGAACGAGAGGACGAACTCCGGGCAACTGGGAAGGATCACCGCCACCCGGTCCCCGGGCTCGATCCCCATGTTGGCCAGCGCCGCCGCCAGCCAGCGCGCCTCCTCGTCGGCCTGCCCATAGGAAAGGGGCTGGCCGCGAAAGAGGAGGAAGTCCTCGTCCGGGGCCTCTCGGGCTCGGTCCGCCAGAATCTGGGCTATGGGGAGATCCGGGGCGCGCTCAGGGAGCGCCATGGCACCTCCAGGAGAAAATCGTTGTGAGCGGCGGTTTGGTCCGGCTCGTCCCGGCGGTCTCCCGTGCGAGGACGCATCGGACCATACACATGGAAATCGAACGTCGAGCGGGACCTCGAAGGAACGGCCTCCGCCCGCAGGTTGAGAAGGTGGGAACTATAGACGGGCGCGGTTCCATCGTCAATCGCCGGAGGCGAAGCTGGACTCCAGGACCTGGCGGATCAGCCCGGCCGGCGCGGGATGGCTCCAGGCCTCCGAACCCGCCTTGCCCCGGTGCACCTGGCCAGGCTCGTCCAGGAGCACGAAGCGGACCTCACCCTTCCGGGCCTTCTTGTCACGCTCCAGGAGATCCAGCGCCTGGTCCAGGGGAAGGCCGGAGGGAGGGGACGCCGGAACCTCCAGCGCCCGCACCGCCGCCTCCAGTTGTCGGGCCGTACCGGTGCGGGTAATGCCCAGCCGCTCCCCCAGTCGGGCTTCCAGCACCATTCCCACGGCCACGGCGCTCCCGTGGGGGAGCCGGTATCCGGAGGCCGCCTCCAGGGCGTGTCCAAGGGTATGACCGAAGTTCAGGACCTGGCGCAGCCCTCCTTCCTTCTCATCCCGACCCACCACCCGGCCCTTGATCTCCACCGATCGGGTCACCACCTCGGCCGTGGGACCGTCATCCCCCTCCAGCAGTCGCGGAGCAAGCTCCTGAATCCGCGTCAGGTACGTCGGATCGGCAATGGCGCCGTGCTTGAGCGCCTCCACCAGCCCCTGGCTTCGTTCCGCCCGGGGGAGGGTTCGGGTCAGGTCGGTGTCTGCCAGGACCAGCCGCGGCGGATGGAACGCTCCCACCAGGTTCTTTCCCGACGGCACGTCCACTCCCGTCTTGCCTCCAACCGACGAGTCCACCATGGCCACCAGGCTGGTTGGGAGCTGGACCACGGGAATTCCCCGCATGTAGGTGGCCGCCACGAAGCCGGCCAGGTCACCGGTCACCCCGCCCCCCAACGCCAGCACACAGCCATCTCTTCCCAGACCCAGCCTCAGCAGGGTGTCGGTGAGGCGAGCCCACTCGGTCCGGGTCTTGTGCTCCTCGCCTTCAGGGAACTCGACTGCATCAACCTGCAGATCGGCCTCCCGCAACACGCCTCCCACCCGTTCGCCGTGAAAGCGCATGACCTGCTTGTCGCCGATGAGGGCATATCGGTGGGCCGGCGCATACTCGTCCAGAAGGTCCGGAAGCCGGCGCAGCAGGCCGGGTCCCACCTCCACGGGATAGGCCGCTCCGGATGAGGTGGCCACCCTGATCCGATGGGCTCCCGGAAACCCGGGGACAGGTCGAGCAGATTCCGGCTCGCCTCCACGGCCCTCTCCCGGGCCATCCTCGCTCAGCATGGGGCGTCCCCTTCGGAAGCCGGGACGGATGACGCAACCACCGGTGGATCCGCTTGGTCCTCGGACCCGCTGTGACGCACCGGGCCGGCACTCTCCAGGGGTTCCACCTCACTCAGGGAACCGGACAGCCCGTGGGTGTGGGCCACCTCCCGCAGGGGGCGTCCCGACACGGGCTCCACCATGTCCCCGGCCACCTCGGCCACCAGGTCGTGCACGAAGGGCCGTTCCCGCCAGGCGGGGTGGGGGATCACCAATCGGGGGTGCTCCATGGTGAGTGACCCGTAGAAGATCAGATCCACATCCAGCGTCCGGGGCCCCTGGGGCGTCTCGCGCACTCTCCCGGCGGCGGCCTCGGCGGCCTGGAGCCGGTCCAGGAGCTCCAAAGGGCGGAGGCGGGTTTCAGCCCGGAGCAGCAGGTTCAGAAAGGGGGGTTGTGAAACGGGCCCCCACGGGGCGGACTCCACCACCCGGGAGAGGGCCTGGATCCGGATGCGGCGTCGCAGGAAGGCCACTCCCTCCTCCAGGTATCGCCTCCGGTCTCCCAGGTTGGAGCCCAGCGCCAGAAGCACCGGCACGCTCCGCCTGTCCCCTCCTTCGCTCATGCCTCTCCACCCTGCCCCGAAGGGCGGGACCCGGCGTCCGACGAACCTGACGAGCCATCGGGCGCCCGTCCGTAGCGGTCCTGGACCCGGACCACGTCATCCAGTTCGGGCGTGGAGGCCTCCAGGATCCGGCAGTCGGTCTCGGCGGTGATCCGGTGGAGCGTGCCGGGCTCGATCCGGATGCTCTGCCCCTCCAGGAGGGTGCAATCGGTGAGCGCGTCCAGTCCGGGCCCCACCTCCAGCCTCAGCGTCCCGTCCAGGAGGTGCAGAGTCTCGTCCTTCTCTTCGTGAAACTGAAGCGACAGGGCCTCGCCGGCCCTGACGAAGAGGAGCTTGCCCACATACAGGTCGGTGTGAGCCCAGATCACCTCGTACCCCCAGGGTTTGTCCACCCGCTGCGGCTCGCTGGCCGCACCCGCCTCGGACCGGACGAAGCCGGCGGAGCCAAGGTCGGGGGTGGAGAGCCCCCCCCGCGCAGGCGGGCGACCCCGATCCGGATGGTCCTCATCGGCCATGGTACCTTCCCTCCACAATGTGATGGTTTTCCCGCTCTCGATGAAACTGGAAAAGAGGGTGAACCCACCCTTCCCCTCCGGAGTAGGAATGAATAAGGTAACATACCCACTTGAACCGTCGGCCGGGAGCAGCTCCAGGCACCGGTGTGGCCGCCCGCCCCGACATGATCCCCGAGGAGCGAACTGCCGGTCGGTTCGCGTTGACTCGCCCTCGGGCTCACGCATCAGCTCAGCAAGGTGACCATGAAGACCCACTGCACGCCGGAGCCCACCGTCTCCCGCGCTCCTGTGAACCGTCCTGCCGGCTGGATCGCCTGCCTTCTCCTACCGGCCCTCATCCTCCTGGCCACAGCCGCCTGCCTCGACACGGTCGATCCGCCGGAGAGCCTGGCCTGGGAAGGCCAGCTTCAACCTGTGATCGCCGATGACGTCGAGCCCAACGGAGACGTCCTGATCTCCGGTTCGGTCGGGGCCGTCACCACCGGCGAGGAGACACAGATCGGGATCGGGATCGACGAGGGGCCTACGGAAGCTCAGCTCGGGTGGGTTTTCCTCCGGGGGACCTGCGCCGAGCCCGACGAGCCCATCGCGCCGGTGGAGGTCTTCCCGCCCATCGCCACCGACGACCTGGGCCAGGGAGAGCTCACGGCCGTGACTCCCCAGCGCCTGAATCGAAACCTCACCTACGCCGCACAGATCTACTCCGAGCCCGAAGCTCAGGGGGACCTGCTGGCGTGTGCAGACATGGAGCGGGTGGAGCTGGGCTGACGATCCCCGCCGGACGGCCCTGACACGGGGCGGTGGTGGTACCGGGCGTCCCAACGTCACTCCGCCTCACTGTGTCACCGGGGCACGCCCAGATAGACGCCGGCGTTGACCCCGGCAGGAAAGAGCTCACCGCCAAGGCGGATGAAGAAGCTTCGTCCCGCCTGGATGACGATACCCCCGACGGCATTCACACCGCTCCGGCTCTCGATGTCGTCTTCGACGAAGTAGTGTCCGCCGTCATCACCCAGTTCGCCGGACGGATCGCGGAACCCCCTGAAGGACCGCCGGGAACTGTACCCCGCCCCCACGTAGGCTGCGATCTCGGGATTCAGCGCCTTCATCACCCCGGCGTTGAAGGAGGTGTACTCGGCCTCATCGGCGAAGCGGGCGTGGCCCAGCAGGTCGGCCTCCTCCAGGGTCATGTCGGACTGGAAGATCTCGCTGCCCCGACGGTCGTCCAGCGAATGCTTCACATCCGCAAAGTAACCCCATCCTCCTCCCAGGAGATGGAAGGCGGAGATCCCCGTACTCACGTTGGGGACATTCGCCACGTACCCCACGGACACATACCCGTCCGTTCGGAGGTCGTAGGGAGTGTCCGACGGAAGCTGGGCCTCGACACCGTGCGGTGCAAGACACAGGAGCACGGCTCCCAACACCACCGCGCTCACCCCATGGGCCAGATACGCCAGCGGTTCGCCAGCCTTCATCCGACCAGACCACACGAACTCGAATGCATCCATTTCGTCATCCTCCCAGAATGTTGAACAATCCGCAGACGCCCCGTTCCGGCGAACCGAGTTCGGGAACCTCCAGGGACGGTTGCATGTACGATAATTAACCATGTCAGGACCCGGTCATGGGCCCCATTCTTCGGATGCCGAGCCTTCCCGCCTCGCGGGTGCCCGTCGCCGGGCCGGCGAACGACCGCAATCCCAGCCACGACGGAGGGTCACGTGCCCCTGCAGCGATCCCAGACCACCGACCCAGTCTCGTCACCGGAATCGTTTGACGGGACCTCAGCCAGCCGCAGGACGAGGGCCCTCCTGCCCCTCCTGGCCCTCGTTCCCCTCCTGGCGGGGGGGTGCCTGGATCTGGGCATCACCAACCCGGACGGCGATACCGACGACGACGACTCCGACGATATCGACGACCCTGCCTTCCACTGGCCGAACCACACCGGCAACGCCCAACCAGTGTTCGCCGCACAGCTCCGGTTCTCCATCGATTCGCCTCCGGCCTGACCAGGCCATCCACCACTGCAGCCCATCCACAACGGATCGAGCCAGGCCCGCTGAAGTAGCCTCGCCGGGAAGCGCACGGGCGTCTCCATTCCGGTCCAACCCTCCCCAAACGGAAACGGCGAGGGCCGAATGAGACATCCGACCCCCGCCGATCCTTTGCTCATCCGACCGCTGCGGGCCGGGCCAGCTCTCCCGGATCAGAACCCGTAGTTGGACACGGGCGCAGCCTCAGGATCTCCCACACCGCCGTAGCTCTGCACCGGTACACCCAGTAGCTGGGCATCGCGGGCAGGAACCGGGTGGTGGAGGAAGGTGCCCTCGGGCAGGTCACCCCAGCCGCGGGCGGAAAAGTAGTAGTTCCCGAAGCCCTTGTGGGTAGTCTCGGCACGCCACTCCCACTTGAGCGTTTCGAAGACGTCCCCACAGCTCCCGTCGGGCAGGCGCGGCACGCAGTCCGCGTTCTCCGCAGCCGTACCCAGCCCACCGTTGGTCATCCGGGTCTCGTCGATGATGTCCACCGCAGCCTGGACGTTGCCCATGTTGTAGTGGGCCTCGGCCTCAAGGAGCCGGAGCTGGGTCGCCGAGATCTCGGCGTGCTGCCGGGTTCCGGTGGTCAGCCATCCATCGTACCTGTAGAGCCGGTAGTTGGACCAGCGCCAGGTCCCCCGGGCGGCCTGCTGATGGTGGGCGCCCAGACTCTCGTTGGCCAGCCCACCGCAGCCGATCACACTCCAGTACAGCCCGATGTTCGGGCAGTCGTTGTCCTCGTGCCCCTGGCGCTGCTCTGCCAGGGTCTCGCCCTGGGGGAAGCGCAGGTCGGGCGTCACCACCACGAAGGGCAGTCGGTCGCCAGGGCTCTGGGCGATCCAGTCCTGGTAGCCTCCCGACTGGTCGGCCATTCCGGTGTAGTGATAGTTGTTCTGCGACCAGAGCGG
>PWLA01000047.1 GCA_003559555.1 Gemmatimonadota bacterium | reverse complement strand
CCGGAAAGCGGGGCAAATCAAGAACGGAATCGGGTCGCTGGGGGTTCCGTTCTACATTTTGCCCGGATTCCGGGGCAAATCAGGAACGGAATGTTGCGAGGGGCGTTCCGTTCTACATTTTCCCCGCTCGGTGGTGTCCCCCGGCGGGAGGAGTCTCCGCCGCCGCCACTCCGACGGCCCGCCGCCGTTCCCCGGGCTTGACGAACGGTGGGGAGTCCGCCCCACCGACTCACACCACCAGTAGCGCCAGGAGCAGCGTGCCGGCGGTGAGCCCGCTCAACAGGCGCGGGAGGGTGTGGGTTCGGGAGACCAGGAGATGGAGGGTGATCACCGCCCCGATGGGCGTTGCGAAGGCATAAATCACCACGAAGGTCATTGCGCCTTCCTGGAGCCAGGTCGCCAGGAGCTCCACCACGGCCGGCATCCCACCGCCGGTGGCCAGGGCGAAGAACTCGCCCCCGAGGTCGATGAGGATGAACAGCACGGTGAAGAAGGCGCCGAGCTGCAGGTAGAGCCGCACCTCGGCCCGGGCCCTGGGCTGGAAGGGTGCGGTGATGGTCGCGGTGATGGACCGCAGGAGGAGGGCCGGCGGCGATCCGGGGCGGTTGAAGTAGTAGAAGAGCCGCAACCTGTGGCTCCAGCGGAGCAGCGTTCCCAGCACCGGCCTGCCCGCCCACCGGCCCATGGCTTCCCCCGCCGAGGCGAAGACCGCCAGAAAGAGGACGGCGAAGACCGACTCCCAGACCCCTCCCTGCTTCCCGAAGGCGGCCACCGCCACGGCGCTCACCACCAGCACGCAAACATCTCCCGCCAGGCGAAGGGCTCGGCTGCCGGGGTCGGTCCGGGCCCACTCGGCGGTCCACGCCGGAGGCCGGGCCAGCCCCTCCTTGTCCAGCGAAGGCATGAAGTCCAGCTCCAACGGAGGAAGACCCTCCTTCTTCCGACGGGCCTGCTCCTGGGCATGCTTGCGGACCATGGAGGGAAGGAGGAAGGCGTCCACCGCCCACCAGAGCATCCCCCCACCCCCTGTGAAGAGCATGAGCAGCCCCGTTCCGGGACGGTCCAGGTAGAAGCGGTGCGCTCCCATGAGACCCAGGGTGCCCCAGAGGAGGTAGGTCAGCCACAGGCGCTTGCGCCGGTAGCGGTAGAGGTCACTCAGCACCTCGGCCGCGAAGTCCGGGTCGAGGTCTGTCCGGGGCCCTACCGGGACGTCAGCAGGCATGCTGTTGGGATTCGGTCTCAGTCACTGGTTGCACGATCCCGGTTCAGGTTGCACGGCGCTGGCTCTCGCCACCCCCGGTTGGCGGCACCAGGCTCCCGATCGATCTCGCCTGTGTTCATGGGAGTGAAGTATACCTTTCTCTCGTGCAGATGCACAAAGCGCCGGTCAGCCGAGTGGTCCGGAGGGCAAACGGGCTCCTGGGGCTGTCAGGGACCCCCCTGCAACAACCCCGGTGTGCATGTCCGGCTCGGGGACCCCCCGTCGCGGTCAGAATGGCGCTCGTGGCGGGGCTGATGGTCGCCTGAGATGGACGGAATGCGCTCCGGAGGCCCGCCGGGACATGTGGGTCGGACGCTGGGACAACGCAACGCCCCACGCGAAACTGGTGGAGCGGGCCGAGGCGGCGGGTGGCTCAGGGCGCATCCTGGCCATCGCCGTGGAGGCGTGTTCGGACTCGGTGGGGACGCTCCCGTATGTGGCGAGTCTGGCCAATGCGGTGTCCTCACTGGACCTCCGGATCACGGACCCTGGAGGCGGCCCAGCGAGGCGAGGTGGTCTGTCCGGGGCGGTTCAGTTGGCCTGATCGATCGAGTCGAGCCAGACCTGAGCACAGTGCCGCCAGAGGTCCCTGAGAGGGGGGGCGGTGCGCCCTCGTGAAACCCAGGGGGCCCCACGGGGGCGGTCTCAGTCACTTGGTGCAAGGACCCCCGCTCAGGTCATCATGGCCATCAGTTCCCTCAGCCCTGCCTCCAGGATGTCCTCTCCGGCTCCGGTGACCACGTGGGGGCGGAAGTCGTCCCGCGGACGGTCCTCGATATCATAGACCGGCTCGGCGGAATACTGGCCCGTGACCCCCGTCAGGTCGAGCCGGAAGGACCACACGCCGGCGCCGAGCTGCATCATGGGCCGGCCGACGACACGGCCCCGGCCCAACCCGCTCATCCCCATGGGAAACCCTTCGGCCAGGCTGGCACTCCAGAAGTCCGTGACCACCACGACCGGCGCCTCATAGGTGAACGGACCCCGGGGCTCCACCTCCTCTCGCCAGCGGTGGCTCAACCCTTCGCCTTCGCGCCGGCGCATGTAGGCGTAGAGCTTGGGCTCGGTTATGAAGCGGCCCATGATCGGCACGGAGACGGCGGTGTCGCCGCCGCCATTGCGGCGCACGTCGATGATCAGGCCGGGTGAGTCCCGCAGCGCCTCCAGGGCGTCGTCGAACAGCTCGATGACCTCCATCTCGGCAAAGCTGGCAATGCGAATATATCCGATTCCGCCGTCCAGCCGCTCATGGCGCACCCCCGGCTCGTCGTGATCAGAGGTCTGCTCCATGAGCGCCAGGGTCAATTCGCGCGATCCCCCGTTCGTGCCGATCGTGAGCCGGCGCGGCCGATTGCGCCTACCGGAGAGCGTCACATTGTACGCCCAGGCCTCAGCCGCCGGATCGGGGCGAGTCAGGCATTGCGGCAGATGCTCCTGAGCCAGCTCGCCTACCGGCGAGCCATCGAGCTCCAGAATCACCGTGCCGGGTTCGACTCCGCCCTGCGCCGCCGCCGAGCCGTCACGCACGTCCAGGACGCGGGCCGCCAGCCCGTGGGGCTCGGCACGGAGATCGAGCCACGGCGGGCGCCATCCGCCATCCGGCGTCCAGTGGATCGAGGTGTGGGCGTCGTACAGTTCGTTCATCGTGCGGCGGATGATCTCCTTGAACCCGTCCAGCGTCGTGGCACTGGCGGCCTGCGGACGGTACACGGCGCGCACATGCTCCCAGTCCGTTGCCTTCTGCCCGAAGTAGCAGTAGCGCTCCCCCAGCGTGCGCCACAGTTCGTCGAAGTCGAGCCTGCCGGTCGGATCGAAGAAGGGGATCTCGGCCTGGGCGCCGGCACCCGGGCCCGATCTGCATCCAGCGGCTGCCGACAAAGCGGTGGCGGTGGCCAGGTGCAGAAAATGTCTTCGGTCCATGGGTGTCCCGAGTCAGGGATTCGTCGGTATCCGCGCGTCGTTGGCGGAGTATGGGGAGGCCGACGAACACGTGCAGGGCGTCGACGAAGAAGTGGAGGATTCCATCGACAAACAAGTGGAGAACACCACCAACGACAAGGAGCCCTTGCGGTCGGACGCGGAGCAAAGCTATTTGCTACACGCTCCCCCCATCTCGCTCACAACACACCCGTAGCGGTACGTGACCTCCATCCTACTCCGGACCGGGCTCGCGGTCCTCCTCCTGGCTCTCGGTCCCGGGCTGACGCACCTGGGTGTCGGAAGCCTCGACAGCGAACATCCTGCTTCCGAGCTCTCGTCCCTGCACCTGGCTCTCGTGCTGCAGGCCCAGGACCCCTCCGCCGACATGCGGCTGAGTCAGGTGGACGCCCTGGCCCGGGAGCGCAGTCCCGAGCTGACCCGAATCGGGGTCCGGTTCGAGGGGATCGCCCGGGCGGCCGAGGTCTTCGCCCGGCCCGCCAACCCGGCACTGGCGTGGGATGTGGAGTTCCTGGATGAAGGTGGGCAGGCGATATGGGAGCACGCCGTGTTCCTGGAGAAGAGCTTCCGGCTTCCGGCGTTTCGCAGCAGCCTGTCGGAGCAGGTGGACAGCCGGGTCAGGGGCGCCGAGCTGGAACGGGAACGTCAGGAGGTGGTTTGGCTCGCCGAAGCCCGCCTCGGCTTCGTTCAGGTCGCGCTTGCCGAGGCCGAGGTGGAGGCTCTCCATCGCATGGAGTCCCTGGTGGATCGGATCCGGTCCGCGGCCCTGGCACGGAGCGCCGAAGGTGAGCTCTCCATGCCTGAGCTCAGGCTCCTGGAGATGGGAGAATATCAGCTTCGGGCCCTCCTCTCGGACCGCCTGGTGGAGCGAGACCGGCGCCGAAGCGCGTGGATGACCCGGATGGGACTCACCGAGGTGGGCGCCTTCCGCTTCGACCCCGACGAGGCTCGAGACCGGATCGCCCTTCCCGGAGAGGACGACCTCCTGGCCTGGCTGGCCGACTCCCCTGCTGCCCGGTCCCATCGTCAGGCCCTGGAGGCCGCGCGCCGGGGCATATCGGTGGAAGAGGGTCGGCGGTGGCCCGAGGTGGACCTCCTGGCCGGGTACCGGCAGGTGACGCCCCAGCACCGGGGGTTCGTGCTGGGAGCCTCGTTGCCCCTCCCCCTCCGGGACGGGAATCGGGCTGCCATCCAGGAGGCGAGGGCCGGAGAGCGGGACCGGGAGCTCACCTCCACGCTGCAGGAGGCCGGCGACCGGGCCCGGGGCCTTCAGCTCCTCGTGACTCTGGAGCGACTGAACACTCAGCTCGAAGGATTCCCCCCGGAGCTGAGCGATCCCGAGCCCTTGTTCCAGGCCCTGGTGGCCCTCTACGAAGACGGGGCCGAACCCCTGAGCGGAGTGCTCAGCTCGCTCACCCTCCTGGCCGAGACCTATCGCACCTGGTTCGAACAGCTCGACGACTACTACGAGAGCCTCTTCGAGCTGGAGGCCCTCACCGGCCGCCGCCTCCTGGATTCCTGAAGGACCACGGATCATGACCCCTGCCCGCCGAGCTCCCTTCCTGCCCGCTCACCGCATCGTGTCCGTCCACCGCATCGTGCCCGCTCACCGGATCCTGTCCGCGCTCCTGATTCTGCCCGCTCTCCTCATCCTCTCCCTCCTGGCCGGGTGCGGGGGAGCCGACCCGGATCCTGACGATCACGACCACGACCATGACGACGACCACCACTACCACCGACTGACGGTCTGGGACGGCGACCTGGAGGCCTTCGCACGCTTCGAGCTCCACGAGACTTCCGGACGAATCGAGGGCACCCTCTACCTGACGCTGGAGAACGAACCCATGCCCGAGCCGGAGGCGGATGAGGCCGTGGGATGGATTCGGCTGGGAAGCGGGGCCGAGGCCGACGAAGCGGAACTCGACCTGCACGCCCCCGGCAGGGCCCACTTCGAGCTCTTCTTCGGTGACTCGGACCAGGTGCCCCTCACGGTAGGCCTCCGGTGGAACGGTGAGGAGCGGGAGGTGACGCTGGGAGAGGTGGACCGGTACGCCGGGGACCCGGTGACCCCGGAGGTGGACCTGAGGGAGTATGAGAAGGAAAGCCAGTGGCGCCTTTCCTTCGCGGCCGCCGAGACCGAACGTCGAACGGTCGCCCCCTCTGCCACGGCAACGGGTCGAGTCGGGGTCGATGAGGGTCACGCTCTCACGGTGTCCGCACCGGTGGACGGAGAGGTGACCGCCGCGGATGGGGCTCGCCTCCCGGCTCCCGGATCCAGAGTCGCGGCAGGCGCCCCCCTGGCGCGCCTCTCCCCCACCCTCACCGGCGAGGGCTCCTGGGTGGCGGAGCGGACCGCGTACCTCCAGGCCCGGGACGCCTTCCAGCGAGCCCAGAGGCTCAGGGAGGCCGACGCCATCTCGTTGGGCGAGTTCCAGAGCCGGGAGCGGGAATACCAGCGGCGCAGGGCCGGCTACGAGGGCCTCACCGGTGAGATGGGTGAAGGCGGTCTGCAGGTGCAGGATGAGGGCGACCGGCTCCTCCTCTCGGCCGGACGGACCGGGGTGGTGACCCGGCTCCATGTGGGCCCGGGGACCACCGTCCGACGCGGGGACCCCCTCATGGAACTTCATGATCCGGATCGGTTCTGGCTCCACCTCCTGGCCTACGCCGACGAGCTGGATGGCCTGGGCGAGATCGCGGGAGTCGAGGTGGAGCCCCAGCGGGGCCAGGCGTTCACAGTGCACGAGGGAGACTTCCAGGTCCTGGGACGGGAGGGGCCCGGCGATGCCGGCGGCACCCGGGTCCGGGTCACGGTGGCGCTGATGGGCGGGCATGCCGGGTTGCGGTTGGATCAGCCAGTCCGGGCGAGCCTCCTGGGCCGAGGGGGCGACCCCCTCCTGGTGGTGCCTCGGAGCGCCGTCTTCGACGAGCATTCCCACAAGGTGGTCTTCGTCCAGCATTCCGGCGACCAGTTCGAACGGCGGGTGGTACGCACGGGTGCCACGGCGGATGGGTGGACGGTGATCATCCAGGGTCTGGAGCCGGGGGAGCGCGTGGTCACCGAAGGGGTCTATCCCCTTCACCTGGCCACCGCGGACATCCAGATCGATCACGGCCACGAGCACTGACCGGACATGCTCGACCGACTCATCGACGCCAGCATCCGCGGACGCTTCGCCGTCATCGTGCTCACCATCGTCCTCGTGGTGGGCGGACTCGTGCTGACGGAGGACATGGCGGTGGACGTCCTTCCGGACATCTCCTCCCCCTTCGTCACGGTACTCACCGAGGTGCCGGGCATGGCGCCGGAAGAGGTTGAGCAGATGGTCACCTTCCCGGTGGAGGCGGCCCTGGTGGGCTCCGACGGGGTGCGGCGGGTCACCTCCACCTCCATCCAGGGCTTCTCGTCGGTCCAGGTGGAATTCGACTGGGATGTAGGGATGCAGGAGGCCCGACAGACGGTGACGGAGCGACTCCAGGGCCTGGGAGAGGTGCTCCCGGACCAGGCCGGAGCCCCCTTCCTGGCCCCGGTCACCTCCATCATGGGCGAGATCATGCTGGTGGGGTTCACCGCCGATACCACATCGCAGATGGAGCTCCGGACCCTGGTGGATTTCACCGTTCGCCGGGAGCTCCTGGCCATGCCGGGCGTGGCGGCCATCTCGGTCTACGGGGGCGACCGACGGCAGTTCGTGGTGGAGCCGGACCCGGACCGCCTGGAGCAGGCCGGAGTCTCGCTGGCCCGACTCCTGGAGGCCACCGGCGAGGCCTCCGCCACCATCTCAGGGGGGTTTTTCACCTCGTCGGGCTACGAGTATCCGATTCGGGGGTTCGGGCGGGTGGGCGGACTCGACGACCTGCGGAGCGCCGTGGTGGCCCGTGGGGCCGACGGTGTCCCCCTCCTCCTGGGTGACTTGGCGGACCTCCGGATGGGGGCCGTACCGCCCATCGGAGGCGCCTCCATCAATACCCAGCCCGGGATCATCCTGGTCATCAGCAAGGAGCCGGCCGCCAACACAGTCCAGCTGACCCGGGACATCGAGGACCGGCTCGAGAGCCTGGCGGCCACCCTTCCCGCCGACGTGGAGGTTAACCCCGACCTCTTCCAGCAGGCCCACTTCATCGATCTCGCCATCGGGAATGTCAAGAACGCCCTGATCCTGGGCGGCCTGCTGGTGATCCTGGTGCTCTTCGCCTTTCTGGCCAGCTGGCGGACCACCGTGATCTCGCTTGCGGCCATCCCCACCTCGGTCTTCCTCACCGTCCTGGTCCTCCGGGCCACGGGGATGACCTTCAACACCATGACGCTGGGAGGGATCGCCATCGCCGTGGGCGTCCTGGTGGACGACGCCATCGTCTTCGTGGAGAACGTGTTTCGGCGACTCTCGGAGAACCAGGAGCTGGCCGAGGCCGAGCAGGCTCCCTTCCTGGAGGTCGTGGGCGAGGCGGCTCGGGAGATCAAGGGACCCATCGTCCTGGCCAACTTCACCATCGTGGTGGTCTTCCTCCCCCTCCTCTTCCTCACCGGCCTGGAGGGACGGCTCCTCCTGCCCCTGGGGATCGCGTACGTCACCACCATCGTGGCCTCGCTCCTGGTGGCCCTGACCCTGACGCCGGCCATGAGCGCCTGGCTCCTGGCCCACACCGACGAGGACGCCCGGGGTCGGAGTTGGCTCAGCCGGCGACTGGACGCCCTCTACGATCCGGTGCTCCGGTGGTCTCTGGACCATCGGGCCCCGATCCTGGTGGGCGTGAGCGTCCTCCTGGTGGGGAGCCTGGCCCTGGTGCCCGGGATGGGTCGGTCCTTTCTCCCCGAGTTCAACGAGGGCACTCTCAATGTGGGGCTGGCCACCCTTCCCGGAACCTCGCTCGAGGAATCGGAAAGGTTCGGGGTGGCCGCGGAAGAGATCCTCCTGGCCCACCCGTCGGTGATCTCCACCGCCCGCCGCGTGGGGAGGGCCGAGATGGACGAGCACGCCATGGGCTCCCACGGCCACGAGCTGGAGGTCCGGCTACATGCCGCCGACCTGGACATGGCCGGCTTCATGGAGGAGATGCGGGAGGAACTCGCAGTCCTTCCCGGGACGAACATCTCGCTGGATCAGCCCATCACCCACCGCATCGACCACATGCTCACCGGGGTGCGGACCAACCTGGCGGTCAAGCTGTTCGGTCCCGACCGGGAGCGACTCCAGGCTCTGAGCCGGGAGCTGGAGGAGATCATGCGAGGTGAGGACGACATCCGGGACATCCTCACCGACGAGCAGACCGACGTACCCCAGCTCCAGATCCTTCCGGACCGGGACCGCCTCGCCCTGCACGGTGTGTCCATGGCCCAGTTCGCGGCGGTTGTGGAGACCGCCGTGGGGGGGCGGGTCGTGGATCAGATCTTCCTGGATCCCGCCGTCTTCGACCTGGTGGTCCGCCTCCCGGAGCGATACCGGGAGAGCCCGGAAGCTGTGGCCCGGGTGCCCGTGACCCTCCCCGGGGGCGAACGGGTCCGGATCGGTGACCTGGCCCAGGTCCGGGTCTCCTTCGCCCCCCGCTCCATCTCCCGTGAAAACGCCAGCCGAATGCTGGTGACCCAGGCGAACATCGTGGGGGGTGACCTCCGGGGTACGGTGAGCCGTCTCAGGGAGGCCGTCTCGGAGCGGCTCGATCTGTCGGGAGGGTACGTGGTTGCCTTCGAAGGCCAGTTCCAGCAGGAGGAGGAGGCGACCCGGACGATCCTCCTGGTCAGTCTCCTGTCGGTTCTCCTGATCTTCCTGGCCCTCTACCTCCAGTTCGGTTCGGCGAGTCAGGCGGTGCTCATCCTCCTGAACCTGCCCCTGGCGCTGGTGGGAGGGATCCTCGTGGCGCGGTTGGGAGATGGAATCCTGAGCATCGCCGTCCTCATCGGCTTCATCACCCTCTTCGGGATCGCGGTCCGGAACGGAATCATCCTCATCTCCGAATACAACCACCTGGTGGGCGAGGAAGGGAGGACAGCCCGGGAGGCCGTCCTCGAGGGCTCGAGCAGTCGGCTTCAGCCCATCCTCATGACGGTGATCACCACCGCGCTGGCCCTGACCCCCCTGGCCCTGGCGGCCAGTCGCCCGGGAAACGAGATCCAGGGCCCCATGGCGGCGGTGATCCTGGGGGGACTGGTCTCGGCGACGCTCCTCAACATGATCGTGGTGCCCGTGCTCTTCGACTGGTACTTCGGGGAGCGGGTGGCGGAGGGTGGGGGAGCGAAGAGCGTGCAGACTCGGCCGGAGCCAGCCTGACGCCTCGAAGGCCGTTTCTTCCGAGGATCCGCCCGCATTCCTGGCAGGGGCCGATGCTCGCGATCAGCAGTCGATCGGGGTGTTGCGGCTGGCTCCGGTGGCTCCCACCTCAGGCCGATCCGGGGTGTTGCGGCTGACTCCGGTGAATCCATCCTCAGGTCGATCCGGGGTGTTGCGGCTGGCTCCGGTGAATCCACCCTCAGGTCGATCCGGGGTGTCTCGCCTGGCTCCGGTGGCTCCCACCTCAGGCCGATCCGGGGTGTTGCGGCTGGCTCCGATGAATCCACCCTCAGGTCGCCCGAGGCGTCGTGGCAAACCGGGCGCCGAGGCCAGCCGCGCCCCTTCGGCTATGTTCTCGCCCGCGCACCAGCCCGATTGTGCCCCTACGCAGGAGCCGCGACCGTGCCACCCAACCCTCAGGTCCCCAAGTCTACAAGCATGGGGTCTCCAGAGGACGATGGCATTGAAACGGACCCTATGGGGAACGGAAACCACAACCGTCCCTCGCGAACATCGACGCTTGTGGCCTCGGGGCCCTATACGGACACATTGAATGCGCGCATCCTCGAAGAAGCCGTCGAGTGTTGAGAAACGGCCCCCGGCCACGAAGGACCGCTCGTCCGCTCAGACCCCCGGCCGCTCTCCTCCCAACCGCCTGGTAGACAGCATCGCCGAGCGGCAGCACGGGATCGCGACACTTGACCAGCTCCGCAAGGCGGGTCTCACCCGAAAAATGGTCCGGCACCGGGTGCGAAAGGGACACTTCACGCGGCTGTACCGCGGGGTCTACCGGGTCGGTCCACGGCTGTCCGTGCGAGCGGACGAAATGGCCGCCGTCCTTGCCTGCGGACCGCGAGCCGTGCTGAGTCACAGATCGGCAGCGGCCCTCTGGGAACTCCTCCCCTCGCCACGCAGGCGCGGCACCTCTGCGTCCATGCCGCCCGAAGTCTCGGTCTTCCGCTCAGCTCGGGGGGTCGCTGTCCCGGGCATCCTGGCGCACCGTGTGACGACCCTGAGACCCGAGGACCGGACGACCCGCAACGGGATCCCGGTCACGACGCCCGCTCGCACGGTCCTGGACCTCGCCACCCTGGCGGCCCGGCGCGCCGGCACCGCCGACCACGACCCCCTGCCTCCGGTGGGCCGGCGCGATCTGGAGCGGGCGGTGGCGACGGCCGAGCGCGAAGGTCTCACAACGCTGGCGGACCTCCGGGCCCACCTGGCCGCTTCACCCGGCTGGCCCGGCGCCGTCCTGCTCCGCGATATCCTGGAGGTCGACGGGGGGCCGGCGTTCACACGTTCCGAGGCGGAAGCGCGGCTCCTGGAGCTGATTCGAAGCGCCGACCTCCCGCCGCCGCGAACCAACGCACGGGTCGGTCGCTACGAGGTGGACGTCCTCTGGAGAGCCGCCGGACTTGCGATCGAGATGGACGGGTACGGGTTCCACGCGTCGCGGGATCGCTTCGAAGGCGACCGCGTCCGCGACGCGGATCTCGCAGCCCAGGGGATCCTCGTCATCCGGGTGACCTGGCGGCAGATCCACGACGAACCCATGGCGGTCGTGGGCCGGGTGGCGCGGGCGCTCGGGCGGGCCGAGGCCCAGACCCCGGGGGCTGTTCGCAGTACGAGATGAGCCCACGCCGGCCATCCGGAAATGGGCCAGCTTGGCTCTCCGGCTGATCGGGCATGGAGCCTCAGCTCACCCCGCCGCCTCCGCCGCCCACACCTCCGGAGACCTCCACCTCGGCGTGCACTACCCCGGCGACGTCCTGGCCGGGTGGCTGGTGGCTCTGGGCTCGGTGGCTGGAGGGGCATTCCTTCTGGGCTGATCGGCCGGCCTCCCTGTCTCCTCCGACAGCGGGGGGGGTCGCCTCGGGCGAGCAAGGCCAGTCCGCGGGTGGGGTGAGCGCCGGAACTTCCCCCTCGACTGCGAGTAGCCGGACGCTCGACCGGGTGAGGGTGGAACAACCTTCATCCGACCCGGCCAGGAGGTGGCACGACCCGCCCCAACGACATCCTTCCATGGTGGGTGGCAGTCGTCCGCCACGCACTCCCGGAAACAGGCTACCCCTACCCGGCGAAGACCTCCATGTCATCTTTCCGGTCCGTGGGCCTTCTGGCCCCTGCGCTCCTCCTCCTGCTCCTCCCCGGGGGGGCATCCCTGGCGGCACAGGAGGTGAATTTCTCCCTGGTGCCCACCTTCGAGGAGGCGCGCTGGGATGACGCCGTGGGCTTCGAGCGAAGCCGGATGTCCGGGCTCCGGGCCTCCATCGATTTCGGGCCCTTCTTTTCCCTCCAGCCCTTCTACGCCCAGGATCGGGACGTGGGGCTCCGCGCCGGGTTGGGCACCCTGCCGGGGGAGGGGGGCTCGGATGAGCTGGGGATCGAGAAGCTGGAGGTCTTCGGGGCGGACCTGCAGGTGGGTCTCCTGCCTGGACCGGTGGTTCCCTTCGTGAAGGGCGGGGGAGGCGTCCTCCGGGTCGGAAACGGAGTCGATGGCGGGCGCGACCGGATCCTCCTCCGAGCCGGTGCCGGAGCCAGCTTCGCCCTGGCCGGCCGGGCTCGGGGAGAGATCTACGCCGAGAACTGGGCACTTCGTCTCTCCCGGCCCCTGGTGCCAGGTGCCGCAGGCGACGAGGAAGGAGCAAGCGAGGACCTGGTCTCTTCGCTGGTCCTGGGAGCCGGGCTGCGTATTCCCTTCGGCGGGCGGCGGGTGGACGAAACCGCGAGCCCGGGGATCCTTCCGGGCTTCTTCGTGGAGCCCTACGGAAGTCGGATCCGCTTCAGCGACGGCGTGGGTCTGGGTGACCGGAACGCCGCTGGGGTGCGGGCGGGCGTGGACTTCAATCGCAACGTGGGGCTCCGGGCCACCTACTTCCGGGGCGTGGATGAGGACATCTCCGACTGGGAAGGGCTGACCGGGGTCGGGGCCGAGGCCCAGTTCTACCTGGGGGGCGGGACGGGGCTCTCTCCCTTCCTGATCGCCGGAGCCGGTCGGATCCGGGTCAGCGGCGAGCTGCGCGATCTGGAGACGCTGGCCGCCACCCGCATCGACCACCTGACCCTGGGCGGCGGCGTGGCCTTCGCCCTGAGGGACCGGGTCCAGCTGGAGGTGGGAGCCCGGAACCTCCTGACCACCGCCGGTGGAGGCTTCGACGTGGTGGGTGAGCCCGACGAACTTACCTCCAACTGGCAGTACAGCGCCGGGCTCTCCCTGGCGGTGGGCGGCCGCGGACAGACCCGGCCGGAGCTCCTTCGGCAGGAGGAGCAGCAGCAGCGAGCCCGGACGCCCGCCGCCGACACCACCCAACGCTGGATCACCATCCCGGTGCCCGAGGAGGGCGAGATCATCCTCCGGTACGGGGAGGCTCGCGAGATCGTCCGGTCCGAGGTGGACGAAACGGTCTCCGCAGCGGACCTGGCTCGACTGGAGACTCGGATCGAGGAGCTCCTGGTGGCGGCGTTGGCCCAGCCTGCCGGAGACACGGTCCAGATGGGTCGCCAGCTGGCACTCCTGGAGGCTCGCCTTCCCGAGATGGTCCGGCGGATCGTGCGGGAAGAGCTGGAGGCCATGGGCGTGCAGCCCGGCGCTCCCCCTGCGGCGGCGCCACCGCCGGCCCCTCCTGCACCGACCCCTCCGGCAGTGGAACCCGCTCCGACTCCGCCGGGGGAGCGACGGACGATCTCGGATCTCCATTTCTACACCGGATTGCAGTTCACTCCCACCCAACCCGTGCTGGGCTTCCGGGGAAGCATCGGGGACATCTCCACCTTCCTTCCGGTGGAACTGATCCCGGAGATCGCCTTCGGAGCCGGGGAGGGGGACCCTTCCCTGCTGCTGGCCATGAACGGCCGCTTCGGAGGGATCGTGGGAGGGACACGGGACTACGAGCCCTACGTGACGGGAGGCGTGTCCCTCACCAACCGCCGCTTCCTCTCCCTGAACCTGGGCTACGGCGTGGCCTTCGACATCAACCCGGGGGAGGCGGACCGGCCCTTCCGGCTCTTCGTGGAGCACCAGGGAATCGCGAGGTTCGACGAGAACCGCATCCTCGTCGGGATCGTGCTGAGCCGTTGATCGGGGCTGGGACGCCGTTTTGCGGAAGCCCGGCGGACGATCCTGCCGGACTCCCTCCGCCTGCTTCGGTCCATGTCGTTTTGGCAGCGGTCAGCGCCGCTCCGAGCTCTCTTCCCGGCGGACACCCGACATCCGGGGGGTGGTGACCCGGGCCCGCTCGCGGACGGCCGAGGTGGAAGTCCGGCGCTGACCGAAGTGGTAGTCCATGCTGCGAGTGAAGCGGCGGCTTCTGGAAGTGAGCATTGCCATGGTCGTTCTCCTCGGATCTATGTTGAAAGGCGTTGTGGTTTCATGCCGGGCATCGGTGCCCGGGGCGGGAAGGAGGATCCGAATCGGAGTCCCTTCCTTCCTCGACCAACCCTCCCTACGAAGGGAATGTTCTGGAGGTTTCAGGCCACGGGCTCGGGGCTGGAGAACCGCTCGCTTCCAGGCCCGGGAGAGAGGTGGTGTCGGCCCGGGAGCGGTGGCGTGACCGGGGGCGGGGATGGCGTGACCGGGGACGGGAATGGGGTGACCGGGGGCGGGAACGGGGTGACCGGGGACGGGAATGGCGTGACCGGGGACGGGAATGGCGTGACCGGGGATGGGGTGACAGGGGGCAGCGGGGGGGTGGCAGGGGGTGGGGGCATGCTGGTGAGAACCCTGCGGTCGTGCTGGCCCACCGTGAGAACCAGTGCACTCGACCCTCGTCGGGTCAGGTTCGCAGCGCTATTCCCGCCTGCAGCTCGTCGCATCGTGCGAGACACCTGGCAGCTTTCTCCGCGGCCGAGCCCAGGAGCTTGTCATCCGGGGTCCCCCGGGGGAGGCCGACGATCCGAACCGCGCCCATTGACGCCGCGAGCACCGGGAGAGACCGACGATCCGAACGGCGCCCATTGACGTCACGGGCAACGGGATCATGGGGACGGGAAGCCGGCCACGGGCCGCAAACGAAAGGGAGCCCGGCGGACGATCCCGCCGGACTCCCTCCTCCTGCTACGACTTATGTCGCTCCGGGAGCGGTCAGCGCTGCTCGGAGTCCTCCCTCTCGCGGATGTCCGGGTTCCGGATGGTGGTAACCCGAGCCCGCTCGCGCACGGCCGAGGTGGACATGCGGCGCTGGCCAAGGTTGTAGTCCAGGCTGCGCGTGAAGCGGCGGCTTCTGGAAGTAAGCATTCCCATGGTGGTTCTCCGTCGATCTATGTTGAAAAGCATCGTGTTTGTATGTCCGGACATCGGTGCCCGGTGCGGGGAGGAGGGCCCCGACTCGAGGTCCCTTCCTCAACCAACCCTCCCTACGGGGGAACTGTACTGCAGGTTTCAGGCCCCGGGTTCGGGGATCGGGTCTCTGTCGCGTCAAACGGGTGCGCGATCAGAAGGGAGGGGGCGAGGCTCCGTGCCGACGCAACCCGTTGGGCGCGACCGCACCCCCTTCTCGATCAGACTGCCAGGGCGACCCGCTCCCGGCGCCAGAACAGGTCCAGCTCCAAGCGCCCCAATCCCGAGACCGGGGTCTCGGCGCCCGATGCCCAAGGGCAGAGAACCAGCGCCCGATGCCCAAGGGCAGAGAACCAGCGCCCGATGCCCGAGGGCCGAGGAGGGAACGGAGCGACGGAGGCGGCGCCTCACGGGGCCAGCAGAGATGGCCCGGATCACGCACGGAGGGGTACTGATCCGGGGTGCTTGCCGTCCTGGATGCCAACGTCCTCTACCCGCTTCAACTTCGCAATTTGCCCCACCCTGCGGCTTCTTCATCACCTATGGG
>PWLA01000276.1 GCA_003559555.1 Gemmatimonadota bacterium | reverse complement strand
GTAGGTCATCTTCAGGTGGGAGAAGGCATGATTCACCACCGGGAGGGGGCGGGGTGCGGGAAGATCGTCCCGCCCCGGAGGGGGCGCAGCGGCCCGGGTCACGAGCTGCTGGGCCAGGCCCACCGCCGCCGACTCCGGCGTCTCCGGGGCATCCACCTCCACGCCGGGGAACTCCCACATTCCCCCCAGGAGCCCCTCGGGAGGGCGCCGGCGCAGGAGGAAGCGAACTTGAGAACCCGTGTCTTCGGCTCGGAGGACCGCCACGGCTTCCACCCTCCGGGGAATCTCCCGCGACCGCCGCGGCGCCGGCCGCTCCTCCTGGGTTCCGGCGGCCCGGGCCCCGCAGAACGACGCCACCGGGCATCGGCCGCACCGGGGAGAGCGGGGCGTGCAGACCAGCGAGCCCAGCTCCATGAGGGCCTGGTTGAAGTCGCCGGGACGCTCCGGGTCCACCAGGGCGGTCGCCCACCTGCGAAGGCGAGCCGGAGCGGGTGCCGGATCGTCCAGGAGGCGGGACAACACGCGCCGCACATTCCCATCCACCGCAGGCGTGGGCACGCCGAAGGCCATGGAAGCCACCGCCCCGGCAGTGTAGGGTCCCACCCCCGGCAGGGTCTCCAGCTCCTCCGGATCCGCGGGAACCCGACCCCCGTAGCGGGCCTCCAGCTCCCGGGCCGTCTGGTGGAGGTTCCGAGCCCGGGAGTAGTACCCGAGTCCCTCCCAGAGAGCCAGGACCTCTTCCTGGTCGGCTGCGGCCAGGGTGGCGCAGTCCGGGAACCGGCGGATCCACCTCTGGTAGTATGGAACCACGGTCTCCATCCGGGTCTGCTGCGACATCACCTCCGAAACCAGGATGCGGTAGGGATCTGGATCGTCGCGCCAGGGCAGAGAGCGACTCCGCTCTTCGAAGAAGCGGAGGAGCCCGGACCGAATCCGCCCGACCTCCTCTTCGCTCCAGGGCAGCTGGCCGATGGTTCGGGACCCGATCTTCGGCTCCTGACGTTGGGGGACGAAGCGTCTCACGCCCCGGCTTGGCCCCCGAGGCGACTCCGGAACGAAAGATAGTCATTCCATCATGGGAGCTCCATGCGGTTCACCACGTACACGCGGTACAAGGGAAGCTGGCTCGACGCCCTGAACCTGCAGGCACTCCTGGACCACCTCTCGGACTTCCTCCTCGACGGAGGCTTCGCCGGGGGGCCCAACTATCATCCCTGGTGGGGATGGTCCGGGGATCGGGACACCCAGTCCGTGGAGGCGCTGAAGGAGGCGCTCCTGAACGCACTCCTGGAGGGCGGCGAGCTGACCCCCGAGATGCTGGCCGAGCTCACGGGAGAAGGTGAGGGTGATGAGGACCTCGAGGCCCGGATCGCCTCCATGCTGGACGACCTGGTGCAGCGGATGGTGGACGAAGGGTACCTGAGTCTGGACGACGGCCCGGGCTCGGGCATGCCCGGCACCACCACCGGCGTGACCGGGCAGGGCGGACACGTGGACGAGGCTCGTGAGGCCGCCCAGGGGGTGGACTTCTCCCTGACGCGAAAGGGCATGGACTTTCTGGCCTTTCGGGCCCTCCGGAGCCTCCTGGGGGGGATGGGAAGCGCATCGCTGGGGGCCCACGACACTCCGCACCTGGCCACCGGGATCGAAGCCGGAGCCGCCAGCCGCCCCTACCAGTTCGGCGACACCATGAACCTGGACATCCCGGCCACCCTCACCCGGGCCCTGGAGCGGGAGGGGCCGGGGGTCCCGCTGAAGCTGGAGTACGGTGACCTGATGGTGCACCAGGCGGAGCACCGCTCCTCCTGCGCCACCGTCCTCATGCTGGACATCTCCCACTCCATGATCCTCTACGGCGAGGACCGCTTCTCTCCGGCCAAGAAGGTGGCGCTGGCTCTCTCGCACCTCATCCGCACCCAGTTTCCAGGCGACACGCTGCGGGTGGTGACCTTCGGGGACCGGGCACAGGAGATTCCCCTCTCCCGGTTGGCCCGGGCTCAGGTGGGTCCGTTCCACACCAACACCGCCGAAGGCTTCGAGGTAGCCCGGCGACTCCTGCTGGCCCAGAAGAAGGAGATGCGCCAGATCATCATGATCACCGACGGCAAGCCCTCGGCCCTGACGCTTCCGGACGGCCGGGTGTACACCAACTCCGGCGGGCTGGACCCCAGGATTCTGCGGCGGACGTATCGGGAGGTCACCGCGTGCCGGAAGGCGGGAATCGGCATCAACACCTTCATGCTGGCCCGGGATCCGTACCTGATCCGGTTCGTGGAGAAAGTCTCCGAGATCGCTCGGGGAAAGGCCTACTTCACCACCACCCTCACTCTGGGACAGTACGTCATGAAGGACTTCATGCGCCGAAAGCGCCGGAGGGTGGGTTGAGCGGAGGGCGCCCGGCAATGCTCCCGTACCGGGTGGTGGACGCCTTCACCTCGCGTCCCTTTTCCGGCAACCCCGCCGCCGTCATCCTGCCGGGAGAGGCCAGCGACGCGCTGGACGACCCCCAGCGGCAGCGGCTGGCCGCCGAGATGAACCTCTCAGAAACCGCCTTCCCCTCCCCTCCGGATCGGGAGGGCGTGCGACGCCTCCGGTGGTTCACCCCCACCACCGAGGTGACCCTCTGCGGGCATGCCACCCTGGCCACTGCCCACGCCCTCCTGGAGGAGGGAGCGGAGGCGCCCCTCCGGTTTCACTCGGCATCGGGGCACCTCACGGTGGCCATGGACGAGGGAGAGCGCCTTCGCCTGGACTTCCCCAGCGATGCCCCGGAACCCCTCGAGGCACCGACGGGGCTCATGGAGGCCCTGGGCCTCCCGGATGACACCCCCTTCCTCTCCGGCTCCCGTTGCGCCCTGGTGCCCCTCCCCAACGAGGCGGCTCTCATGGCGTTGGATCCGGACCCGGCGGCGCTCGGCCGGGTGGCCCTTCCCCCAGGGGTCATGGGGGTCAGCGTCACCGCGCCTGCGGACTCGCAGGTCGTGCACTTCGCGTCCCGCTTCTTCGGACCCTGGGTGGGAGTCCCGGAGGACCCGGTCACGGGGATGGCCCACACGGTGCTGGGACCTTACTGGGCTGCCGAGCTGGGCACCCATGAGCTCGAGGCCAGGCAACGCTCCCGCCGTGGTGGAGAACTCCGCGTGCGGGTAGCGGGAGACCGTGTCCACCTGGTGGGCGAAGCGGTGACCGTGGCCCGGGGCCGGATGCGGGTGCCCCCGGGGCAGCTTTAGTACTGCTTTGTCATTAAAAGGCCGTCCTCACCCACGCCGCTTCGGGCAGGTAGAGCCGGCCCGCAACCGGCCAGTCGTACCAGCAGTCTGATCGGGAAGTGGGGCGAGCCGCGTTGCGAACGCCACGGAGTTCCCCAGTAGGCGGGCAGCCGCAGGCGATGCCTCGGGCGCATCGTCGAGGCTGTCCAACGACCTGGGGGACTCCGTGCCGCCGCGACCCTACGGGCGCGGGGGGATTGCGGCACCGGAGGTCGTCACTCCTCGCTCGCCGTAGCACTGCGGCTACGCCTCGTCGTCGTTCCTACTCCGGCACTCGCAAGACCCCCGCGCGCGGCCGCACCCCACTTTCCGATCAGACTGCAAGGGCCGGCCGTAGCGACCCATCCGCACCACGAAGCCCCCCTCGTGCACCGCCTTGTGATGGGTGCGGCACAGCAGCACCAGGTTGTCCAGGCTCGTCCTGCCCCCCAGCGCCCAGTGCTTGATGTGGTGCCCACAGGCGCGGCGAGACCCGCAACCCGGGAACCTGCACCCCCCGTCCCGGGCCCACAGCGCCCGGCGGATGGCCGGCGGGATGACCCGGGTCTTCCGGCCCACGTCCAGGATCTCGCTCTTGGCCCCTCGAACAATGCGGACCACCGCCGAGTCGCAGGTCAGCCGCCGGGCCGTCCCCAGCGACACGGTGGCCTCACCGTCCAGCTCCGCCCTGCCCCCCTTCTCCCCCTCCAGCGTCCTCTGGTCCACGTTGAAGAGCACCAGATACCGCTCCGCAGAGGCGCTGGGCGGCGTGCGAGAGCAGGTGCAGGGTTTGGGGGACGGATCG
>PWLA01000104.1 GCA_003559555.1 Gemmatimonadota bacterium | reverse complement strand
CAACGCCACCCTCATCGCCATGCTGGCCTACCTGGCCTCCGAAGATCCGGAGATGGTATCGCGGGAGCGGCGGGTCCTGCCGGGCGATCAGAGCTGGCCCGAGTGCCGGCCTGGCGCGGAGAGCTTCTGAACCCGGAAGGTCACACCGGCGCGGGGTCGAGCCCTCAGTGCGCGGCGGCTCGGGTCGTGATCGATTGACGATCAGGAACCCGGGCCGCACCGGCCCCGACTCTCAGCGCTCCGCCACCGAACCGTCGGGCGGCACCAGAAAACGGGCCGGGGCAGTTCATCCTCCGTCGCCTGGACCGCCGTCCCGCGTGAGGCGGTGGCGGTGGACGTACTCGACCTCGAACTCATCTCGCCACACTCCCAGGACGGCGTCTGGTCCGATCCATTGGATCTCCAGGCCCGGTGGGGTGTGGATCGACCCTTGCGCTCGGCCCTCTGTGTCGAACACCACCCATTTTCTGGGCCCAGTCTGGTCGGTTGCGTAGACCTCCGCCCACAGCCAACCCAAGTCATCATTCTCCCCGGTCGTGCTGCCTGAAGGACGCCGAACCTCGTGTTGGGACGCTGGGGTAGCCGGAGGTCGAGGAGTGTTCCAATCCCACTATTGGAACGCGCCTCGGGTGCGTTACATTGGCCACCGATATGCCATGGCCGCCGACACGCCGTCCCACGGCGCGATCCGGCTTCATCTCCGATCCCAACGCTCTTTATGCCCGACGCCGAACAGAACCCGCTCCTCAGCTCGTCCTTCCGCATCCCCTTCCACCGGATCCGGCCCGAACACGTGGCCCCGGGGGTGCGGGCCCTCATCAGCCGGGCGGAAGGGGCTGTGGACGAGCTGGCGGCCGACCCGACGCCGCCCACCTGGGCCAACACCCTGGGACGCCTGGACGAGCTGGTGCGGGAGGTGCGGGAGGGAACGACCCCGGTGCAGCACATGCTGGCGGTGGCCGAGAGCCCGGAGTTCCGGGAGGCGTGGGCGGAAGTCCTCCCGGAGATCTCCTCCTTCTGGACCCGCCTGCACCTCCACCGCGGGCTCTGGGAGCGGCTGCAGGCTTTTTCCGACACCGACGAGGCCGAGGAGCTGGACGACCTGGCCCGTCGCCACCTGGAGAAGACCCTCCGGGAGTTTCGCCGCTCGGGGGCCGACCTGCCCCCGGAAGGACGGGAGCGCCTGGAGGCCATCCAGGTGGAGCTGGCCCGGCTGGAGCAGGACTTCTCCGAGAACGTCCTGGACGCCACCGCCGCCTGGTCGCTGAACGTCACCGACGCCCGGGAGCTGGAGGGGATCCCCGACGACGCCATGAGCCGGTTCCGCCGCCGGGCCGAGTCCGATGGGGACGAAGGCTGGACCCTCACCCTGGACGCCCCCTCCGTCCAGGCCGTCCTGAAGCACGCCCGCTCCCGGACGCTCCGGGAGACCGTGCACGGGGCCTACCTCCAGCGGGCCCGAAAGGAGCCGTGGGACAACCGCCCCCTCATCCCCCGGATCCTCGCCCTCCGGCAAGAGAAGGCCCGGCTGCTGGGATACCCGGACTTCCCCGACTTCCGTCTCGAGGAGCAGATGGCCAGAAGCGGCCACGAGGCCCGGGAGTTCGTCCGGGGCATGATCGAGCGGACCCGCCCGTACTGGGAGCAGGACCTGCAGACGCTGCAGGAGGCCGGTGCCGAGCGGGACCTGAACCCCATCCGCCCCTGGGACGTCTCCTACCTCACCGAGCAGCTCCGACGGGAGCGGTTCGAGCTGGATGAGGAAGAGCTTCGACCCTACTTCCCCCTGGATCGGGTGCTGGAGGGCATGTTCGAGCTCACCCATCGCGTCTTCGGGCTCCGGGTGGAGGAGGACGAGCTGGAGGAGATCTGGCATCAGGACGTGCGCTACTTCCGGCTCCTGGACGAGGACGGCACCCTCATGGGCGCCTTCTACGCCGACTTCTTCCCCCGTCCCGAGAAGCGCCAGGGGGCATGGATGAACGACTTCATCCACGGGCGTCCGGGCTCGAACGGTCGGCTGTCGCCCCACCTGGGCGTGATCTGCACCAACGCCCCTCCGCCCTCCGACCACCGGCCCGCCCTCCTCACCCACCGGGACGTGGAGACCCTCTTCCACGAGTTCGGCCACCTTCTCCACCACTGCACTTCCCGGGTCCCCATCCCGGAGCGGGGCGGGATCAACGTGCCGTGGGACTGGGTCGAGGTGCCTTCCCAGCTCATGGAGAACTGGACCTGGGAGCGCGACGCCCTGGACCTGCTCACCAGCCACTGGAAGACCGGCGAGCCCCTCCCGGACCACCTTCACCAGCGGATGCTGAAGGCCCGGCGCTTCATGGGCGGATGGGCGCAGATGCGGCAGCTGAGCTTCGGTCTCCTGGACCTGGCCCTCCACACCGAGTACGACCCCGAGACCGACGGCGACCCGGTGGAGTGGGTCACCGAGCTGCTGGTCCCGTACTCGGCGGACCGGAGCTTCGCCGAATCCCACCCCCTCCCGGCCTTCCTCCACCTCTTCTCCGGAGGATACGCCGCCTCGTACTACTCCTATCTCTGGTCCGAGGTGATGGAGGCCGATCTCTTCACCCGGTTCCAGGAGAAAGGGATCTTCGATCGGGAGACGGGCACCCGGTACCTGGAATCCATCCTCTCGGCCGGCGACCGGGACGACCCGGACGTCCTCTTCCGCAGCTTCATGGAGCGGGATCCGGATCCGGAGGCCCTCATCCGCAGGAATCTGGGGGAAGCGGCCTGAAGGGAGCGGGAGTCGGCCGGTACCCGGGGGAACCCCCTCTGCGCGCTGCTCGTATCATTGTGTCTGCCGCACCGCTGACTGTGTCTGCCGTATCGCCACGGCCTGAACCTTCGACCTGTTCACCCCCCGACCGAGGATCATCATGAGGACGAGCCGCCAGGGCCGATCCCCTTCTTCCGTTTTCCGCTTTCTTCCCTTCGCCCTCCTCCTGGCGCTGCTGACGGCGGCCGCGGCATGCGAGGCGGCGCCGGAGCCGGACCCCGATGCCCTGGGCGAGGCGGAGGATCCCATCGAGGAAGCCGTGGCGCCCGCGGACATCGATCCCCTCTCGGCACCCTCCTTCGCCGAGGCGGTGGAGGCCGGCGAGACCGAGATCCGGGTCCTGTACGTGGCCTCCTCCGGCTTCGCCGGCCGCGACGACGACGGCCGGCTCACCGGCGTCACCGTGGAGATCCTCCGGGAGTTCGCCCGCTTCGTGGAAGACCAGCACGGGATCCAGACCACGGTGGAGTTCGAGGAAGAAGAGCACTGGCCCACCTTCTACCAGCGTGTTCGCTACTCCGAGGGCGGCGTGTTCGGGATCGGGAACGTGACCATCACCGAAGCGCGCCGTGACGAGCTGGCCTTCTCCCCACCCTACCTGGACAACGTGGCGATCCTCATGACCCACGAGGACGTGCCCGAGCTGGAGTCGCTGGAGGAGGTGGACGAGGTCTTCGCCGACCTCACCGGGCTCCTCTATACGGGGACCCTGCACGAAGAGCGCATCGAGGATCTCCGGGACGAGTATTTCCCCGAGATGCAGACCACCACGGTGGGCACCAACGACCGGCTGGTTGAGCGGGTGGGCTCGGGCGAGGGCTACTTCGGCTACATCGACGTCTACAACTACTGGCGGGCCCGGGAAGAGGGCGCGCCCCTGCGGCGACACCCGGTGGGCGACGACGCCTCGGAGCAGTTCGGGGTCATCATGCCGCTGGGCTCCGACTGGGTGCCGGTGATGGAGGAGTTCTTCCAGCGTGACGGCGGTCTCATGCAGACGGAGTGGTACCGGGAGCTCCTGGAGGAGCACCTGGGTGAGGAGCTGGCGGGGCTCCTGCAGCAGGCCGACGCGGTGGAGGACGGGTGAGGCGGCGCCGGACGCTTCCCCTCCCTCGGCTCCTCCTCCTGGGGCTGGCGGCCCTCCTCCCGGCGGCGGCCGTCGTTGCGCTGTCCGGGTGCGGCACCGACCGCGGCGCCCAGGAGCCGGTGACCCTGGTGCTCATGGGCACCACCGACACCCATGCCCAGCTCCTGCCCT
>PWLA01000364.1 GCA_003559555.1 Gemmatimonadota bacterium | reverse complement strand
GCCTCGGCCACCCAGGCGTCTCGCATGGCTTGGGCGTTCCGGTCGGCCCCGTGCATGGCGATGAGGATGGGGAAGGTCGCCGGGTTTCCCGTCTCCGGGATGTGGTAGTGCACCGGGATGGAGTCGCCGGCCAGGGGGGCGGGGCCGGCGAAGTGGGTGGTGTTGCTCCCCCACTCCAGCTCCCCGGGGGAGTAGGCCACCGTGGGAATCTGCCGATGCTCGCAGCCTGCTACCCCCAGGAGGCCGAGGACGAGGACCAGCAGCCAGGTCATGGCGTAAGTCCGGGCACGGGGAAGGCTCATTCGGTTCGCTTCGTCAGAGGAATCTGAAAATCACAACGGAACGTGGCGGTGCACCATTTACGCCTGAAGCCATCGATCCCGCCAGGTGGGCGGCTCGGCCAGAAGCGCTTCTCCCCCCTCCAACCGGTCCAGGATCCCCTCCAGCGCAAGGCGGACTCGCTCCAGGCGTCTCCGGTAGTCCTGCCGGGCCGCCAGCAGGCCGCCACCCAGGCCCACAGCCACCCCGGGGACCGCCAGGAGAGGGAGGGACAGGGCGGCGCCCACCCCCAGCCCGAGCCCCAGTCCCCCGATGCCCAGGCCCGCCATCCACCCGGCCCCCGCCTCCGTACGCACCGATGACGCATCGGCCACCAGCGCCACCAGCGAATGCTCGCCGTCCACCGGCTCCAGGCTCAGCTCCACCGAACGGGCCCGGGCCAGGTCGTATCGGCGTCCCCCCCAGTTCAGGCCCCGCTGCAGGGATGCGACGAAACCCTCGGCGGCCTCCCACCGGGAACGGTACCCCCGCTTTCGGACCTGCCTGAGGCTCTCCCCGACCTTCAGGTACTCCTCCAGCTCCAGCAGGAGGTCGGCGGGACCGCCGGGAACCACCCGGGTGGCCCGGACCCGGCCAGGACCCACGAGACGCCCCATCACCCCGTCACCCCCATCCGGCATCGGCGCCAGGCTCTCGGCCCGGAGCTCGCCCAGAGCCCGCCGGACGTGCTCGGGGGCGAGGCCCACTTCCCGTCCGATCCGGAGCACTTCGGTTTCGGGGATACGCTCCCGCTCCCCCGCGTCGGCGCTGGCCACCTGGAGCTCGGTGGCCCGGCGGATGACCTGGTCCAGCTCCTCCCGATCCAGCCCTGGCTCCCGGCCGTCGGACTCCTCGCGGCTCACCGCGCTCCCCTCCTCATGAAAGGCTCCGAAGGAGCTCCCGGGCTTCGTCCCGGAAGATCCGGTCGGGAGGCTGGCGGACGGGGTCGGCCACCAGCTCCTCCAGGAGAGCCCGCGCGTCGGCACTGCGGCCCCGGTCGGCGTAGAGTCGAGCCAGATCCAGGCGATAGAGAAACATCTCGGGAGCCAGCTCGCGAGCTCGATGAAGGTGGTACTCGGCCCGATCCCAGCTAGCCTCCTCGAGCGCACGGTTGCCGGTGAAGGTGCGACCCAGGAATCGGGAGAGCCCCGAAACCTCCATGATTTCGTGGTATAGCTTGCCCAGGGCGTGGTGCGCCCCGTGGTGATCCGGCCGGCGCTCCAGGATCCATGTGGCGCCTTCCTGGATCCTCTCGCCGTAGTCCGCCGCCTCGCGGGTGCCCGCCGCCAGAGCCATGCGACCCAGGGCGGCCACCTCCCAGTAGCGGGCGTCGACGCCCTCCGGCTCCACTTCCCGGGCCCCTCGAGCCAACTGCAGGGCCTGCCGGTAGCGACGGTTGGACGCCTCACCCGACGGCTCCACCACCCCGAGTCCCAGGGCGAAGGAGGAGGCCCGCCAGAGCGGTTCGTACGGGGAGAGCCCCTCTTCCTGCCGGGCTTCCGCCACCTCCAGGGCCAGCTCCAGCGCCCGATCCGGTGCCCCGGCCCTGAAGAGAGAGTCCGCCTGTTTCAGGCGAGGGTCATCCACCACCCCGTCCGGAGGGACCGCTGCCGCATGGGGCCCAGCGACGAGGGCCACGGCCAGGAGCAGGATGATGGGCATGGTACAGATCGGGACCGGGCTGAAGTGTAGGTTCCGCGGCTTGGAATCCAGAACTCAGTACCGACGGCACCCCTCTGGAGATCCAGGGCAGCGACCGCTCGCCCTCTCCTTGCATACCCCTCTGGGGTATGGGTATCATTCAGAAGGAAGGGGTCGCTCGTGCGGTGCAATGCCCGGGCCCCCTCCCCCGCCTCATCTCAACCCCCTGGACGACGACTGGAACGCCATGAGCGCCGACTCAAACGCCGCCGGGGTGGACCCGGAGATCCGTACCGCCAACCTGGCTCGCCTCCGACGGATCGAAGGCCAGGTCCGGGGCATCCAGCGGATGGTGGAGGAGGACCGGTACTGTCCGGACATCCTGGTCCAGATCTCCTCCATCCGGGAAGCCCTCATGGGGGTGAGCCGCGAACTCATGCGCAACCACCTGACCCACTGCGCCGCCCAGGCCGCCCGGAAGGGGGGCGACGCCGAGGAGGCCATGCGTGGCGAGCTCCTGGATCTGATCTTCCGTTACCTCCGCTGACGCTGGGCCTCCTCTACCGCCCGTCTCCCTCGTCCTCGTAGATGGCGGTGAAGGGTTCCTCGCCGGCCAGGTAGTGGCCCCGGTACATGCCCGGGGTGTTCATGGTCATGGTGATCATGCCGTCCCGGTCGATCCCGATGACGCCGCCGCTGCCCCCGTGGTCCACCAGCTGCTCCATGACCACGGCGTGGGCGGCTTCCTCAAGCGTTTCACCTCGGTGCTCCATGCGGGCGCAGATTTCCCGGGAGACCACGTTCCGGATGAAGTACTCTCCGTGCCCGGTTCCGGAGATGGCACAGGACCGGTTCGACGCGTAGGTGCCGGCGCCGACGATGGGCACGTCTCCCACCCGGCCGAAGCGCTTGTTGGTCATCCCCCCGGTGGAGGTGGCGGCCGCCAGATTGCCGGACTGGTCCCGGGCCACCGCACCCACGGTACCGATCATCCGGTCCTCCTGCTCCCGCCAGTTGCTGCTCGTGCCCTCCTGCTCCTGGGCTCGCTGCAGGGCCTCCCAGCGGTGCTCGGTGAAGAACCAGTCGTCATCCACTTCCTCGACGTCGAACTGGCGGCCGAAGGTCTCGGCTCCCTCTCCGGCGAAGAGCACGTGGGGTGATTCGTCCATGACCAGGCGGGCCAGCCTGATGGGGTTCCGGATCCGCTTGACGCCGGCGACAGCCCCGGTCTGCAGGTCGGTGCCGTCCATGATGGCGGCGTCCAGCTCGTTGGTGCCCTCGCTGGTGAAGACGGCGCCACGGCCGGCGTTGAAGAGGGAGTCGTCCTCCATGACCACCACCGCAGCGATGACAGCGTCCACGGCAGTCCCGCCTTCGTCCAGCACCTGGTAGCCGGCCTCCAGCGCTGCCTGGAGGGAGGCGTGATACGCCGTCTCCCGCTCATCTGTCATGGCGTCGCGGGTAATGGTCCCGGCACCGCCGTGGATGACGAGGCCGTATTCCACGCCGTCCAGCGCCACTGCATCCGGGGCGGCGTTCGTGTCGGCGGGCTCGCACCCCAGGACCAAGATGGCCGTGAGGGCCAGGGCGGTCATCGCTCCCAGTCCACGTCTCATAGGTGACTCTCCAGTGGTCAACAGGTTGGTTCGATTGGTTGGCAGAGAGCCATGGTGGGGCTGCGAGGGCCCGGTGTCAACGTTGCCCGCCTTGCGCACCGCCCCGGGGTCCCTTCTCTTCTCGGTGGTTCCACCGACCCAGTTGACTACCCTCGATGCGGAGAAGGGAGCACTCCCCTTGACCACCACGGTGCCGGCCGCGACCGACCAAGCCACGCGCGTATACCTTCGACTTCGGGAGCTCATCATACGCGGGCGGCTCGCCCCGGGCACCCGAATCATCGAAACCGAACTCGCGGAACGGATGGACGTCTCGCGCACCCCGGTACGTTCCGCCCTCCAGCGTCTCAACCAGGAGGGGTACGTGGTCACCCAGGACGGGATGCGGCAGACCCGGCTGTCGGTCTCGCCCCTGACCCAGGACGACGCCGGGGAGATCTTCGGCATCGTCGGCGAGGTGGAAGGGCTGGCCGCCCGCCTCCTCTGCCGGAAGAAGGCGAGGATCCGAAGCCGAACCTGCACGGAGCTCCAGGCCGTGGATGCCGAGCTCCTGCGGGCGTCCGCCGCCACGCCTCCGCACGTGGAGCGGATCTTCGATCTCTTCACCCGCTTCCACCGATGCTACGTGGAGGCCGGGGCGGGCCCCAGACTCCTGGCCCTCCACGGGGTGGTGAAGCCCCAGGCCGATCGCTACCGGCGCCTCTACAGCAGCACCCACGCCGGCCGCATCGAAGCCTCGATGGAGGAGCATCGGGAGATCGTAGCCGCCCTGGCCGCCGGAGACGAGGATCGGGCCCACACTGCCGTGAGGATCAACTGGAGCAACGCGGCGGAGCGCCTGGCCGGCGCCATCCAGTACGCCGGCGAGTTGGGAAGCTGGTGAAGATCCTCTACGTCTTTCCGCACCCGGACGACGAGTCCTTCGGCCCGGCCCTGGCCATCGCCCGCCAGCTCCGTGACGGCCACCGGGTCTTCCTTCTGACCCTCACCCGGGGCGAGGCCACCCGCCAGCGCCACCGACTGGGGCTCTCGCTGGAAGAGATGGGCGAGGTTCGATTCCGGGAGATGCAGGAGGTGGAGCGGATCCTGGGGCTCAGTGGGATGACGGTCCTGGACTTTCCGGACTCCAGGCTCGCCGGACTCGACCCCCGGACGCTGGAGACGGCAGTCGAGGGTCACATCCGGGAGGTCCGTCCCGACGTGGTGGTGACCTATCCGGTCCACGGGATCAGCGGCTTCCCGGATCACCTGGTGAGCCATGCGGTGGTGAAGCGGGCCTTCTGCCGCCTCCGGGACGAGGAGCCCGACGCGGCGCCGAAGCGTCTGGCCTTCTTTACCCTGGCCGAGTCCGACGAGCCGGACGGCCTCTTCGAGCTATCCGTCTCGGCGCCCGAGGAGATCGATGTGGCCCAGGACGTGGGCGACGAGGAGGTGGCCCGGGCCCAGGAGGCGCTGGCCGCCTACGAGACCTACCAGGAGGTGGTGGAGGCTGCCGACCCGTTGGGACGGGCCGGACGGACGGTCTACTTCGAGGTCTTCCAGGAGACCCATTCCCCCCGATTGGACTGTGTCACCCGCGAGCTCTGAGAAAGGGCTGGACCTCCTCCAGCCACCGCAACGGGGCTTCCAGGTGGACGGCGTGGCCCACCCCGGGCACCGAGCGGTGCCGAGCCCTTGGAAGCGCCGCCTCCATCCTCCGGGCCAGCGCCTCGTACTTGCGGTCCATGGCTCCCGTGAGGAGGAGAGTCGGGGCCTTCACCTCCCCCAGGCGGGGCCAGTACGAAGGCTGACTGCCGGTGCCCAGCCCCCTGAGGGTGTCGGCCAGGGCGCCGGGCGTGTTCGCCAGTCTCCGCTCCCGCTCCGCCGCCTGCACCTCCGCCGGAAGCCGCCGCTGGGTGGCGAAGAGGGAGATCCCCATCCAGTGCTCCACGAACCACTCCATCCCCCGGCTCTCGATCCGGCGGGCCAGCGCGGCGTCGCTCCTGCGGCGGCGCTCCCGGGCGGCGGCGGTCTCCAGCCCGGGCGATCCGCTCTCCAGGACCAACCGGCGGATCCGTTTGGGGTGCTCAACGGCTGCAGCGAGCGCCAGGCGGGCTCCCATGGAGTACCCCACCCAGTCGGCCGACTCGGCTCCATGGTCGTCCAGGAGCCCCATCAGCGCCTGGAAGACCCTCTCCATTCGGTATGCGGCCGGATCGGGGGGAGGGGGGCTTTCGCCGTGTCCCGGTAGATCCACCGCCAGCACCCTGCGGTCTCGAGCCAACCCCTGTGGGATCACCCGCCCCCAGGCGGCCCCCGATCCGGTGAAGCCGTGGAGGAGAACGATGGGCGGACCGGCGTGCTCTCCGAACCGCCGAACGGCGAGCTCTGGAATCGGGTCCGGCGTCACCGCGTAGGGGCCGGCTCTTCCACCCGCTCGAAGACGGCCTCACGGGTGTAGCCTGACGGGTAGATTCCCACCTGAAGGAGGTCGGGGCGGAGGGTCCAGTGCACATGTAGCCGGTCCATGCTCCCGTCGGCCCCGCGGCTGAACCACACGAACTTCTCCCGCTGGGCCGGGTTCCGCCACACGCCCCGGAAGGTATCGTGGTGCCAGTGCTCCAGGTCCATGACCTGGGTCTCGTCGTCCCAGAAGGTGAGGACCAGCCCGTCCCCGTCCAACTCCACCCGCACGTCTGCGTAGAGGGGGTCGTAGAAGTCCCCGGTGTAGGCTTCCAGGGGAAGGGTGGGCGCGGTGCCCTCCTCCCGTGCCGCGTGGATCGAGTCCCTCCTGGCCGACGTCCGCTGGTACGCGTTCAGGTAGCCGTCCCGGTACATGCGGTCCCACTCCCGGTCCTCGATCTCCAGGAACCGGTCCAGGACCCGGTTGGCCAGGGCATTCATGAAGCTGTTGAAGGTGTTGGTCACCACGATCACCCCCAGGTTCTCCTCCGGCAGGAGCACCAGGTTGGTGTTCATGCCGTCGGTGGCCCCGCCGTGCTGCGACATGCGCCGCCCTTCGTAGTCGCTCAGGCGCCATCCCAGTCCGTAGCTGGCGAGTCCACCCTGGAGCCCTGCATCGGGAATCCGGTTCTGGGCCCGATGCATCTCCCGGGCCACATCCTCGGAGAAGAGCCGGATCCCATCCACCTCACCGGGGGTGCCCAGGTGGGTGCGCATCCAGGCGGTGATCTCGGCCACCGACGTGTTGATGGAGGCCGACGGCCCCACCGCATCGAAGTTGCGCCGGGGGATGGGAACCACCTCCCCTTCGATCTCCTGGTGGGGCCAGGCGGCGTTGGCACCGTCCTGAATCTGGGTGACCGAGGTGTTGCTTTGCTCCATGCCCAGGGGCTCGAAGATCCGCTCGGCCACGAACTCATCCCAGGTCATCCCCGACACCGCCTCCACCACCTCACCTGCCACCATGTACATGACGTTGGAGTAGACGTACCCGTTCCGGAAGGTCTGCTCGGGCCCCAGGTGACGGATCCGGTACGTCAGCTCGGAGCGATCCCGATGGGGAAGCCAACGAAGCCGGTTTCCGGTCATCCGTCCCACCCCCACCCGGTGGGCCAGCAGGTCCCTGACGGTGACCGTCTGGCTCACGTAGGGATCGTAGAGGCGAAAGTCGGGGAGGTGGTCGGTGACCGGATCGTCCCAGTGCAGCCGCCCCTCGTCCACCAGCATCCCCAGGGCCGCGGCGGTGAAGGCCTTGGAGACCGAGGCCACCCCGAAGAGGCTGTGCTCGTCCACCGGCACGTCCTCCCCCTTCCGGTGCACCCCGTACCCCCGTGCAAAGACCACCTCGTCATCGTGGACCACCGCGATGGCCAACCCGGGAATGCCCCACTCGGCCATCCCGGCCTCGACGAAGTCGTCCAGCCCCTGGAGCGGCGCGTCCTGGGCCTGGAGAGCCGGGGCTGAGACGAGGAGGATCAGCCCGAGAAGGAACGGGAACAATGGCACTCTCATGCGGACTCCGGGAGCGAGATGTATACGGTTCGTCGGTTCAAGGTCTCGCGGGCTCCCCTCCGCTGCAAGGGCGCAGGGTTCGCTCAGACCTCAACGCAAGCCGGCCCCGGCGGGAGCGAACTCCCGTCGGGGCCGGATCCTCGCGAACCTCCGTCCGATGGGGCCGGAGGCGACGACGTCAGGTACTGGAGAGGCGGAAGACGGCGAGCCCATCCAGATTGAAGCCGACGAGCGTGCCTTCCATCACGAAGCGGTCCCTGAGCTCACCCTGGAAAACCACTGTCTGGCCGCGGAAGCCCTGGAGAGTGAACTCCACCTGGCCACCCTGGTTCACTCCGTCAGTGACGGCTCCGGTGACGCCACCCTCACGCCAGGTGCCGACGAAGCTCCCGTTGGAGTTGGCGGGATTGAACATGAGCATGACTCCGCCCGTTTCAGCCTGCAGGGCGCCTACACTGTCCCAGCGGCCCTCGAGGGTCACTTCACCGAGATCGGTGACGGTGTCGCATGCGGTGAAGGCCACCGCCGTGAAAAGGGCTACGGTCAAAAGAAGAGTTCTCCGAAGCATATCCTACCATCCTTCCATGGGTTGATAAACGGTCCCCTGGGGACACTCCGTCCGGGGGGAGGCCGCAACTGCTGCGTGCACCCTACATATTAACGCCGAGCGCAACCCCATGTCCACAGCCGGGCTCACTCCGGAGCGGCGTCGCCCTCCGCCCGATCCAGGGTCATGGCCACGGCGCCGTGGCCCACGAACCCGATGGCGAAGATCAGGAGACCGAAGGCAATGAGCTCTTCCAGGAGCAGGCGGTCGGCTCCCACTGCGAAAGAAATGAAGATGCTGAGGAGCACGGAAAGGGCGAGGCCGTAGCGGAACGCGCGGCGGACCGCCGAGCCCCCGACAGGAGTGAGCATGAGGGCCAGGGGCGCGACCGCCGCCCCCACCACCGCGAACGCGACCTGACGGCCTTCCCCCTGGGGCAGGGCCAACGCCAGGGCCGTCCCCCCGGTGGCCCCCAGCACCGCCTCCAGCGCCAGCCGTCCCAGCGACCGCTCCACGAACGCCCGGAGCGGAGGGTGGGACGGTTCCTCGTCGGGGTCGGGGCGCTGCTCGTTCTCCTGCACGTCCTCCCTCAGCGCAGACCCTCCGGCTCCGGCTGGGCGGCGGCGGAAGCGGCCTGACCCCGTTCATGCTCGTTCAGTGCCTGCCGGGCGCTGGTGACGCCCTGTCGCGCCATGTCCACCGAGTGGGCCAGGATCCGGGCCGACTCCTGGGGGGCGTGGAACCCGGTGGAGTTCTCGGCATCGATGAAGTCCCAGCGGAGCTGGGAGCGGCGATGCTTCTGCCGGGCTTCTTCCAGCGCCTCATCGGACACCCCCGCCTCCTGCGCCTCCACGATGGCGTCCATGAGATCGGTGATGGCGGCCTCGGCGGTGGCCAGGAGCTGGGCCGTGCGGTTCTGGGCCGTGAGGACCCGGTTCTCCAGCTCGGCCTCAGAGATGCTGTGACATGTCTGGCACGAGTTGTTCAGGTTGGTGAGCGGACTCCGGATCCAGTGGTCGCTCACCTTCACCCCGCCCTCCCGGGTGTAGGGCATGTGGCAGTCGGCGCAGGCGACGCCGGCGTCGTAGTGGACGCTGGTAGTGTAGAGCTCCCACTCCGGATGCTGAATCTTGATCATGGGAGCGTTCGTCTCGGCGTGAGTCCAGTCGGCGAACCCGTATTCGTCGAAGTGCCGCTCGATGTCCTCCACCTCAAAGCCGTGGTCCCAGGGAAAGGTGAGAATCCGGTCCTCCCCCCTGAAGTAATACTCCACGTGGCACTGGGCGCAGACGTAGCTCCGCATCTCCTGCCGGGAGGCGTCGTTCACATCGACCCCCCGCTGGTCCATCGCGTTGATGAAGGCCTGCCGGCTGATTCGGAGCTCCATGGTGTTCGAGTCGTGGCAATCCCGACAACTGGAGCCGAAGTGGACCTCGTCGCGGAGGGAGTCGTAGGGAGTCCGGCTCATCTCTTCCCACCCCATCTCCTCGATGAGCAGAGGGGCCTCGGCGGCGTGGCAGTTCAGGCAGGTGCCGGGCTGGGAACGCTCCGTGGTGCGTCGGCTTTCGGCCTGGTCGATCTGGGAATAGTAGTGTCCCCGGATCCCGTTGTACTCCAGCTCGAAGGCGTATCCGGCCCACGCCCGGCGCCTGAAGGGGTTTGCCTCCAGCTTGTCGTAGTCGCCCCGGGTGCCGGCGTACGGAGTCCGGCCCACATCCTCCTGTGTCCGCATGAAGGAGTCGTAGTGCCGGGGGAAGTTCACCCGCCACGCCGCCGGATCCACCTCGTCGTCGGGAATCTCGGCGACCCGCAGGGGGAACTCGGCGGTCTGGGCCTGTCGCTCGGTGATGGTGGTGAGAAGCCATCCCACTCCCACCCCGACCACCAGAAAAAAAAGGAAGGCGCCCCCCAGAACCCAGGGCCGGGGACCCGTTCGCTCCGCATCTCGTTCCGCCATCATCGTTCCCTTCTCGAAGGTTCAGTTCGGATTCGACCCCTCTCTCTCGTCCTCATCTCCGGGTCTGGTGCCCGGGGTTGCCATGACAGTGAAGGCAGCGAGCGCCTTCAACGTCCCCGGGTCGGACCTCCATGTGCGCCACCATGGTGCTGTGGCAGTCCAGACACCGGTTCACCGAAATCTCCCGATTCCAGTCCTTGGCCCGGATGGGTTCGTCAAAGTTCATGAGGGTGAAGGCCACCGAGTGGTTCCAACCGTTGATGGCCTTGGTCACCCACTTCCCCACGAACCCGGGGGGCGTATGGCAATCGTTGCAGCTGGCCCAGCTCCGGTGGCTGGAATGGTTCCAGGCCTCGTACTGCTCCCGCATGACATGGCAGTTCATGCATGCGGCCGGGTCGTCGCTCAGGTAGGAGTGCCCTTCGGCCCGCTGGAAGGTGAATCCGCCGAGGCCCGCCAGGAGCCCCATGCCGCCGAATACGACGACGAGAATCGCTGTGGAAGCTTTCATGGCGGGGAGTCCCCTCGGGCGAACACCGGCTCGTGATCAGTCAAGTCGTTGCACAGAGCTGATATGCATATTCATTTCCCCTTTCCTGCGAAAGGGCCCGTCCGGGCCAGCGCCTCCAGCAACTCCCCCATCATCTCCGGCGTCTGAACCGGAAAGTTGGCCACCCGGAGGTGACGGCCCTTCCAGCCTCCGTAGCCCCCGCCGGCTCGGAACCCCTGCGCCTGGAGTCGCTCGAGCACCGGGCCGGAACCGCCGTCGATCTCCGCCACCAGAATCGTCCGGGACCGCACCTCGGGATCGGTCACGAACGGCCGGATGCCCTGGAGCCCCGCCACCTGATCCCAGAACGTCCGAGCCTTTGCGTCGGTCTGGCGAGCCAACGCCGCCTGCCCCTCCCGAGCATACGCCTCCGCCACCCGCCGCAGTAGGCGGATGGCCAGCATGTTGGGGGTAACCCGGGTCTCGTGCCGGTCGGCGGCGACGGCCAACTGTGGGATCCCCATGTAGCCGCCCACGGAGTGGCCCTCCTCCTGGAGTCGGGTGGCCCGCTCCACCAGCGCCGGCGAAGCCACGATGATGCCCAGGCCCGCCGGCAACCCGAAGCCCTTTTGCACCGAAAAGAATCCGGCGTCGATCCAGGCCGGGTCCACCGCCTCGGTGGGCCACCCGCTCACCAGGTCCACCGCCACCAGGGCTCCGGCTTCCCGAGCCCGCCGCGCCCATGCGTGGAGCTGGTCCGGAGGAATCCGGACTCCGGTGCTGGTCTCGTTCTGGGTGAAGGCCAGGAGCTCGGCCCCGGAGCCCAGAAGCCGGCCGGACGCCGACGTCGATTCGGCAACAATCTCGTCCGGCCCGGGCACGGCCTCCCCGTCGGCCACCTCCACCGTCTCCACTCTCCGGTCCAGGTTCACCGAGATGTCGCGAAAACGTCGGGCGAAGGCCCCATTGACCAGGTGGCCGCTCTGCTCCCGAACGACCCCCGCCACGATTCGCTCCATGGCTTCGGTGGCCGAGCCCACCACCAGGATCCGGTAGTCGTCGGGCACGCCCAGGAGGGCCCGGAGCGCCTCCACCATCCCTTCCACCTCGGTCCGGAATCGGGGGCTCCGGTGGCTCTCGCTGACGAACCCCTCGGCCAGTGCCCCCTGGATCTCACCCTGCACCAGCGGATGAAGCGCCGTGGGCCCGGGGGTGAAGATCCGTCGATACGGATCGGCGAGCCGGCTCAATACAGCACCCGGACCCGCATGGTCCGGGGGATCTCTTGCAGCTCCCGCACCACCGCCGGGTCGTAGTCCCGGCCCACATCGGTGATCACGTACCCGACCCGCTCGTTCGTCTTGAGGTACTGGCCGATGATGTTGATGTCCCGGGCGGCCAGCACCTGGTTGATCCGGGCCAGAATCCCGGGGACGTTGGCGTGGATGTGGGCCACCCGGTGGGCGCCCCGGAGCTCGGGAAGCTGCAGGCTCGGGAAGTTCACCGAGAGGTTCGTGGAACCCCGCTCCATGTAGTTCAGGATCTTGTCCGGAACGAACCCGGCGATGTTGGCCTGGGCCTCTTCGGTGCTCCCTCCGATGTGGGGGGTGAGGATGACGTTGGACATGCCCTGAAGGGGCAGCTGGATGGGCTCCCCGTCCCGGCTGGGCTCCCTGGGAAAGACGTCGAGGGCGGCGCCTCGGAGCTTTCCACTCGCCAGCGCCTCCTTCAGCGCCTGCAGATCCACCACGAACCCGCGGCTCAGGTTGATGAAGACGGCGTCCTCCTTCATGGCCGCGAACTCCTCGGTGCCGAAGAGGTTCCGGTTCTGCCGGCTGCCGTCCACGTGCACCGACACCACGTCCGAGATCTCCAGGAGCTCCTTCAGGGTCCGGCAGGGCCTCGCGTTGCCCAGGGCCAGCTTCTCCACCACATCGTGGTAGCAGACCTCCATGCCCAGTGCCTCGGCCAGGACCGAGAGCTGGGCACCGATGTTCCCGTAGCCCACGATCCCCAGCCGCTTCCCCCGGACCTCCCGGGGCGCCCCCTCCGACTTCCGCCACTCGCCCCGGTGCAATGCCGCGCTCTTCCGGGGCACATCGCGCATGAGAAGAATGATCTGTCCCAACGCCAGCTCCACCACGCTGCGGGTGTTGGCGTAGGGAGCGTTGAACACGGGAACACCCCGTTCCAGGCACGCGTCCAGATCGATCTGGTTCGTGCCGATGCAGAAGGCCCCCACCACCTCCAAGTCACCGGCGGCCTCCACCACCCGGCGGGTGAGCTGGGTCTTGGAGCGGATCCCCAGCACGGAGATCCCCTGCAGCTGCTCGATGAGGTCGTCCCCGGCCAGGGCCCCGGGGATCTGGTCCACCGAGAACCCGGCCTCGTGCAGACGCCGCGCGGCTCGGGGGTGGATCCGTTCCAGGAGGAGGGCGCGCCGGGGCGAGGAGGCGGAGGTGGACATGACGGGCGCTGGTGCGGAATCGAGCTTGGACGTGGACACTTGCTATGGCCTCGGGTCTTCTCGTCTCGGGGGCCCACCATTCACCGGAGGGTGGGCAGGTCCTCAAGTGATGGTAGCGCACCGTCGGCGCGCCGCACAACCGGAGCACGGGCCCGGTTCTCCACGAAGGCGTAGAAGCGCTCCGCCAGGCCCAGCTCCCGGAGCTCCAGGTCGGTGGCACCGTCACCCACAACCCACACCGGGTCGGGGGGGGCCAATTCCCGCAGCGCCTCCGGCTTGCCCCCCCGGGCCATGGCCGTATCGGGGTCCAGGCCGGCCAACCTCCCTTCGGCGGTCCAGCGGAAGCGGTGGGCACGGACCCGCTCCGGGGCCAGGCCCAGCTCCCGGGCCACCGGAAGGATCAACTCCTCGAACCCCCCGGAGATGACCCAGATCCGGTGGGCATTGGCAGCAAGCCGGCTCCGGACCCGGAGGACCGATGGGCTGATCCGATGCGGCATCTCCCGGGCCACCGCCTCCACCTGTGCCCGGCTGGCATCGAGGAGGGCCACCCGGGCCTCAAGGGACTCCCGGTAGGAGATCTCACCGTCCATCCCCCGATCCGTGATGCGTTGGAACTCGGCCACCCGGGCCTCCCGGTCGGGGGCATCCTGCACGGTACGGGCGAAGAGCTCGTCTGCGCCCTCCACCGTCACCAGGGTGGAATCGAAGTCGAAGACCAGGCTGGGAAGGGGACTCTTCATGGTGCCAAAGGATCGCCACCGGGGGGAGCCCGGTAAAGGGGGACGGGCCGGCTCGAGCGAACCGGGCCCCTGAACCCCCAGCAGCGGAGATCCACGATGAACACCGACGTCCCTGTAGGCGGCACGCTTTCCCTCCCCCACGGAGGCCCCATCCCCCGTCTGGGCCTGGGCGTCTTCCGGGCCGGGCCGGGCCGGGAGACGGTGGACGCGGTGCGCTGGGCGCTGCAGGCCGGATACCGGCACGTGGACACGGCGGCCATGTACGAGAACGAGGCTGAAGTGGGCCGCGCCCTCCGGGAGAGCGACCTGCCGCGCCAGGAGGTCTTCGTCACCACCAAGCTCTGGAACGACGACCACGGACGGACCCGGGCCCGGGCAGCTCTGGAGGAATCGCTGGAACGACTTGGGCTGGAGTACGTGGACCTCTACCTGATCCACTGGCCCGTGCCGGAGCTACGGCTCGAGAGCTGGCGGGCCATGGAGGAGGCCCTGGACGACGGCCTGGTCCGGGCCATCGGCGTGAGCAACTACATGGTGCACCACCTGGAGGAGCTCATGGATGTGGCCCGCATCGCCCCGGCGGTGAACCAGATCGAGCTCCACCCCTTCAACTTCCGCTCCCGGCAGGCCGTAGTGGACTACTGCCGCCGGGAGACCATCGTGCTGGAGGCCTACAGCCCCCTGACCAAGGCCCGGCGTCTGGACGACCCGGTGGTAGGCGAGATCGCCCGGGCCCACCAGCGCACCCCTGCCCAGGTACTCATCCGGTACGGGCTGCAGAAGGGTGCGGTCTCCCTACCCAAGTCCTCCAACCGGGACCGGATCCGGGAGAACGCCCAGGTCTTCGACTTCAGCCTGGACGACGACGAGCTGGCCCGGCTGGACGACCTGGACGAGGGACTGGCCACCAGCTGGGATCCCAGCGACGAGCCCTGAGCTCCCGGTCACACTCCCGGCAACCAGATTCCCCGGTCGGCTCCCTGGGCCGGTGTGGTGGACGGCTCGTCAGCCCTCCGACCCGGGGGCCGCCCCACCCGCCGGGCCACCCCCTCCCGCCATCGCTGGGCCCCGTCGGCCCCCAGGTCCAGGGCCCGGGGACTGGTGCCCATGAGGGGCCGGGCCACCCGGAGGTGGAGGGTGGCCAGCCCGCCCAGGCGCTGGAAGGGATTCTGGGAGCTTTCCAGCACCTGAAGCCGGTCGGTCCGGACGAAGCTGGTGCGCCGGTTCAGGACGCCTTCGCTCACCACCAGGTGCTCGCCCAGGTCCGCCCAGCCCAGCCCCCGGTAGGCCCCTTCGGCCACGGCCAGGCCCGGAAGCAGAACGCTCGCGAAGGCGATCCCGGTCCAGGGCCACCACGATGCGTCGAGTCGACCCACCGCCACCAGTCCCACCAGCGCCGCCACCGCGCCGGCGACCACCAGGGCCCGGACGTAGCGACGGCTGCGGGCGCGCCACGGCATTCGCTCCAGCTCCGGCCTCCCTTCTCCCTCCAGCCCCACCACGTCCCGGGCGATCTGGTAGATCTCGTCGCACTTGCCGATGGGCAGAAGAAGGTCGGTTCCCTCGTTCCCCCCTCCACCTGCCCGGCCGGCCACCACCACCCGGACCGCACCCAGGCCCAGGAGGCGCCGCACCACGTTCTCCTCCACCAG
>PWLA01000280.1 GCA_003559555.1 Gemmatimonadota bacterium | reverse complement strand
GATCCTCGGGCCTGGCATTGGGACGTGCGCCAGTCCATCACCGTCGGCGCCCGCCGTGCGCTCGGGCTCTGACCTCTTGGACAGTTACCCCTACGATCTGGGCGGTTACCGTCGCGCCGTCGGGGGGCGGCGCTCCAGCGCTGATCTCAGACGGGGACATGTTTTCACGCCGCTCCACACGCAATACTTCGCAACACGAAGCAAAATTCGGTCGGGCGAGAAAGAAAAGAGGTGTCGTGGCGGAACCTAACAAGGGACGCGCCGTTACCCCAATGCGTAGGCGCGCAAGACGCGGCCGACTCGCGAGGCTCCGTTGGTACTGCCTTTGCGTCTTCGAGCCCTGATCGCGCCTGGCGCGGCCTAGAGTCTGCGAATTGTTTCGGGGGTAAATCGTCTGATGCCGACAGCAACACGACCCTCGAAGATGAACCTGCGGTTTGCGGCCCGCCTCGGCGTGGCGGTCGCGGCCTTGATGCTGCCCGGGGCGGGTTTCACCGATACTGTGGAGACCGCGGCTTCGCAGGCCGAGCGCGGCGCGTATGTCGCGCGGGCCTCAGGCTGTATGTCGTGCCATGGCGAGGACCTGTCGGGCGGCTATCGGGTCGAAACCCCGATGGGCACGATCGTGGCCAGCAATATCAGCCCATCGCGCAGCTTTGGCATCGGCGGCTACAGCCGAGACGATCTGGCGAATGTGCTGCGCCGCGGCGTCAGCCCGCAACGCCGGCTCTATCCCGCCATGCCGTATGCCTCCTACCGGGGCATGACCGACGAGGATATCGACGCCCTGCATGTCTGGCTGCAGGATCAGGAGCCTGTCAAACGAGCGCCCGAGCACGCTACCGAACTGCCCTTTCCTTTCAATATTCGCACCGGGGTGATGGCGTGGAACTGGCTGTTCTCGGGCAGCCGCGATCTGCCGGCGACGGATGACCCGGTGCTGCGCCGCGGCGCCTATCTGGTCGATCATTTGGGTCATTGCGGCGAATGCCACACGCCGCGCAACGACTATTTCGGCATGCAGGACGACCGGTATCTGGCGGGTGCGGAGATCGATGGCTGGCTGGCGCCGAACCTGACGGCGGACCCGGTTGCCGGCATCGGGGCATGGGCCGAGCAGGACATCATCGATTATCTGCGCACGGGTCAGGCGGGCAATGTCGTGCAGGCCGCGGGGCCAATGGCAAAATTCGTGCAGCACGGCACCAGCCATCTCGACAATGACGACCTCGCGGCGATTGCGGCCTATCTGCGAACCATCCCCGCGATAGACACCGGCGATCAGGACATCCCTGTCGTCTCGCCCGTGGCCGAACGGACCGAGTCTCGGCACCGCTATGGTCAGATCCGCGAGGAAATGACCGCGGCTGCGGCACGTGCCGATCTGGCCGAGCCGGAGCGGCTGTATCTCGACCACTGCGCTGCCTGCCACGGCGTCACCGGTCAGGGCCAGCCGCAGGCCTATTATCCGCCGCTGGTCCAGAACGCAGCACTGCGCCGCGCGGATGCGGCCAATCTGTTGCTGGTGCTCGCGCATGGCGTGCCGGCAGGCAAGCTGTATCGAGTACCCGCGATGCCGGGCTTTGCGGACGAGTTGAGCCTCGATCAGATCGCCATGCTGGCCAACTACACCCGCACCACCTTCGGCGAGCGGCAGGACAGCAATTTGACTCCTGGGGATGTCTACCGCGCCATCACGCCGGATGACGAGATGCCCGAACCCCTTCGCCTCCTGCAGAATGTCGCGTGGGTTGGGCTGATCGGGCTGCTCGCGGTGGTGTCATCGACAATCTTGTGGCTGGCGTGGCGGCGTCGGCAAAAGTTGCAGGAGGGCTGAGACGATGGCCGTGACACCCGTTGCGCCGAGCCGTCGGCACTTGCTGGCGATGATCGGGCAGGTCGCCGGTGCGGCGGCGATGTATCAGGCGATGACCAGCCTCGGCTTTGCCGGTGAATCCGGCTATGCTGGCGAGGTCGACCTGCAGGGCCCCCGTCAGGGTCGGCGCGTGCTGATCCTGGGTGCTGGCATCGCCGGCATGGCTGCCGCCTATGAGCTGCGCCGCGCCGGCTATGCGGTGAAGATCCTCGAATATCAGGACCGCCACGGCGGCCGCTGCCTGACCATGCGCGGCGGCGACCGCTACACGGAAATGGGCGGGCACGAGATCACCTGCGATTTCGAAGGCGATGGCTATCTCAATCCCGGCCCCTGGCGGCTGCCGGTGCATCACCGCGCGGTGTTCGACTATTGCCGCAAACTGGGGGTGCCCTTGCATCCCTTCATCATCAAGAACAGCAAGGCTTTTGTGCATTCCCAGCACGCCTTCGGCGGCAAGCCGCAGCGCATCGGCCATGTCGAAAAGGACATGCGCGGTCACGTGTCCGAGCTCTTGGCCAAATCGCTGCATCAGGGCGCTCTGGATGATGCCGTCAGCGTCGAGGATCGCGAAAAGCTACTGGAGGGGCTCAAGGGCTGGGGCGTTCTGGACAGCGATTACGGCTATCGCGTGAGCGACGATCTGGGCGGGGTGCGCGGCTGGGACATCCGCCCCGGCGGCGGGCTGATGGCGGACAAGAAGCCCTCGCAGCCGGTCGATCTGTCGCCGCTGCTGCAATCGGGCTTGTGGGAACAGCTGTTCGGCTTCAACAGCTATCGGTTCGAGCCGCCGATGTTCGAGCCGGCGGGTGGCATGGACGCGATTACGGACGCCTTCGCCCGCGAGGTGTCCGACGTCATTCAGCTGAACGCCCGCGTCATCAAGATTGCGCAGGCCGCCAGCGGTGTCACCGTCACCTATGAGGATGGCGGTCGCGGCGGCACGGTGCGCGAGGAAACCGCCGACTGGTGCATCTGCACCATCCCGCTTTCGGTTCTCGTACAGCTCGACGTCGATTGCTCGGACGCGCTGCGCAAGGCGATTGCGGCGGTGCCCTATGCGTCGGCCTTCAAGGTCGGCTTGGAGTTCAAGCGCCGCTTTTGGGAACAGGACGACTGGATCATGGGCGGGGTCAGCTATACCGACCTGCCGCTGGTGCAGATCGCCTATCCCAATTACGGCTTCATGTCCGATGGCCCGGCGGTGTTGCAGGCCGCCTATGACACGGCGACGGGGGGGCGCAGCTTTACCTATTCCTGGTCGACCATGACGCCCGAGGAACGCATCGACGCCGCCCTGGCGCTGGGCCGCCAGATCCACCCGCAATACGACGCCGAATTCATGTCCGGCACCTCGTGGGTATGGCACCGCGTGTCCTGGTCGCTGGGCTGCTACGGGCAATGGACCGAGGATCTCCGGGCCGAGCACTACGAGACTTTGTGCGAAATCGACAACCGGCTGGTCCTGGCGGGCGAGCATTGCTCGCATATCCCGGCCTGGCTGGAGGGATCGCTGCTGTCGGCACTGGATGCGATCAAGCGGTTGGATCAACGGGAGAATGCCTGAAATGACCGAGCGACCGCTTTGTGCAGCCATCGCGCTGATCCTGCTGGCCACCGCCGCACAGGCGCAAGAGGCACCCGCCTCGGCAGAGACCACCCTAGCTGCGGAGGCCCCAGCCGCTGAGGCTATCGATACGCTGCTGGCGCGGTTCTCCGACGATCCCTACCGCTTCACGCAGACCGATGGCGAGGCGCTCTATCGCACCACGTGTCAGGCCTGCCATATGGCGGACGGTAAGGGCGCCGAGGGCGCCGGCGCGCATCCGCCTTTGGCCGGCAATCCCAAGATGAGATCGAAGCACTTTCTCGCCGGCGTCATCCTGACCGGGTATCATGCAATGCCTCGTTTCGGTGACAAGATGTCGGACGAACAAGTGGCCGCTGTGACGAATTACGTGCGCAGCCATTTCGGCAATGACTATGCCGACCCGATCACCCCGGGCGCGGTCGCCGCCCTGCGCCCGCCCGAAAACAGGGACTGACCGCACAGCACTCGATGGTCGTACGGTCGACTCGGCACCTCACCGATGACCGCCGACCGCGGCCCGGCCGACGCCGTTCAGCATGCCGGCTTACCACTGGAAGCTCGACGACGACGAGATCGCTGACCTCGTGAGCTATCTACGCAGCGCCTGGAGCAACCGCGCTGGCCCG
>PWLA01000328.1 GCA_003559555.1 Gemmatimonadota bacterium | reverse complement strand
TCGCCGCCCCGACCAGGGCCTCGCAGTAGAGCCGCGCGGCCCGGACCGCCAGGTTCTCCTCGGTGCGCCCCAGGGCGTCCGCTCCGACCCCCTCCATCTCCAATTCGATTCGGGGAGGCTCGGTGCCCCCATCCCCGGGCCACTCTTCCAGCTCGATCCGGAGCTCGTCGGCCAGCTCCAACGCCTGAAAGATCGTCTCGATCTGGTGGAATCCCCCGGCCTCCCGGGCCAGGACTCGCAGGGTCAGGTTCACTTTGGCCGGCGCCTTGCCCTCCCAGACCGGGGCGTCAGACGCACCGGACGCCTGGGCCCCGGTGCCGCGCCCGCCTCCATCCGGGCGTTCCCCCCTCATCGACCCATCCTCCGGCGGTTCCAGCCCCCCTCGTTCACCACCGCCTCCGGATCTCCGCCCCCCTCGGCCCTCCTCATCGCTCCTCCCCGTCGGACGTGGGAACGGCCTCCGGCAGCTCCGCGTTTCCCTCGGGCACTGGTCCAGCCTCTACGTCCTCCTCCAGCCGCTGGTCGGCCCGACCCAGCTCGCTCCAGCTCATCCCCATCTGGGCAGCGTACCACATCCCCATGAGCGTCACCGGAATGAATCCCCCCAGGTGGTAGCCGAAGGCGAAGGCCAGGGTGGAGCTCCCAGCGGCCCCGTACACCTCGGTAAGACCCACCACCGCGGCGGCGTGAAAGGTACCGAAGAAGCCCGGCGCCGAGGGAACGGCCACGCCGATGGCGATGATCCCCTGTACGAAGAGGGCCGTCATGTAGCCCTCGTCGATCCCGAAGGCGTGAAACCCGAGCCAGAACGACAACGCGTTCCACGCCCAGAACCCGAGGGACCAGGCCAGGGCGCCCAGGAGGAGCCGGGGACTCCGCAGCGACTCCAGCCCGGTGAGAAACGAAGCCAGTCCTTCCACCAGAAAGCTCGCCGCCCGCTCGGGAAGAAAACGCGCCACCCAGCCAGTCAGGCGCAGGAATGGGCCAGGGAGGAGGAGCAGCAGGATCAGCCCCGTCAGAAGCACCAGCAGAAGAGCCACCAGAGTGGTCACCATGGCGCCGAGGCTCTGCCCCCCCACCGTCACATCCCGGGGGAAGGAGGGGTGGAGCATGGCCACCGCCATGAGGCTGAAGACCGCCACCGCATCCAGAAAGCGCTCCACCACCAGCGATCCCAGTGCGCCGCTGGCCGACACCGGTTCCAGCCTGGAGATGGCCCATGCCCGGGCGAACTCCCCCACCCGGGCCGGCAGCAGGTTGTTGGCGGCAAAACCGATGTTCACCGCCGCGAACCGGGTGCGAAACCCGGTGCCCGGACGAAGAGGGTGCAGGAGCAGCTTCCAGCGAAGGGCCCGGACCGCGAATCCCGAGGTGGCCACCGCCACCGCCGCCGCCAGCAGGTCCCAGCGCGCGCCCCGGACCACGTGCCAGACCGCCACCAGATCCACGCCCCGAAGGACCCACCAGATGAGGGCCGCACTGATGACGATCCCCAGGATCGCCTTCCAGTCCCACCTCATGGCCCCCGAGCCCGGAGCCGGTTGCATTCTGACGATTCACTGGAGATCGTCGGTCGCACGTTCAGTATCCGAGGGGAGGAACCCAGCGTCCGGGCGCCTTCACCCGGGCCGGAGCCTCGCGGAGGAGCTGGGCCATTTCCCGCACGGCCCGTTCCAGCCCCACCAGCACGGCCCGGGACACGATGGAGTGACCGATGTTGACCTCCTCGATCTCGGGCAGCCCCGCCACCGGGGTCACGTTCTCGTAGGTGAGACCATGACCCGCGTGGACCGCCAGCCCCAGCTCCCGACCCAGGCGTGCGCCCCTGTGGAGCCGGGTCAACTGCTGGGCCTTCGACCGGTCGGTGGTGGCCGTGGCGTATTCACCGGTGTGAAGCTCCACCGCCTCCACCTCCAGCGCCCGGCACGCCTCCAGGGCCGCCGCATCGGGATCTACGAAGAGCGACACCCGGATGCTCGCTTCCTGGAGCTGCTTCACCGCTCGTCCCACCTTCTCCACCGTCTCGGGCCCGGAGAGATCCAGCCCCCCTTCGGTGGTCACCTCCTGGCGGCGCTCCGGGACCAGCGTCACCTGCATGGGGCGTGCGTCGCAGGCGATCCGCACTACGTCGGGTTCGGCGGCAACCTCCAGGTTCACCCCGGAACGGCAGGTGGTCATGAGGAGGCGCAGGTCCCGATCCTGGATATGGCGCCGGTCTTCCCGCAGGTGCACGGTGATCCCCTGGGCGCCTCCCAGCTCGGCAAGGACGGCGGCCCGGACCGGATCCGGCTCGTCGGTCCGGCGAGCCTCCCGGATCGTGGCAACATGGTCGATGTTGACGTAGAGTCTCATGCGTCAGGGGTTTCGAGTCATGGAGTGGGGCCGCGCCAGGTGAACGGGGCGTGGCTCATGCGTAGCGCTGGAAGAGTTCCTCCAGCTCGGCCACTACGTCGCCGGGCAGGTCGTCCCGGGCCTGCTCCAGGGCCAGGAGCCCCATGGCGGCGTAGAACCGGGCATCGACACCTTCCAGCGTCCGGAGGTGAAGGTCGACGGTCTCAACGTCGCCCCGAACCACCGGCCCGGTGAGGGCCACGTCCAGGCCCAGCTCCTCCACATTGGCCAGGCTCCCCTGGGCCAGCGAAACCATGGCCTTCAAGGCTTCCTGGTGTCCGGTCCCCGTCTGCTCCAGGAGTCGGATGGCCCGGCTCAGGAGCACCACCAGGTAGTTGGAGCCCAGGACCGCCGCAGCGTGGTAGAGGGGACGGCGGTGGGTGGGCACGCTGATGGGTCGCCCCCCCAATAGCGCCACCAGTCGCCGGATCACAGCCAGTGCCTCCCGCTCGCCGGAGACGGCGAAACTGGATCCCATGAGGCGCTCGGCCCCGGTCACCGGATGGGCGATGGCCTGGAGGGGGTGGAGGGTGCCGACCCGGTATCCCACCCGGTTCAGCGGCTCCAGCGGTTCGGCTCCCTGCACCCCGGAGGTATGGAGTGCGGGACACCCCGCCGGCGCCTCTCCCCGACCGGCCATGGCCACGGCGACCTGAGGGAGAACCCGATCGGGCACGGTGAGGATCAGGGCCGTCGTGCCCTCTTCCGGACGCTCGAGGCCGTATCGGTACTCGGCAAGGCCCTGATGGAAGAGGGGGTGCGAGGGCGGATCGGGCCGTCGCCCCTGGTATACGAGAGAAGCCACTGCATCGGCTTGCACCAGGGCGTAGCCCAACGCCAATCCCACGCGTCCGGGTCCCACGAAGACCAGTCGTTCCACCCGCTTCCACCTCCCCCTTTACAGGTTCCGGGGGGCCATCCCCCCTCAACTTTCCGAGAGCTCTACCTCCGGTTCCTGCCTGAGCCGTCCCAGGAGCGACTCCGGAATCCGGGCCAACAGGTGCATACGCACCCCGTTCTGCTTCTGCTCCAGCACCTCGCCCTCCCGGTGCACAGCCGCCAGAAGCTCGCCATCCGCGGCGGGAAGCGCCACCCTCACCCGGGGATACTGGTTCCGAACCCGGGCCCGCAGGGTCTGAACCAGGGCATCCAGGCCCTGGGACTCCACCGCCGAGGTGAAGACCGCCGGCGTGGCCTCCAGCGCCCGCACCCGGTCCCGGATGGCCGACTCCTCGGCGTGGGTGAGCCGGTCCACCTTGTTGAAGACCAGGATCTGAGGCGTCTCGTCCAGCTCCAGGTCCCGGAGTACTTCGTCCACGACCACCTTACGGTCCTCCCAGTCCGGGTGGGCGGCGTCGATGACGTGAATCACCAGGTCCGCCTCCCGGGCCTCCTCCAGGGTCGACCGGAAAGAGGCCACCAGGTGGTGAGGCAGCTTCCGGATGAAGCCCACGGTATCGGTGACCAGGGCCTGGTATCCCGAGCCCAGCTCGACGCTTCGGGTGGCCGAGTCCAGGGTGGCGAAGAGCCGGTCTTCCACGAAGAGGTCGTCGCCGGACAGAGCCCGGAGTACCGATGACTTCCCGGCGTTGGTGTAGCCCACCAGCGCCACCCTGTACTCACTCTGCCGTCGACGGCGCTGCACCGCCCGGGACTCGGCCACGGCCTCCAGCTTCTTTCTCAGATCGGCGATCCGGCGGCCAATGAGTCGCCGGTCGGTCTCGAGCTGGGTCTCCCCGGGACCCCGCAGGCCGATTCCGCCTCGGATCCGGGAGAGGTGGGTCCACATCCGCTGCAGCCGGGGGAGAAGATATTCGAGCTGAGCCAGCTCCACCTGGAGCTTGGCCTCCCGGGTCCGGGCCCGGGAGGCGAAGATGTCCAGAATCAGCTCGGACCGATCCATGACCCTCACGTCCAGCGCCTGCTCCAGATTCTTGGCCTGGTCCGGCTTCAGCTCCTCGTCGAAGATGACGAGGTCCGCCTCCTGAGCCTCCACCAACTCCCGGAGCTCCCGGACCTTTCCGCTGCCGATGTAGGTCTGGGGCGTCGGGGCGTCGATGCGCTGGATCAGGGTTCCCACCACGTCGCCGCCTGCGGTGTCCGTCAGGCGCTGGAGCTCCTCCATGTGCTCGTCCACGATGCGGGCATCCACCTCCCGGCGGGGAGCCCCCACCAGGACGGCCCGATCCACGGGCGTCCGATTGTCGATAAGCTGCGTTGGAATGGCCTGGTTCCTCCTCTCGAGTTGACGTTCGATTCGGTCGACTGCCGCTCCCGTGATTCCACGGGGATCAGGGTGTCATGGTCCCACTTGACCGGAACGGAAGGTCCACCTGTCCCGCCGGTCCCCGAGCCAGAATATCGCCCTGAACACGGTAGTTCATGGCCCCGGTGTCCCACCAACTCCGAATGGCCGTGCCCACGGCCTCGTATTCGAAGGGCACCTGCAGTGTGACCCGCTCGATGCTGCGACGGGGAAGCCGGATGCTCTCGGCGCTGCTCCCCTCGGCCAGTCGGCTCCACTGGTCCCCCCGGCCCTCCACCTCGAGCAGATAGCGGAACTCCCGGACCTCCAGGTGGAAGAAGTTGGGGTTGTCCACCTCAAGGACGATCTCCGCGGTGCCCGAGGTGAACCCCAGTCCCACCACCCGGACATCGGCAATGGCCACCGAGGGGCTCCGGTAGAAGAGGCTGCATCCGCCCAGCAGAATCACGAGGAAGGGCAGGACGAGGCTTCGGGGCGCATAGAGGGGGAGGGGGCGCTTCATGGGTTCTTCATACCCACGACGGGCGCCTGGGTGTCCTTACCCTCTCCATTCGGAGAAAGAAGCACGCCCCCGACGGGCCTCGCCCACGCCAGCGGCCCGGAATCTCCCTAACTTGAAAGATCGGCCCTGCCTGCTCCTCCTGGATCACCGTCGTCCGATCCGTGGACCGCGTCATCCGTCTCCCCGGTCGACTCGGCAGGCTCATCCGTCAAGTCGGCCTGTCCTCTGGTAGCGGCGGCGTCCGTCCCACCACCGGGCGGCTCCCGGCGCGCTTCCCCGCCCCGCCGCTGTCGCTCCCACGCCTCCAGCCGACGAGCCAGCTCCGGCTCCAGCCCCTGGGGCCCCGGACGATAGAAGCGCCGCTCGCGGAGCTCCCGGGGAAGGTATTCCTGCCGGGCGACCCCGCCCGGCTCGTCGGGATCGTAGCGATAGCCCTCCCCGTATCCCCAGGCTTCCATCTCGGGAGTGGGAGCGTTGCGAAGGTGCATCGGGACCGGGGCCCCCGGCGTATCGGCCGCCGCCTTCCGGGCCTCGTTCCAGCCCCGGTAGACCCGGTTCGACTTGGGCGCCGTCGCCAGGTAGACGGCGGCCTCCGCCAGGGCCAGGTCCCCCTCCGGCGACCCCAGGAACCGGTACGTCTGCCACGCGGCCACCGTCACCTCCAGCGCCCCGGGATCGGCCAGGCCGATGTCTTCGGTGGCCATCCGAACCAGGCGACGACACAGGTAGAGCGGATCCTCCCCTCCCCGGATCATCCGGGCCAGCCAGTAGAGGGCTCCGTCGGGATCGCTCCCCCGGATGCTCTTGTGCAGCGCCGAGATGAGGTTGTAGTGCTCCTCTCCCGACCGATCGTAGATGGCGAAGCGGTGCTGAAGCGCCTCCCGGGCCACCTCCTCGGTGATCCGCCCCCCTTCTCCCACCAGGCGGGCCGCCCCCTCCAGCGCCCCCAACGCCCGCCGGGCATCTCCGTCGGCCCCGGTGGCCAGGACCCGGATGGCGCCCTCTTCGGCGGACAGCTCCAGCTCGCCCAGACCCTGCTCGGCGTCCGCCAGCGCATCCTTCAGCACCTCGCCCAGGGCCTCAGGGGTGAGGGGCTCCAGGATGAAGACGGGTGCCCTCGAGAGGAGGGGACGGTTCACCTCGAAGGAGGGGTTCTGGGTGGTGGCGCCCACCAGGATCACCGTGCCGTCCTCCACGTGGGGAAGGAAGGCATCCTGCTGCGCCCGGTTGAACCGGTGGATCTCGTCGCAGAAGAGGATCGTCTGGCGCCCCGAGACCTGGAGCCGGGTCCGGGCCTCCTGGATGATCTCCCGCACTCGGGCCACACCCTCGGTGACCGCCGAGAAGGCCACGAAGGCGGCATCGGCCCGGCGGGCCAGGAGGCGGGCCAGCGTGGTCTTCCCGCTCCCCGGGGGACCCCACAGGATGCATGACGACAGCTCCCCGCCGGCCAGCATTCGGCCCAGGGGGCGGTCCGGGCCCAGGAGGTGATCCTGCCCCCGCACCTCCTCCAGCCGCCGGGGTCGCATCCGAGCGGCCAGGGGAGCCGAGGCGTCCGCGTCATCCTCGGCCCGGGCCGAGGGGGCCTGCGGGGTCCCCTCGGGACGATCGGGACCGTCGCCGAACAGGTCCAGGTCGTCACTCATGGCTGCAACTCCCAAGGGGAAAACCGCCACATCCCGTTCACTCGGCCTCCTTCTCCCGGGCCGCCATCCACCGCTCGGCTTCCTCGGCCAGGACCTCGCGCTCGTTCAGCTCCGGCTCCTCCAGGACCCGATCCAGGAGCGCCCGGAGCAGCTCGCCGAATCGGGGCCCGGGCCGATAGCCCATCTGGATCAGGTCCCGGCCCGAGAAGGCCAGCTCGTCGACGGTGAGCGCCACCGGAGCCCGGGCGGTAGCCCGGAGCCTTTCCACCAGTCGGCCCAGGTCGGCCCGATCCCATCCCTCCCCGTCACCCAGAAGCTCATCAGCCCGGAGTTCGGCGATCCAGATCCGGACCAGATCCGAAAGCTTCTCCCGCCCCACCCCGGCGAGCCACCGGCGGAGCTCCGCGTCGGACGCCTCAGGGTTCGGGGGATGGCGAACGAACTCCACCAGCCCCGCCACCCGCTGGATCCGGGCGTTGGACGACCGCAGGCGCTCCAGGAGAGCGGCGGTCCGGAGAAGCCCCCTGCGCCCCGGGGCTTCGGTGGGATCCCCACCGTCCTCGGGCACCCCGACCCCGGCCAGAAGGGCCGCCCAGCGGATGGCCGGACGATGGGGCGGCAGGAGATCCACCGTGCGGAGGGCATGACTCCAGAGGTCGCCCCGCCGGTCCTCAGCCGGGCAGCCCACCAGGTGATCCAGGTCGGAGTACCGGTGGGCCAGCACCCCCGAGGCGGCGTAGAGGGCGAGGGCGGCGGAGGGCGCTTCCTGACCCGCCAGGATCTTCTCCATCTCCTCCCGAACCCGTTCCGGCGACAGCACGTCCAGATGGGGCACGGCTGCCACCAGCGCTCGCCAGGTCGCCTCGTCCACCTGCAGCCGGAAGACGCCGGCGAAGCGGAGCGCCCGGAGGACCCGCAGGTAATCCTCCGCGAACCGCTCCTCGGGGTCCCCGACGGTCCGGAGCACCCTGCGCTCCAGGTCGGCCATCCCGTCGTACGGATCGTGGATCACCTTCCGCAGGGGGTGCCAGGCCACCGCGTTGATGGTGAAGTCCCGGCGGGCCAGATCCTCGTCCACCGTCTCGGCGAAGGCCACCACCGCATGCCGACCGGTGGTCTCGATGTCACGGCGAAAGGTGGTGACCTCGTACATGACCCCGTCACCGGCGATGACGCCCACCGTGCCATGGTCGATCCCGATGGGAACGGTTCGCCGGAAGATCCGCCGGACCCGGTCCGGCGGCGCCGCGGTGGCCAGGTCCCAGTCCCCCGAGGGGCGCTGGGCCAGGGCGTCCCGGACCGCTCCCCCCACCGCCCAGGTGTCGTGGCCCGCCTCTTCCAGCTTCCTGCAGATCCAGCGGACGGCGCCAGGTGGCCGCAGGTCGATCATCCGGGACGCACCGCTCCGCCGTTCACATTCAGCACCTCGCCGGTAATGTGGCGGGCCAGCTCAGAGCAGAGGAAGGCGATGGGACCGGCCACGTCCTCGGGGGTGGCGACCCGGCCCAGGGGGATGGAGGCCAGCGCCCGGGCCCGGCCGGCGCCCGCCAGCACCTCCTCGGTCATCTCGGTGTCGATCCAGCCCGGCGCCACGGCATTCACCGTGATCCCCCGGGGGGCCAGCTCCACCGCGAGCCCCTTCACCAGGGCGTTGAGGCCTCCCTTGGAGGCGGCGTAGTCCCCGTGGAAGGTTTCTCCCCGCTGCGCCGCCGTGGAGGAGACCACGACGATGGCGCCGCCGTCGGCCACCCGGCGGGCCGCCTCCCGGCAGACAAGAAAGAGGCTCTCCAGGTTCACCTGCAGCGTGCGCTGCCAGTGCTCCAGCGTCATCCGGGCCAGGGGGATGTCGTCAGGCGGCCAGATCCCGTGGTTTCCCACCACCAGGTCGACCCCGCCGAAGGCGTCATCGGCCCGGTCGAAGAGGGCCTCTACGTCCGCCTCCTGGGTCAGGTCTCCTCCCAGGGCGAAGCCCGCCGAATTCAGCTCGTGCATCTTGCGGACCACCTGGAGCGCGTCGTCGGATCGGGTGCGGTACCCGATTCCCACCCGGGCTCCGGCCCGGGCCAGAAGGAGGGCCGTGGCCCGCCCCACACCCCGGGACCCGCCGGTGACCACCGCCCGACGGCCCGAGAGGTCCAGCACGCGCCGGCTCATGCCGACATCCACTTCCCCCGGAGTTGCTCCCGGTGCTGTCGCTCCGAGTGCAGAATCTCCTGGAGGATCTCCCGGGTCTCCTGGTCCAGCTGTCGAGTCAGGGCCGCCTTGTAGAAGGCCACCTCACCGGCCTCCCGGGCCCGGGCCTCGGCCTGCCACCCGTCCAGCTTCGCCTCGCCCTGCACCGGTGGCAGATCTTCCGGCTTCTCGCCCAACTCCATGAGCCTGGCGCTGAGTCGGGAGAGGTGGTGCTGTTCGTCGGCCAGGAGCTCGTTCAACCGTTCCACGTCGTCGGCCCGCTCCGCCTCCTCGGCGGCGGCGGCCAGCCTCCGGTAATAGGAGGTCTGGCTCTTCTCCCGGACGCGGCCCTCTCGTAGAATCTGGACGATCCCGTTCATCGCTTCGCTCACGCTGGAGTCTCCCTCCCTGGACATCCCGTTGTGGGGGGCACCGCTCGGCCCACCCGGCACCCGATGGTCGTCTTCCGCAACTCCGGGCCCGGGAGATCCGGACGAAGTGCGGCTCCTGCATCCCATAACCTCACCACGGAGAGCGGCTCGGTCCACCCACCTCACCGGAAGAGCGAGGTGAGCCGGCCCCACAGGGTCTCGCCCCGGCCCACCGGCGGCACCGGCACCGGGGCCTCCCCCTCCAGGAACCGCCGCGGGTTGGTCCGGGTCAGAAGGTGCCACGCCTCGGCCTCCGGTCCCGGCTCCCCGTCCCGCACCCGGAAGTGGTCCCGGGCCTCGGAGATGAAGAGGCGCAGCCCCGCCCGTCCGTGGAAGTCGGTAGCCAGACATTCGACCCACCCCCGGGCCAGCAGCTCCAGCGCGTTCTTCCGGGCCTCGGGCCCGTACACGCCCACCAACGATCCGTAGTTGACCTGGAAGTGGGCGCCGGCCTCTCGCCACTGGCTCATCCGCTCCAGTGCCCGATCGCCCAGCCGGTAGCGTTCCGGGTGGGCCAGGAGGAGCCCCACGCCCTGTCCACCCACCCGCTCCAGCACCCGGGGGCTCTCCGGGGGCACCCGGAGGCGAGGCCACTCCACCAGGACGTATTCACCTCTCTCCAGTTGCAGGCGAGGATCGGACAGGTCCGGCTCCGGGTGGTCCAGCGCCACTTCGTTGGCCCTGGAGAAGGCCATGTCCGGCAGCGACTCCCTCACCGCCGCCCGGCCCCGGGCGAAGGCCCGGTCCATCTCATCCATTCGGGCCTCGAAACGTTCGGGCATCAGGGTGAGGCTGCCCTCCAGGTGAGGTGTGGTGACGATGTGTCCGATCCCCCGGTCCGCCATCCGGGAGACCCCCTCCAGCACGTCGTCCACCGTCCGTGCGCCGTCGTCGACCCCCGGCACCAGGTGCGAGTGGAGATCGACGGCGGTCTGGTCGCGGTCCGGAGGGGTCACGGGGTATCGAGTCCCCGGAGTCGGACCAGGATCTCCCGGAGCACGGCCTCCGGCTCTTCGGCTTCGGCGGCGTCCTCACAGGCGCAGGTCAGGAGCGCGTCGGCCGCCAGGAGGGCATAAGCCGACTCGCGACTCCGGCCGGGATGAGCCAACGTGTGGCCCAACGCCGACGTCGCCGCCTCTACCAGGGGCTCGCCCCGGACGTCCAGCGACACGCCACCGAAGCGTCGGGCCCACTCCTCGACGGCCGGTGGAGGGGCAGGTCGCCTCATCCGGCTTCCTCCAACGCCTTCCGGAGCACGTCCTGGCCGCCTTCCAGGGCCTCGTCCACCTTCTCCAGCTCCTCCACGCCCCCCTGGGCCATGTGAGGTCGGCCGCCCCCCCGGCCGCCGGCCAGGGCGGCAATCGGTCGGATCAGGTCGCCGGCCCGGACCCCCTTGTTGATCAGGTCGTCGGTGACGAAGACGAAGAGAGCCGGCTTTTCGCCGGCCGCCTCCGCGGCCACCACCACCACACCCCAGGACTCCTGCTCCCGGAAAGCGTCGCCGTAGTTGCGGGCGTCGTCGGCATCCCTCACCCGCAGCCGGACCCCGCGGTACAGGACGCCCGGTCCGTCCGGGGTGGGCCAATCGGCCGGCACCTGGAGCCGCGCCTCGTGCACCACCGACTCCCCGGCTCCCCCGCTCTGCCTCAGTTCGTCCAGCAGGCGCTCCAGCTCGCTCTTCTCCTTCAGGAGCTCCTGGGCGCGCTTCTGGAGGTTCTCGGGCGAGGTCTTCAGGAGCTCGGACACCGACTCCATCTGATCCTCCACCTCCCGGAGCCGCCGGTACGCGGAGGGGCCGGTGGCCGCCTCGATCCGCCGCACGCCCGACGCTACCCCGGCCTCCCGGGCCACAGTGAACAGCCCGGCCCCTGCCGTGTGCTCCAGGTGGGTGCCGCCGCAGAGCTCCAGACTCACGTCGGGAATCTCCACCACCCGCACACGGTCACCGTACTTCTCGCCGAAGAGGGCCATGGCCCCTCGGTCCTGGGCCTCCTGCAGGGGCACGATCTCCCAGCGTACCGGATGGTCGGCCCAGATGGCCTCGTTCACCGCCTCCTCGACGGCCCGGATCTCGTCGGAGCTCAGCGGCTGGGGATGAGAGAAGTCGAATCGGAGCCGGTCGGGAGCCACCAGCGAGCCCCGCTGGCTGACGTGCTCGCCCAGAACCTTGCGGAGGGCCGCGTGGAGGAGATGCGTGGCCGTGTGGTTTCGGGCGATGTCGTGGCGGCGTGCCCCATCCACCCGGGCTCGGACCTTCACAGAGTCGTCGGTGGAGGGGAGGGCTCCCTCGAGCCGTCCCCAGACCGCGGTTCGCCCGTCCACCGTCTCCACCCGATCCACCTGGAGGCTCCATCCCTCGCCCTCCACGGTTCCGGTGTCGGAGACCTGGCCTCCGGCCTCGGCGTAGAAGGGATTCGGGTCCAGAATGAGTCCGGTGCGGCCTCCCTGGGTCCGGAACCCCACCACGCGACTCTCCACCTCGGTGTGCTCCCAACCCACCCACGTCTGCTCCGGCTCGCCCTCGGGGAGGGACCAGTCGTCCAGGGTCTCCACCTTTTCGGTGCCCACACCGCTGGCCATTCGGTCGGCTCGACTCCGGGCCCGCTGGCGGCCCAACGCCTCCTGGAATTCCTCCACGTCGACCCGGTAGCCCCGCTCCCGGGCCATGAGCTGGGTCAGGTCCAGCGGGAAGCCGAAGGTGTCGTAGAGCTTGAAGGCCTCCTCGCCCGAGATCACGGGAGCGTCGTCCGAGGAAGCGCCTTCACCCGCACCGTCCCGGGGTGGGGCCAGCTCGTCGAAGCGGGCCATGCCGCCCTCGATGGTGGAGAGGAAGCGTTCCTCCTCCATCCGGGTGGTCTGGATGATCAGGGCTTCTCGTTCCTTGAGCTCAGGGTAGCTGTTCCCCATGACCCGAATCACCTCCTGGGCCACATCCACCAGGGTGGGTTCCCGGCGATCCAGGAGCCAGGCGTGCCGCACCCCCCGGCGCAGAATGCGCCGGAGCACGTATCCCCGGCCTTCGTTGGAGGGGAAGACCCCGTCGGCCAGGAGGAAGGCCACGGCCCGTGCATGATCCGCCAGGACCCGGAAGCTGACGCCCTCGGGACTGTGGGCCTCATAGCTCCGTCCCACCACCTCGCCCACCCGATCGATGAGCGACATGAAGAGATCAGTGTGATAGTTGGAATCGACGCCCTGGAGCACCGCCGCCAGGCGCTCCAGGCCAAGCCCGGTGTCGATGGAGGGGGCCGGGAGGGGGTTCAGGGTGCCCTCCTGGTCCCGGTCGAACTGCATGAACACCAGATTCCAGAGCTCGATGATCTCCCCGGCCTCCCCCAGCTCCTCGAATTCGTCCTTCGGGGGGATGTCCCGCCGGCCCTCGCTGCGAAGGTCGTAGTGGAGCTCCGAGCACGGGCCGCACGGGCCGGTGTCGGCCATCTGCCAGAAGTTGTCCCGGTCGCCCAGGCGGTAGATCCTGGACGGGTCCACCCCGGCCACCTCCTGCCAGAGGGTGTGGGCCTCGTCGTCGGTGTGGTGCACGGTGACGAAAAGACGCTGGGGCTCGAGCCCCATCTCCACCGTGAGGAACTCCCAGGCGAAGTGGATGGCGTCGCGCTTGAAGTAATCCCCGAAGGAGAAATTGCCCAGCATCTCGAAGAAGGTGTGGTGCCGGGCCGTCCGGCCCACCTGCTCCAGATCGTTGTGCTTCCCTCCCGCCCGGACACACTTCTGGCTGGTGACGGCCCGCTCGTAGGGGAGGCTTTCCTGACCCAGAAAGACCTTCTTGAACTGGACCATCCCGGCGTTGGTGAAGAGCAGGGTGGGGTCGTCAGGGGGCACCAGGGGGCCGCTGGGTCGGTACTCGTGGCCCCGGAGCTGAAAATAGTCCAGAAATCGGCGGCGTATTTCGGAAGCCTTCATAAACTCGCAATCGGAGGTCTTGGAACGCGGTACGAAGCCGGCGCCGCCCAACGGGGAACGGGCCAGCGCCAGCGACCTCGATTATAACGGCGAGACCGGAAGGGGCTCAACGGCTGCGACTGCAGGGCAGTCAGTCGTCGTCCTCTTCTTCCGCATCCTCCGCCTGGGCTTCCTCCTCGTCGTCCGGGATGAGACCCATCTCCTTTCGGAGCTTGAGGTCGATCTCATCGGCCACGTCCTGGTTCTCCAGGAGGAACTGCCGGGCGTTCTCCTTTCCCTGCCCCAGTCGCAGGTCGCCGTAGGAATACCAGGCCCCGGACTTCTGCACGATGTCCAGATCACTGCCCAGATCCAGCAGAAGGCTGGTGTGGGAGATCCCCTCGTTGTACATGATGTCGAACTCCGCCTGCTTGAACGGCGGAGCGCACTTGTTCTTGACCACCTTCACCCGGGTCCGGTTGCCCACCAGGTCCTGGCCGTCCTTGATGGCGCCGATCCGACGGATGTCCAGCCGCAGCGAGGCGTAGAACTTGAGAGCCCGCCCCCCGGAGGTGGTCTCGGGGTTGCCGAACATGACCCCCACCTTCTCCCGGATCTGATTGGTGAAGATCACCGCCGTGTGTGACCGGTTCACCGCACCGGTGAGCTTCCGGAGGGCCTGGCTCATGAGGCGGGCCTGCAGCCCTACGTGGGTGTCCCCCATCTCCCCTTCGATCTCGGCCTTGGGAACCAGCGCCGCCACCGAATCGATGACCACCACGCCCACGGCGTTGGAACGGATCAGGACCTCGGCGATCTCCAGCGCCTGCTCGCCGGTGTCAGGCTGCGAGACCAGGAGGTTGTCCACGTCGACCCCCAGCTTTCGGGCGTACTGCACATCCAGGGCGTGCTCGGCATCGATGAAGGCGGCCACCCCGCCCAGCTTCTGGGCGTTGGCGATGATGTGCAGGCAGAGCGTGGTCTTTCCCGACGACTCGGGACCGTAGATCTCCGAGATCCGGCCCCGGGGCATTCCCCCGACGCCGATGGCCGAGTCCAGGTTCACCGCGCCGGTGGGGATCGATTCGATCTGCACCTTGGCGCCGTCGGCGCCCATGCGCATGATGGCGCCCTTGCCGTAGGAACGCTCGATCTGGTTCAGAGCCGTGTCCAGATCCTTTCTCTTCTCTTCGCTCAGTTCCGCCATTGCCATGTGCCGTATCACTCTCTGGTTGAGGAGAAGCCGGTGGGCCGTCCGCCGACTTTCCGAAGGTACATCACCCGAACAGAACACGAAAGGGCGGCGGTCCGCCTCCATGCCGCTCGGTGGTCGCCGACCGCATCCAAGGTAGGCAGAGCCGGGGGTCGTCGAAATGCCCCCCTGGGACGGCCCACCGGCCCACGCCATGCGTATCGGCCACCGGTGAGCCCGCGCTGTGGCCCGTCCGGGCCCCTCCGGGAACGGTCTGTCCCGGCGGCGGGTTCTGTGGGCGAGGGCGCACCCCCCCCCGGGAATCGTCGGCGACTCCTGGGGGTAGGAGAAGACCGACCATCGCATCGTTGGACGACGTACGACGCATGTGCGGCCAACGCCAACCCCCAAACAGGATTTGTACCGTGAAGCGATTCATTCCCGGCATCGTGGCGATGGCTTCCTTCCTGGCGGCGGGAGCGATCGTCCTTTCGCTCCTCCACGCACCTCCGGCCGCCGATGGAGCCTCGACGACGGCGACCCCGACGGCGACCCCGGAGACAACCGGGACGGCGGCCCAGCAGGCGGTGCCTTCCCACGCCTCCTTCACCCGGGTCCTGGACGAAGTGGTCCGGATGCCCAAGGTGGACTACCAGCTCCTGCAGGAGCGGCGCGAAGGGTTGGACGCATATCTCGACGAGCTGGCCCGGACCTCGCCCTCGTCGCTGGAGGCGGTCTCCCGTAACGAGCAGCTGGCCTTCTGGATCAACGCGTACAACGCCTGCATGCTCCGCCTGGTCATTGACAACTACCCCATCGAGCCCGGACGGACCGGGCTCTTCGGCTCCATCCGGAACCGGGTGGCGGGCTACCCCGACAACTCCGTGTGGCAGATCCCGGACGTGTTTTCCCGGGACCATTGCCAGGTGGCGGGCCAGTCTCGCTCGCAGGACGAGATCGAGCACGAGATCATCCGGCCCCGCTTCCAGGAGCCCCGGATCCACTTCGCGGTGAACTGCGCCGCCGTCAGCTGT
>PWLA01000092.1 GCA_003559555.1 Gemmatimonadota bacterium | reverse complement strand
TCGGCCAGACCCTCGAGCGCAGCAACCGCGACCGGGGGATCGATCCCCAGTGGTGGACCGCGGCGGCGCGTTTCAGCGGAAACGTCGACGACCCCCGCAACCAGGAACTCCGGGATCACATGTTCGATGCCATGGACGCGCTGGATCCGGGGGGTGTGGACGCACTGGATCCGGGGGGTGTGGATGCGCTGGAGCCGGAGGATGTGGATGCGCCGGATCCGGAGGATGTGGATGCGCCGGATCCGGGGGATGTGGACGCGCTGGATCCGGGGGAGGGGGGAACCCAGTCAGAGGGGGTTGGGATGAAGAGGGAACAGGAGGCTGCAGTCGCGGAGGGGGAGGTCACGGAGAACGGCTCAAGCAGGGAGGACGCTGAGACTCCGGACGGGGATGAGATCTCGGAGGAGGGCGGCGCACCGGTACCAGAGTGAAGAGAGGACAGGGAGGCTCGAGGGGCCCGATACCTGGGCATGGACGGGGTGATGCCCCCCCTTGGAAGCGGGGTCCCTTCCACTGGGAGGACTGGCCACTGGGAGGACTGGCTACTGGGAGCACTGGCTACTGGGAGGACTGGCTACTGGGAGGACTGGGGCTGCTCCTGGCAGGACTGGGGCTGGCCCTGATCCGACGCGGAAGGGCGTCGACCTGACGCGGAATGGTGAACGGGCGGCCGGAGGGAATTCTCCGCGACCGCCGTTTTTTCCGGGGGGGGTAGGAAGAACGAGCCTACCCGGAGCTATCCGTTCGGATGTGGGACCCAGCTCCGTACCCCGATCCTGCAGGCCTCGACATGGAGACCTGTCACCGGAATTGCAGGGGTTTCCGGGATGCCGGAAGGCCACTGCAGCGGATCCGCGACACGTGTGGCGAGGCACGGCACGGAACCTGCCCTACCCTGAGCCCGAATCGCTGGCGCCTCTTTCGCACTCTACCTCGCCCGGACTCCCCTGATGCCCCACACGGAAGTTTCCTTCGACACCTCCCTCCCGTCCCCCTCTCACTCGCCCCCACCCCAGCAGCGCAGCACCGGTCCTCGGCAGGACCCGTCGACACCGAACACCTCCGAACCAACCGGCGCCGGAGGCCGAGAATTTCACGCTCGGAAGCTGGAAGCCCTCGGACGGCTCTCCGGCTGCGTGGCCCACGACTTCAACAATCTGCTCACGGTGATCCTGGGCGCCACCGGATCCCTCCTCCAGACGCCGCCGCAAGGCGACCCCATGGAGGCAATCCACGAGATCCACGACTCGGCGTTACGGGCCCGGCAGCTCACCCGCCAGATCCTGGCCGCATCCCGACCCTCCGATGCCGAGCCCCACCGCCTGGACGTCTCCGAACGACTCCGGGACCTGCTGGGTCTCCTGGGCCGCCTCATGGGAGATCGGATGCAGGTCCACCACGAGTTCCACCCAGATCTCCCACAGGTCCTCATGGACCCCGGACACCTGGATCAGGTGATGATCAACCTGGCGGTGAACGCCAGGGATGCCATGCAGTCCAGGGGCATCCTCGAGGTTCGGGCCACTCCCCATTCAGGGCCGCCGGACGGAGCCTCCGTGCCCGGGGTTCGGATCGAGGTTCAGGACACCGGCGGGGGCATGGATCTGGAGACGCAGCGTCGGATCTTCGAGCCCTTCTTCACCACGAAGGGAGGAGAGGGCGGCACCGGGTTGGGGCTCGCCACCGTGCTTCGCATCGTGGAGAAGGCCGGTGGACACCTCGGCGTGGAAAGCGAACCGGGCCGGGGAACCACGGTAACGCTCTGGCTTCCGGCCGCACCGTCACAGGAGTCGAAGGCTGGCGGCCCCGGCGCCGGTGGCCAGGATGACGAACCGGAACCCGAACACGGATCCCGGTCACACTCCGCCGATTCCAGTCCCCGTTCGCAGAGCCAGGAAGAGGCCACCCCGTCGACATCGACAGCCGGCATCTCCGCCAAGAGCCGGCTTGAGCCCAGTCGAGGAATGTCGGCCCGTTCTCCCGGCTCGTCGGCCCGGATCCTCCTGGTGGAGGACGATCCGTCCGTGCGGCGCCTGGTGGGCCGGGTTCTACGGAGCTCCGGCTACCAGGTCCGCGAAGCCGCCGGCATGAAGGAGGCCGTAGAGCTGGCCACTCTCGGAGACGCGTCCGTGGATCTCATCGTGGCCGACCTGATGCTGCCCGACGGGTCCGGCCTGGAGCTCCTGGACATCCTTCGAACCCGGGACCCCGAGGGGCGGCCCCCACGGACGGTGCTCATGTCGGGCTACACCCGCGACGAGGTGGCCGCTGAGGTGCTGTCGAACCCGGAGGTGCGCTTCCTGGCCAAGCCGTTCCAGGTGGAGGAGCTCACCGCCGTGGTCCAGGAGGCGCTGGAGATGCGCCCTGGGCACTCCGCCTGACCCCTCCCCACCAGCGGCCGGCGCCCGGGAAACGGCACCGGGGGGAGGGGTCCGCGGCAAGGCGCCTCAGCCCTCGGCCAGCGCCCGGTCGATCCGGACCAGGACGTCCTCCAGGTGAATCCGCGTCATGGTGTCGGGGGCCTGACCCAATCCCGCCTGAACCTCCTGGCGAAGCTGCCGGAGCTGGTGACGGATGATGGCCTCCATGTCGGAGTGACCCACGTGGAGCTCCGCGTTCAGGGGCGGATCGGTGTCGCTGCCCACTCGGAAGTTGCCTGAAGCCGGCGGCACGAGGTAGTTGGTTTCCGCCTCGTGCATGATCCAGTGCAATCGGTCCAGGTACACCCGCTGGAGGTTCCGGCGGAAGGGATCCACCGACTCCCCTTCCAGCACCTCGCGCCAGATGCTGGCCCGGAGGTCATCCATCATCTCCACCGGACCGTACGCCTCGTCTCCCAGGAAGTACTCCTGCTCGATCATCCGGGCCAGCCGATTGGGCTGGACGAAGCGCTCCATGGCCTGATCATGGTAGGCCCGAATCCGCTCCAGCGCTCCGGCGTGCTCCAGGAGCCGGAGCACCTCCTTGTCCAGGAGCCACTCGGGGGTGGGCCAGGCGTGCTCATCGAGCCAGGCCATGGCCCGTAGCTGGTGATCCCGGTCCACGGTGGTGTAGACCGGACCCTCTTCCCCGTACCGCTTGAGCTGTGTGTAGACGCCCCCCACATATACCGAGGCGTGCTGCACGTAGCGGGCCCACTGGGTGATGATCTGTCCGTAGTGGGCCTCCAGCTCCGAGTAGTCCTCGCCGTGGGTGCTCACCCGCTCCACCAGCCGGGGCATGAGCCGCTTCAGGTTGGCCAGCCCGTACTCGGATGACTTGACCAGGTCGTCGCCCATGGCCTCGGTCATCCGCTGGGGATCCCACTCCTGGTGCCAGATGTACTGGCCTTCCAGAAAGCGGTAGTGCCGGTGCTCCGCCCGCTCCATCACCATCTGGTTCAGGGTGGACCACTCCTCGTCGGGGGTGGAGTACTGGGGGAAGTGCGTGTGGCCCCATTCCACCGCCCACATGTCGGCCAATCCCACCCGGCGCCGCTCCAACTCCGGGATGTCGTCACCGGGCTGTGCCACGTAGTTGAAGCGGGTCCGGCCCACCACCGAGGCGGCGTGGCCCATCTCCTCGATGAAGGCCGCCGAGCGCAGGGAGTCGGTGGGGTGTGCCACATTGCCCATCTGGTTGTGGGGCAGGCCCACCACGTGGGCGATCTCGTGAGAAACCACGTACCGCAATGCCTCGCCCATCATCTCCTGGGGGATCTCATCGCCCCGGAGCTCTTCGTGACGGCCTCCGAGCTGGGAGAAGATCCACCACCGGAGGCGCTCCGGGAGGGCGTGGTACATGTTGATGTGACCGCGGATGAGCTGCCCCGACCGGGGATCCCAGGCCCCGCCCCCGGCATTGGCCGAGCGTACCGGGGTCGCCACGTAGCGCACCACCGAGTAGCGAGCGTCCTCCAGACTGAAATCCGGGTCCTCCTCGGGGGTCGGCGCCACCCGGACCTCGATGGCGTTCCGGTAGCCGGCCTTCTCGAAGGCCTCGTTCCACTCCAGGAGCCCCTCCCTGAAGTAGGGGATCCATTCTTCGGGGGTGGCCGGGTCGATGTACCAGACCCAGGGCTCCACCGGCTCCACCAGCTCGCCTCGCTGGTAGGCCTCCATGTCGCTGGGTTCGAGCCAGTAACGGCGAATGTACTCGATCCGCTCGACCCCCTGGTGCTCCCGGCTGTAGTCCAGCTGGGCGATCCCCCTGAGTCCCACTCGCTCGTCGAACCAGCGCCGGGGCTTGGGCTCCTCGGGCAGGAGGATCATGGAATGGTTCATCTCGGCCGAGATGGTGCGACCCCGAGACTGCGAGGGCGGGTTGTCGGCACCGTAGGTGAGGGTGGTCCGCACCTCGACGTTGATGGGGAAGCTGCGCACCGAAGTCACCTCACTGCGGTTGCGGTCGATTCCCCGGGCGCCATACTGGGCGCGCTGCCCCGCTCCCATCTCGAAGACATCGGCGCCGCCGAGGTACAGGTCCGAGACGTCGATGACGCTGCTCCCATTGCCCCGGGCCTGGATATCGAAGCTGGCCAGGATGGGGGCGAAGTTGGCCCGCTCCACCGCCATGTAGACCGGCATCTGTGGGTCGGCGTCCACCTGATACGAGATGGCCCGAAGGCGAATCCGGTCTCCCTGCCGCTCCCAACGCACCACCATCTCGCCTCCGGGGCTGGTCCCGTCGGTGGCGAGCCCCTCCTGCGTCCGGGCGTAGCGGCTCATGAGGAGCATGTCCCGCCCCAGGATGCTGTCGGGGATCTCGTAGAGGAGCTCCTGGTCGTGCTGGTGGACGTGGAAGAGTCCCTCCTCGGTCTCGGCAGCCGAAGGCACCACCTCTCCGTAGTCGCGGAGCTGCGCCTCGGCCGGGAGCGCGAGTCCCACGAGGAAGGTGGCCACCAGGACACAAGCGGGGACTGACAGCACAAAGCGGGGCAGGCTCGCCCATGCTTCGGTACCGGCGCGAAGCAGGGATCGGGAGCAAGGTCTCGTCATCGGGGCCTCCGGAAAGATCGGTCGATTGGAAGGGGTGGCAGCCTGAGCGCATGGGGTCCGCTCCGGGCAGCCAGCCGGCGACTGGACGGCAGGCGGGCCGGGGCTCGGCCCATCGGCGGGCCTCGACCCCCAGGCTACGCTCTGGCCGGGGGGTCTGCAAGCCGCCGACGGCTGGTTTCGGTCTACCGCTCGCAGAGTCCGCGGGGACGCTCGCGCGCTTTTCCAACCTGGCTCGTCGGGATCTTTTTATCGCCGACGCAGGTAAGTGGAGCGGACCGGAGTCAGGCTCCCCATCCCGGCAACCCTCACGAGACGAGACCCCATGACGACGTCCATCAGCAGGCCTGGATCCATCCTGGCCATCGCCGCCCTGGCTGTTGCCGGTGGCACTCTGGCCACGCCCCTGGACGTCTCGGCCCAGTCCGCCCAGGAGATCCTGGCACAGGCACTGGAGCTGCACGACGCCCGGCTGGCCGGGGTGGACGATGTGACCGTGACCCAGGAGGTCATGGGGATCCCCATGACCTCGTACATGGTCCGTGAGGTGGTGGATGGGCGCGCCGTGCTGCGTCCCCACTCCACCCGGACTCCCGGCTTCGAGGGTGACATGGACTTCGACGCGGCCGAGGCCTTCTGGGCCGATCCGTGGGAGCTCTACGAATCGGCGGCGGACCGTTGGGTTCTGGAGGGAAGTGGCGCGGTGGACGGTCGGAGCACGTGGAGCCTCCGGATCTCGGATTTCGAGGGTCTTGACCTGGACCTGGGCATGCCCGGCAACGCCGGCTCCTTCGAGCTCGGGCACATGGCCATGGAGATGGACCGGGAGCTCCTGGTCCCGCTCCGGATCAGCTTCGAAGGTGATGTCCGGGATGGCGGTCAGCCGCGCCCGGTCTCGATGGAGCTCCACTTTTCCGACTACCGGGACGTGGAGGGCTACCTCCACCCCTTCGTCACCTCCATTGATCTGGACCTGGCCTCCTCCGGGATCTCGGAGGAGGAGCTGGCGCAGGCCCAGGCTGGAATGGCCGAGCTCCAGCGCCAGCTCGAGCAGATGCCTGAGGCCCAGCGGGAGATGGTGCGGGGCATGATGCATGAGCAGCTCCAGGCCATGGAAGCGGTGCTGGCCGGCGAAGGCGTCGAGGTGGAGCTTCGGGTCCTGGACCTCCAGGTGAACAACGGCCCCCCCGCTGGCCGATGATCCGGCGCTGCAGCTTCCTCGTGGCCGTGGCTCTGGTACCCCTCGCCCTGGTGGGCTGCGCCTCGGGGGGAGGAGCTCCGGAGGACCCCTCCCCCGTGGTCTCCAACGTCCAAACGGAAGAAGCCCAGGCCGACGCGCGGGAAGGTGGAGAGGAGACCCGGCGAACGGCGCCGTCCGTCCGCCCCGGCCCCCCAGGCACGGCGAGCCGGACCCTCAGCGATGAAGAGAAGGCCCCGGGCGAGCGCCTTCCGTACACATCGGCCGACGTCCGCTTCATGCAGAACATGATCCACCACCACCAGCAGGCCCTGGAGATGAGCCGGCTGGCTCCGGCCCGGACCAAGCGGGAGGACATCCTCCTGCTGGCCCGTCGGATCGACCGATCACAGGACGACGAAATTCGGCTCATGGCCACCTGGCTCAGAACCCGCGGGGAAGATGTCCCGGATCTGGACGCCGGACACGACGATCACCACCATCACGAGCACCACCACGACGCTCCCGATGGCCCCGCCCTCATGGCTGGAATGCTGAGCCCTCAGCAGATGGGCGAGCTGGCCGAGGCTCGGGACGAGACTTTCGATCGCCTCTTCCTGGAGTTCATGATCTTCCACCACGAGGGCGCATTGGAGATGGTGGAGGAGCTCTTCGCCTCGCCCGGTGCAGGCCAGGGCTCGGAGATCTTCCAGTTCGCCTCCCACGTCCACGCCGATCAGCAGGCCGAGATCGCCCGAATGGACCGTATGCTGCGCAGTGGCCGCTGACTCGGGGCCACCAATCCACCCCTGAACGGGATCGAGAATATGACCAGTGACACGATGACCCGGCCCTCCGCACGCGGACGGGCCCTCCTCCTCCCGGCCGCTCTGCTCTTCATGGCCATGGCGCTGACCCTGGTGGCATCTCCCGCCGCCGGCCAGCAGAACCCCGCTTTCACCGCCGACACCGACCCCCGGGTGGGCCTGGAGGCCGGGTGGACCGATGCCGAGGAGGCATCCTGGAACATGAACCTCCTGGTGAACCTCCCCCGCCCCGACGGCTTCTACAACCCGGAAACCCCGGGCGACGGCCGGTTCTCCAACACCGACATGGGCTTTCAGGGAAACCTGGCCTTCGTGGGCAACTATCACGGGTTCAACATCTACGACATCTCGGATCCGGCGAACCCGGTGCTGCGGACCTCGGTGGTCTGCCCCGGCGGGCAGGGCGACCTCTCGGTCTTCGGCGACCTGGTGTTCATGTCGGCCCAGGAGACTCGGGGCCGGCTGGACTGCGGCACCCAGGGCGTCGAGGAAACGGTCTCCGACGAGCGGTTTCGGGGCGTGAGAATCTTCGACATCAGCGATCTGGACAGCCCACAGCAGGTGGCGGCGATCCAGACCTGCCGGGGCTCCCACACCCACACCCTGGTCACCGATCCCAACGACCTCGAAACCCTCTACGTCTACAACTCCGGCACCAGCGGCTCCCGCTCAGGTGAGGAGTTGGAAGGGTGTGTGGACGTACGCGACCCTGACGACCCCACCACCGCGTACTGGAGCATCGACGTGATCCGAGTCCCCCTGGCAACGCCGGAACAGGCCGAGCTCATCGACTCGCCCCGGGTCTTCGCCGATGACGCGACCGGCCGAATTGCGGGCCTCTGGCAAGGAGGCGACCACGGGGACGGGACCCAGAGCACCCGTGACACCAACATGTGCCACGACATCACGGCCTACCCGGAGATCGGGCTGGCCGCCGGCGCCTGTTCGGGGAACGGGATCCTCTTCGACATCTCCAACCCGGCGGTCCCGGTGCGAGTGGATGAAGTCGTCGATCCCAACTTCGCCTACTGGCACTCGGCCACCTTCAACAACGACGGCACCAAGGTGATCTTCACCGACGAGTGGGGTGGAGGCGGCGCACCCCGGTGCCTGGCCACCGACCAGCCGGAATGGGGCGCCAACGCCATCTTCGACATCGTGGACGGGAAGATGCAGCTGGCGAGCTACTACAAGCTCCCGGCACCCCAGAGCGAGCTGGAGAACTGCGTGGCCCACAACGGCTCGCTGGTCCCGGTCCCCGGGCGCGACATCAAGGTGCAGGCCTGGTACCAGGGCGGCGTGTCGGTCTTCGACTTCACCGATACGGCGAATCCCTACGAGATCGCCTTCTTCGATCGGGGTCCCCTGAGTGACGAGGAGCTCCATACCGGGGGCTACTGGTCCACATACTGGTACAACGGACACGTCTACGGCTCGGAGATCTCCCGGGGCCTGGACGTGCTGGAGCTGGTTCCCAGCGACTACCTCTCAGAGAACGAGCTGGCCGCCGCCCGGCTGGTCCAGTTCCACGAGTTCAACCCGCAGCACCAACCCGCGATGCACTGGCCGGCCGACATGGTGGTGGCCCGGGCGTACTTCGACCAACTCGTGCGCAACGACGGGCTGTCCCGGGACCGGGCCACGGAAGTGGCGGCCCAGATGGACCGGATCGACGCCATGCCTGCCGGCGCCGAGAAGCGTGCGGAGCTGTCCGAGCTGGCCGTCCAGCTCTGGGCCGATGCCCGGGCGGTGGACCAGGGAGCTGCCGGCGACGCAGAGCGTATCCGGCGTCTGGCCGGTGGTCTTCTGGACGTGGCAGGCGCACAACGGTAAGCCACCTGACCCGGCAGAAGAAAGAATGCATGCACCCATGACGAATTCAGATCGCCGGCACGGAGTCCTCCCGGCCCTGGCCGCGGGTCTCGGTCTCCTGATTCTCGGAGCCTGTGCCTCGGCCCCGGATCAGGAGACCGAGGTCCAGGCGGTTCCGGCAAACTACCACCCAGGGGCCCCGGGAGAGGAAGGGCGGACGCTCTCGGCGGAGGAGCTGGGCCTCTCCGCCGACCTGCCGCATACCGACGACGACGTCCGCTTCATGCAGAACATGATCCACCACCATGCCCAGGCGCTGGAGATGACGGCTCTGGTGCCGGAGCGGACCCGTCGGGCCGATGTGGTGCAGCTGTCCCAGCGCATCGAAGCGACACAGGTGGACGAGATCCTCCTCATGCAGAGGTGGCTGGAGCGCCGCGGCGAGGAGGTGCCGGTAGTGGAGCTCCGATACGCCGACCTGCGGATCACCCCGAGGGGTGCGGAGGCCCGTGGGGATCATCACGCGGGACACACCGAACACGCCGGCCACGACCACGACCTGCACGAGGGGATGGCCGGAATGCTCACACCGGAGCAGTTCCAGCAACTGGAGGACGCCAGAAACGAGGAGTTCGACCGCCTCTTCCTGGAGTTCATGATCAGCCATCACCAGGGCGCCGTCCTCATGTCGCAGGAGCTCTTCCGGTCGCCAGCCGGCTGACAGGACGGAGTGATCTACAAGTTTGCCGCCCATGTGGAGGTGGATCAGCAGATCGAGATCGACCGGATGCGGAGCATGCTGGCCGACGGATCCTGATCCGGCGCTCTCCTCTCTTCTTCCGTACGCACCGACCTTCGACCCCAACGCACGAGGTTCACGTCGCATGAATCCGACCCCAACGTACGCACGCTGGAGCGCACCCGAGATCGGGGCGCTGGTGGCGGCCCTCCTCCTGGGTCTCTTCCTGGCCCTGGTACCCGGACGGGCCATGGCCCAGGAAACCGAGCAGTGGTGGGATGACGCCGATCCCCGCATCGGTCTCGGGGCCGGCTGGATGGACGCCGAGGAAGCCTCCTGGAACATGGAGCTTCTGGCCAATGTGCCCCGGCCCGACGGCTTTTACGACCCCGACAACGTGGGCAACCTGAATCTGGCCAACTCCGACATGGCCTTCCAGGGAGATCTGGTCTTCGTGGGCAACTTTCACGGATTCCTGATCTACGACGTCTCCGACCCGGGCAACCCGATGCTCCGGACCTCGGTGGTCTGCCCCGGCGGACAGGGTGACCTCTCGGTCTACGGCGACCTGCTCTTCATGTCGGTGGAGCAGACCCGGGGCCGGATCGACTGCGGCACGCAGGGCGCCCCTGGCGACGTGAACCCGGAGCGGTTCCGGGGCGTGCGGATCTTCGACATCAGCAACCTGGACGCGCCCCAGCAGGTTGCGGCAGTCCAGACCTGCCGGGGCTCCCACACCCACACCCTCCTGGACGACGCAAACGACCCGGACAACGTCTACGTGTACGTCTCCGGCACCGCTGGCGTCCGCCCCGCCCAGGAGTTGGAGGGCTGTCTGGTGGGTGAGGACGTGGACCCCGATCAGTCCGCCCTCTTCCGGATCGAAGTCATCCGGGTCCCGCTGGCCTCCCCTGAACGTGCCGAGGTGATCGCGCATCCCCGGGTCTTTGCAGACCATGAAACCGGCGATGTGGCCGGCCTCTGGCCGGGTGGCGACCACGGTGAGGGGACCCAGCGCTCAGCCTCGACCAACCACTGCCACGACATCACCATCTACCCCGACATCGGACTGGCGGCGGGCGCGTGCTCCGGAAACGGGATCCTCCTGGACGTAAGGGATCCGGCGAATCCGGTCCGGGTGGACGAGGTCATTGACGAGAACTTCGCCTACTGGCATTCGGCCACTTTCAACAACGACGGCTCCACCATCATCTTCACCGACGAGTGGGGCGGGGGGACCTCGGCCCGGTGCCGGGAGTCGGATCGTCCGGAGGGGGGCGCCAACGCCTTCTTCCGGGTGGTGAACGGCCAGATGCACCACGTGGGCTACTACAAGCTGCCGGTCCCCCAGACCGACACCGAGAACTGCGTGGCCCACAACGGCTCGCTGGTCCCGGTCCCCGGGCGCGACATCAAGGTGCAGGCCTGGTACCAGGGCGGAGTCTCGGTCTTAGACTTCACCGATCCCACGAGCCCCTACGAGATCGCGTACTTCGATCGGGGTCCCATCAGCGACGATGAGCTGGTGGTGGGGGGCCACTGGTCGGCATACTGGCACAACGGCGTCATCTACGGCTCCGAAATCGCCCGGGGCCTGGACACCTTCGAGCTCACCCCCAGTGAGCACCTGAGCGCAGCCGAACTGGAGGCCGCAAAGCTCGTCCACTTCGACGAGTTCAACCCGCAGCACCAGCCCAGCGTGCACTGGCCACCCGAGATGGTGGTGGCCCGGGCCCACTTCGACCAGCTCATGCGCCACGACGGCCTGCCCCAGCAGCGGGCGACCGAAGTGGCCACAGAGATGGACCGGATCGAGGGGATGGAGCGGGGTGCGGAAAAGCGGTCCGCTTTGGCGGAACTGGCCACCACTCTCTGGGAAGTCGCCCGGGCGGTGGAGATCGGCCGCATCGATGGTGATTCGGAGCGGATTCGCCGTGTAGCCGGGGCGCTCCTGGACGTGGCCGGAAGCATCCGCTGACCGAAACCCTCGGCCAGAGAGGGGCTCGGCGGGCGAGGAGACGGGGGACTGCGGGGCCGTTGGCTCCGTCAGTCCCCCGTCTCCGTTTCAGGTGGCATGAAGCCGGCGCTCCGGGCTGCGTCCATCCCCTGGTGGAGGACCCGGGCCACACCCTCCTCGTCGGGGACGTTCCGCATGACCATCTGGGCGCCGGCCCCGGTGGCGGTGGAGATCTCCACCTGCCCGTTTTTCAGGATCCCGTTCAGGAATCCCCTGGACGTGCTCACCGAATCGATCCGATCGTAGAGGATCGACCTCACCTTTCGGATGATGATTCCCCTGGATTCCACGATCCGATCTCTCTCCAGAGCGTAGCGGATGCGGCGGTGGTAGAGGACCAGGAGCGCCACCTTGACGGGGTACAGAAGCAGGAGCGGAAAGAGAACGATGCAGATTCCAGTCAACGCAACTACGTCATTTCGGGCCTGGGGCCGCACGGACATCCGCTCCCGGGTGTCCAGCCTGGAGCGCCCTGATCCGCCGTCCTTGCGGCACCGCAGGAGGGCCGCATCGAGTTTGAGGTGGAGGGCCGCCGGGTCCTGGACGTATTCCAGCTCACCCGACTCTCCGCCGGCGACCCGCACCTTCACGGCCCCAGCCTTGGCGAACGGGTAGTAGCGGCTCCTCACCTCCCGGAGCTGCCGATACTCCGCCAGGAGCGTGGTTCGCCGCAGCCTTCCCCTCCGCACCAGCACGTGGTCCGCACCCAGCTCCATCCGCCCCGACCCGGCATCCCACAGATCCACACCGAAGCGGTGCACCAGACCCAGGATCGCCAGGGCGGGAAGGATCAGGACCAGGGGAAGAAGAAGGGCAAAGGGAGTCACGACGGCGATCCAGACGCCGGTCCAGATGACCGTACCGGGGTTGCCCTGAAACCAGAGGACCGGGGTGACTCGAGCCTGAACCGTGGTCCCGGGCGTGGTCCCGGGGGAGCCGGCCTCCAGCCCCAGGCGCCGGATCAATGAGGTCATCTCCAGCGCTCGGGCCCGAACATGCGGAAGATGGATGGGGCGGGCACTTCCAATGGAATGGAAGGTGACGGTCCAGGTTCCGAACACCCGATCCAGGAGTCCCTGCCGGGTGGCCACCGCCGTCACTTTCTCCAGGGCGAAGCGACGCCGCTCCCGGGAGATGAGGGCGTACTCCGCCTCCACCCGCCTGGCGTCGATCCGGAATCGACTGGCCCTCAAACGAATGATTCGTCCTGGAAGCCGCAGGACGAAGACCACCAGGGGCAGGAGTACGAGCCCCACCGCTCCCCAGAGGACGAAGGGCGTAGCCTGCAGCTCCGCGGCCAGTTCCGGCTCCAGGTGCAGGAGGGCCGCGCCGGCGACCAGGAGCACCAGGGCGGACCCAACCGAACCTGCCACGGCCCGCAGAAAGAATCCTGCCAGAACCCGGGACGCGACGATCCGGAGCTCCACCGGAGGCTCGCGGGAGAGGGCGGCAGGAGGACCGTCCCCAGCCGGCTCGCCGGCAGGGCTCCGGGAGATCGATTCGGTTCGTGCCCGCACCGCCGCTGCGCCAACGGCCCCCGCACCGCCAGCGTCATCCAGAATCGACCGCACGTTCTCGGAAAAGTCTTCGGCCCGAGCCATCCAGGGAAACCGGATGTTGCGGCCTCGCCCCTGGCAGCTCAGCTCCACGTCTGAGGTGCCCATTATCCGCTGTCTGAGCGACTGCCGGAGGGAAACATCGGAGAGGTTCTCCACGGGGATGATCTGCTGGTAGTGGCCCAGAAAGCGGGCCTCCAGCTCCACCGCGTCGTCATAGAGCCGGTAGTAGCGCCGCCGTAACCGCAGAAACCGTATCACCTGGGGAACCGCCATCCAGCTCAGCCCCAGCAGAACGAAGGCCGCCACTCCCACGCCGATTCCCGTCATCACCCCGGGCGTGAGCCACCCGGGAGCCTCGTCAGGCAACGGGGCGTCGCCCTGAAGGAGCTGGAGAAGGTCGCCTCCGCTTTCCAGGGCGAAGGACAATCCCACCAGAGCTCCCAGGGCCAGGAGGAGGGCAACCAGCGCCACCAGAACGACCAGGAATCTGAGGAACGCCACCTTGCCCACCGCCCACAGGCACTCCACCAGGGCAGGCCGGTCATTGGAGATCAGCCGGGACCGTTGGAGCGAGAAGCCCCGAGCACGCATGGCCTCCTGCAGCGCTTCGAAAGCCTCCGCCGGATCGGGGATCGAGGCCATGACCAGATGCCGGGCTCCGCTCCCTGCCGCCTTCACGGTAAGGTACCCCGTCCCGAAAAGCCCGCCCTCGAGAAAGGGGCGGACGAGGCTGATCTGGGTGATCCGCCCCAGCTCCAGCTCCGTAGTCTGCCTGGAGAATGCGGTGCCGGTGGTCCCGGTGACCCGATCAGGAAGGATCCGCCAGCGGGTCCGCCGAACCCGCACCAGCGCCGATGCCGTGGCGGCGGCCGCCGCCAGGACGAAGACCACCACCAGAAAGGCCCAGGGCGCCGGCGCACCCAACCGTCCGGCGCCCCAGGCCGCTGCCAACGCCAGGATCGCGGCCCCTCCGATCCCGTGTCCGCTCCGGCGCAGGACGAAGGGGAGGAAGGAGGGTCGGATCTCCTCGCCACCTGCCTCCTGGACGCCGGTTCCCAGCCCTGGATCGATTACCGGACTGGCTCGAGGCGGAGGATGGAGTGTGTCTGGTCACCCCGGTGGTCCATGGCCAGGTAGATGAGCCCATCGGGTCCCTGCCTCACGTCGCGGATTCGGCCCAGGTCCCGAACCAGGACCTCCTGGCACCGGAACCGGCGCTCCTCGTCCACGGTGACCCGGGCCAGTTGCTCGCCGGCCAATCCCCCGTTGAAGATGCTTCCCTGCCAGGCCGGAAAGGCATCGCCGGTGTAGATCAGCATCCCGGAGGTGGCGATGGATGATGCTCCGACTCCAGCACCGTATCCTGCCCGGCAACCGGCGAGGTCCAGCAGACAACAAGGGCCAGGGCGAAGGCAGGAAGGAAAGCCAGCGCCAACGCACTCCGCTCCCGGGCGCCTGCACAGTCCGCACGGCTGGAAGGGTGGGCACGCGCGTGGTGAACAGTCCTCATCATCATGGATCCGGCTCCTGGAGGGGTCGATTCGACTGAGGCCTCCTGCTGGAAGCCTCCGCGCCGCCCGTCCACAATCGCACCACCTCACGTGGAACGGCAAGGGACGGCTCCCGGAGCCGGGGCCCTCGCAGCCTGGCCGGGGGCTATGCCAGGAAGGCCCGGACCAGGAGGCTGAGGTGATAGACGATCACCAGGCAATACGTCACCAGTATGAACTCCAGAACCCGTCGAACGGGGATCCTCTGGAAGAGTGACCGATCCACGAAGACCGCCAGGACGAAGACCCCGGCCGAGGTGAGTGCGCTCTTGACGTTGGCGAAGAGCTGCACATCACGTTCGATGAGACCGGCCAGAAACGGATTCCACTCCCGTGCGTGGCCCGTATCCACCAGAATCAGGGTGAAAATGGCATCCAGGGTGCTGAGAAGGAGGATGGCAACCACCAGGAAGATGAGACCGCGGCCCCTCGGGGCGGAGGCCCGGTCGCTGCGGTCGTCTTGCAATGTTCGATCCTCCTCCATGCTCCATGGCCATTGGAATGGTCCCGTTGCGGTGGCCCCTCAGGTCCTCCAGGAGCCCTCGACACCTGTAGCGCGTATGGATCAGTAATCGTGCCATGGGTCCAGGGGGCGGGAGAGCCCGTGAGAGCTCCCATCGGTAGGCCCGCCCAACGTCCTGCAACCACGCCGCGTACACAGATTTCGGGCCACGCAAATGGCAGCATCCGCACCGCTCCTGCGGAATCGGGATCCACGGCACCATCCGGTGGGGGCATGCCACACCCTGGGAAGCGATGTGGTGTCGCCGCGGCGACGCCGCACGATGCCCGTAGCGGGACTGCCTCGCAGGGGCGGCGGCGCAACGTTGGGAAGGGGCCGGCCTCAGGCCGTGCCTTGAGGCGGTCCCCGTCGCTCTCCAAAGCC